>CAYLYZ010000057.1:0-34000 GCA_964387885.1 uncultured bacterium | reverse complement strand
GAGACGCGATTTTCCATCTTCTTCAGTTACTACAGTTGCATTTACTTCTTCATCATTATCAATAGTCTCATTGGCAGCTGCAGTAGACATTGCACTGTTAATTGCATTGGAAATAGCTTGTAAGACATCATCATTAGTTCCTGCAAAAACATCTGCAGTGACAGTAACACTTATTGATTCACGGTTCGAGGCGTCTTGATCTGTTGGGTGTGCGACTTCAATTGAGAACGTCTGGTCAGAGTTAATACCAGCAAAAGAAGAATCGCTATCCGTATATTGCTGTGACACTCTTGTATCGGATATTGCTAACCGGCTAACCGATAGGGAATGGTTACCTAACTCCGCAGAAGAACCGGCGCTCACTGTAAATAGGTCTGTATTGCTGCTAGTTGCGAGTTTCGCTGCAAAGTAATCGGTAATCGGATCTGTGAATCGTTCCATTTTGGCATCTAAGGCGGATAACTTAGAATCCAAATCAGAAAGAAGTTTTTTCCTGGTATACAATGAATTCCGTTTTGATACCAAATCATTACGGGGTCGTGATTCAATCTTCATCATTTGCTGTATGAGCTTATCTACTGAAGATTGGTTATTGTATACTGATCCGATGTCTATTGCCATATCTCAATCCCTTAGGATAGCCTCTCCATCACTGCAATGTGAATCGGGACTCTCCTTTAAAGTTTGTGAGCTTCCACCCAAGCCTTTTTAATTTCAGTGAGAGCTTCTTTGGCTCCCTGGAAGTTCTTTTCTCGAATTTGATCCTGGATATAACGATAAATCGAGTAGAATGTCATTGCTACATCCTTTTGATCGAAATTCAATGCGTTAATCAGCTCCTGAACAGCCTGCATAGCTTTTATTTTATCTTCTCGTCCGCACGCAGCGACACCTGCATCATATATGTATGCTATGAGCTGCTCAGGGCTGGCGGTCATTATTTTTTGAACCAGATAAGGGTTCTGTTTTCTTGATGTCTGTTGAAAGGATCTGTTTAACAATGTTGTATCTCCCTTGTTATATTATGTTGCAATTACTGCGCCGTTTTAAAGTGAGCCGTAATTGACACTTACTTCTAATCATCTATTATTATTATCGGCTGAATCTGGTAAATCTTTAATATTGTTTTTTGAGTACATAGAAACCTTTCTAATCGTGATACCCGGATATCTCTGTTACAGCAAATCGAGGTGAATACTCCATACTTCTTCCCTGATTACTCCTTTTTGGTTCCCGACGTTCTCTATGGAAAAAAAAGGCGGGAAAATATTTCCCGCCTCTCTGCGTAAAAGGTAAGTCTGTTGATGGATTAGAATAATGATAACACTACTTGAGGTGCCGCATTAGACTGAGCGAATGACGAAACTGCAGTTTGTTGCAAAATCTGTTGTTTCATCACCTCCATCTGCTCTTTGGCAAAGTCGGCATCCTCGATGTTACTTCGAACTGCCTCCGTGTTTGTGTATGCCACCGCAAGTGCTGTTTCCTTGGATGACAGACGTGACTTGATATCACCTACTTCCTGAATCGCAGTTGACAACGTGGTGATTGCGGTGTCAATACTTCCCATGGCTGCTGTAGCGAGTGCGTGGGTACTCAAATCAAGCGAGTTAATACTCAGTGCTGCCGAATCTGCATCATTGAGAGCCACTGCAAGTGAGTCCGTAACTCCCTCACCTGTTTGGAATGTCTTGGAATACGTACCATCAATCAGGGCAGAGCCATTAAACTTCGTTTCAGAGACGATGTCGTCTACCTCTTCGATAAGCGCTGTAACCTGATTTCCAATAGCCGTTCTCTGGTCTGCGCTGAGCGAGTCGTCAGATGCCTGGGTAGCTTTTTCCTTCAGGGTGTGAAGAATGTCCATGATATTCTGGAATCCACCTTCAGCCACATCCATGATGTTTTTAGCATTACTGACGTTGTTCATTGCAACTGAAAGCCCTTTACCACGAGCTTCCAATCCTTTCGCGAGGCTGTATCCCGCTGGATCATCAGCCGCGGAATTGATCCTCTTACCTGTCGCCAACCGATACTGATGGGTCCCCAACTTATCATTGATTTTCATCAACGAGTTAAAAGATTGGAGCGCCTGTATGTTGGCACCAACTCTGGTTAAATCAGACAATAGCAACCTCCTTGTTTTTATTGAGCTTCCCTGCTCAACGTGGCGGAAAATTAATTAAGGACGACTGAGTCCGCCATTTTCTCAAAGCTCGCCCTGTTATCTATTATGAATATCGTCGATAACAGGCAAGTCTTGATTTTTTCTTTGAATTGGGAAGAAAATGGAGATTACCGGAAAAAAAATTCAGGAACAAACAAATAAATATGATAAAATTTAAGAAATTGAATCAATATTCTTGCAGATGATCCGAATCCTAATTTCTTTATGTTTTATTGAAGTTGTTTTAGCAAGGCCTCCGCTTTATCACCTCGACCGGTTTTAGCATACAAACCAATTAGGCGTTTAATGACGTGAACATTATCCGGATACCGATTGTGAAGTTTTTCGTATATTTGCAGCGCTTCTATTAGATTTTGTTGTTTCATAAAAATAACCGCCAGTAAATCGAGTTTAGCAATTGAATCATCACCAGCAGAGATAGATTTTTCAACAATACTTCTTAGAATTTCAAACTCACCTAATTCCATTGCCAGTGGAATGATTTTCAGCAATACCTCTTCATTACCGGATTCTCTCCAGGCTTCAAGATAACTTTGGAGGGCATTCGTTTTATCACCTGTCTTAAGATATGTATTTCCGAGAATTGACAGTATCCTGAAAACCGGTGGCAGTGTATCTGATGATATTTGTTTAGGATGGTTCTGTAGATATTGAGTATTCTTTAAGAGCTGTTTAAGGCAAAAAATGATATCTCGATTACTTCCCTGAATCTCAGCTAATTTAAATAAATTGTATACAGCACCAGCTTGCATCGGAATCAATTTAAGAGATCGTTTTGAAAGTTCTTCCACTCGATCTAAATTACCAAGATTAAAACAAGCTTGTGCTGTGCAGTTGAGTAATGAAGCTTCGATTGTTGGTTCCAATTGCTTTAGAGATAAAGCTCTGTCATAATATTCCAATGCCTGTTCATTCTCGTTAGTCGAGCTGTAATTTTGTCCAAGTGTGAAATAGTAATATGCCTGGTTGGGATTATTATTTTTAATTATTCTCTCTAATAAAATACGATTTCGCTCAATTTTGTCCTGCATAACATCGTTATCAAGATTATATCCGTAGTGCATTAATAGAAAACCGGCATTTTTTTCCTTAGCTCCCACCTCTCTTGCAGATGTAGTAATCTGTTCGTGAATTCGACCCTCGAAATAAATCCCAGCATGATTGCTGAACAACCGGTATGAGTCGGAATCATGGTAAGAGTCAGCTTCTTGAATACTTCGAACCGTAACTTTAAAACATAAAGGTCTTATAGATACTTTCAGGCATTCCCGCAGATTCTGTATGGTCGATTCACTTAAACGCTCATCTGCATCCATCCAGAGTATCCAGTCACACGCGGCGTGTTTGATAGATTCGTTACGAGCCGCTGAGAAATCATCACACCACGTGAAATTGTGAACTTCCGCTCCATATTCTCTGGCAATCTCAACAGTCCTGTCCGTTGAACCTGTGTCAACAATAATCATCTGATCGACAACATCCCTGACACTGTTCAGACAATCTGCCAAATTGCTCTCTTCATCCTTAACAATCATACAGAGCGATAATGTTGTGTGATTTTTCCTTTTCACCATCCCAATTTCTCTTATGCTTGACACCTGAAACTTGATATTTGTTACTCAACATTTTAGGAAATAGACCCTCCAACTCAGTCAACCAAGTCGGAGGGTCCACTTATTTCTGAATGGGATTTCTACCGATTGTTTAATTCGGCAAGTTTAGCATTCAGTATTTCATCGAACATCTTGTCCAGGTGATCTTTTTTGATCTTCCATTGACCGCCAAGCTTTACACCGGGAATCTTGCCCTGTTGTACCAGTCGATACGCTGTTTGTTCCTTTATTTTCAAATAGCTGGCAACTTCCCTAATATCCATAAATCCATTTGACATAATTTGGTCTCCTTTCACTTAAATGTCAATTGTCAATTAACAATTGTCGATTTAATTAGCCAAACAGTGAAAGTACCACCTGCGGTGCTGAATTTGCTTGAGTTAAAGACGAAACCGCAGTTTGCTGCAGTATATTGAGTTTCATCACCTGCATTTGTTCACTGGCGAAATCAGCATCCTCAATCAAACTTCGCGAAGCATCAGTATTGGTAATAGCTACTGACAACGCGGTTTCCTTGGATGACAGACGGTTCTTGATGTCTCCCACTTCCTGGATGGCTGTTGATAACGTAGTGATCGCAGTATCGATGGCTCCCATTGCAGTCGTAGCATTAGCATGCGAAGTCAAATCAAGAGAATCAATTCCCAATGCTGCAGAATCTGAATCGTTGAGTGCTACTGCAAGAGTGTTGGTGACACCTTCACCGGTCTGGTAAGTCTTGTTGTAAGTACCGTCAATAAGATTGAATCCGTTGAACGTTGTCTCGCTGACGATATCGTCGATCTCAGTGATCAGTGCAGCAACCTGGTTGGTGATTGCCGTCCTCTGGTCGGCGCTCAATGAATCATCAGATGCCTGTGTGGCTTTCTCCTTCAGATTATGTAGAATGTCCATTACATTCTGATAGCCGCTCTCTGCAACATCCATGATGTTTTTAGCATTATTAACGTTGCTCAAAGCAACGTTTAGGCCGCGGCCTCGGGCTTCCAGTCCCTTAGAAAGACTGTAACCTGCAGAATCGTCTTCGGCGGAATTTATCCTCTTGCCGGTAGCCAGACGAAATTGGTGGTCTCCCAGTTTGTCATTAATTCTCATTAATGCGTTCTGGGACTGCATTGCCTGTACGTTCGAGAAGATCCTCATCAGATCGCTCATTGTAACCTCCGTGTTAGTTTTTGTGATGACATCCTTGTCATCGTTGTTTGTGTTATCTTTTTCGATAAAATTTACTGTCTAATATGAATATCGGATAACATTCAGGAAACTTTAATGAAAATCTTGCTCTTTAATAAAAAAATAAGAATAAACGATAAAACTGATGAATTCCCGGGAACAACTAATAATTTTCAGTATTTATGATTAGTTTCGTTTAAGGGCTAATTTATTGAGCCATATTAAGCAACTTAAAGGGCTTGATAACTTGTCCTCGATCCCGATCGGGGATCAGCCCCTACGCGAAATTAACTCCAAGTAGTGTTTTAATACTCTATTGTGTAACTGCTGCGATGATAGAATAACAAATACACAACATCAACTCATTACGACCAGTTACCCTGGTTTATCCTTTAAATAGATTTTTTTATCAGAGGAACATCTAAGACACCTCTTTTCCTTATATAGGACAGGCTGGTAACGTCTGTACTCCCGATAATAAATTCCTCAACGATAGAGAAAAAAAAGGCGGGAAAAATTCCCGCCTTTATCTATCGGCTTAGTTTTACAATTTCGATTTAGAACAGCGATAGCACAACCTGTGGTGATGCATTTGACTGTGCAAATGACGATACTGCTGTTTGCTGCAGTATGTTGAGCTTCATCACTTGCATCTGCTCTTGAGCAAAATCAGCATCCTCGATGTTACTTCGCACCGCTTCCGTATTGGTGTATGAAATTGACAACGCCGTCTCCTTGGATGCCAGACGAGACTTGATATCACCGACTTCCTGGATCGCAGTTGACAACGTTGTGATTGCAGTGTCAATGCTTCCCATGGCTGCAGTAGCAAGCGCGTGTGTACTTAAATCAAGTGCGTTGATACCCAATGCAGCTGAATCAGAGTCATTGAGAGCTACTGCAAGCGAATCCGTAACGCCTTCACCCGTCTGGAAAGTCTTGGAGTAAGTTCCATCGACCAATGCGAATCCGTTGAACTTGGTTTCAGAGACAATATCGTCGATTTCTGTGATCAGTGCTGTAACCTGATTAGAAATAGCAGTCCTCTGATCTGAATTAAGAGAGTCGTCTGAAGCCTGGGTGGCTTTTTCCTTTAAAGTGTGGAGAATGTCCATTACATTCTGGTATCCACCTTCAGCAACGTCCATTATATTCTTGGCATTGCTGACATTGCTCATCGCGACGGAAAGACCTCTACCGCGTGCTTCAAGTCCTTTCGCGAGGCTGTATCCCGCGGGATCATCTGCAGCGGAATTAATCTTCTTGCCGGTAGCCAACTTATACTGATGATTTCCCAATCGATCATTGATTTTCATCAACGAATTGAAAGATTGGAGAGCCTGAATGTTGGCACCTACTCTGGTTAGATCACTCATTCGTAACCTCCGTGTTTCATTTGTTTGAGCTTCCATGCTCAATACGGCGAAAAATTATTCAGAACGATTGAGCTGCCTTTTCTCCAAATCGTTCTGATATCTACTCTGAATAACGGTGGTTACAATCGAGTCTTGATTTTTTTGCATAAAATAGAAATTGTTGATTTTCTCATAAATAATATTTATAAAAAAACAATAAAAAAGGATAATAAATAATAAATTTGACTAATTCAATTTCTCATTCTTTATAAAAAAAAACATGTTAAATGTAATAATACCACATGTATCGAAATAGCATCCAGATGACTCCCCACTTCAACCTCTTCAGCATAATGAAATTATCATTCCATTCGCTCTTGCTCAAATCATACTTTCCAAATCTAAACTAATTATTGCAAATCTGCAAATTGTAAGTATATTACAAATTAGGGTAATTTTTGATTGAACAGTACCGCTGCCATACTCACTCACCACCCCCAATCAATTTATTTAGTCAGAAATCATTAAAGATAGAGAAACCATGAGTTACGAATCGAAAACCAATGCGCAGCTAATTGAAGAAATCGAGCAAATGCAAAAGAAGATTGCATCACTCGAAGATCAAACCGCAAAACACCAACGTTCTGAAAGGATAATCAACCGAGCAAAAGAGGAATGGGAGCGTACATTTGACCTGGTTCCAGACCTTATTGCCATCATTGACAACGACCACCGGATAGTTCGCGTTAATCAATCAATGGCGGAACGACTCGGCTTGACGCCTCGAGAATGTGTGGGGGCTATCTGCTATGAAGTTGTCCACGGTTTAAGCTCACCCCCAGATTTTTGCCCACATTCAAAAACAGCCATTGACGGCAAGGAATATCACCAGGAAGTTACTGAAGAGCGACTTGGTGGTGTTTTCGACGTAACGACCTCACCATTTTTTGACAAGGAAGGGAATGTCATTGGCTCTGCTCATGTCGCACGAGATATTACAGATAGAAAACGTGCAGTGGAAACATTACAGGAAAGCAAGGATCAGTTCCGTGCTATTGTTGAAGGAACTAATGCATGCCTTTTCAGTACTGATGAGCGAGGAAGATTCAGCTTCATTAACGAGGCGGCTCTTAAAGCTCTTGGATATACAAATGGGGAGTTAATTGGTAAGTTCTATTTGAGCTTTGTGCACTCGAAAGATAAGAGACGAGTTCATGAAGTGTTTCGAGATCAATTAAAAACCGGGAAGAAATCAGCTACGATTGAATTCAGATACTTAACTAAGAGCGGATCGGTCGGATGGTTTATGTTTTTGGTCAATCCGATTATAAAAAATGAAAAGATTATCGGTCTCACAGGTGTCGCACAAGATATCACCAAGCGCAGGCAGATAGAAGAAGCACTTCGTGAAGGTGAGGCGCGATTCCGCAAAATAATCAAAAACACTGAAGCAGGATACTTTTTCATTGATCGGGATGGTAATTTCAGGCGCGTCAACCAAGCCTGGTTAGAGATGCATAAATACGATTCATCAAAGGAAGTATTAGGTCAACACTTTTCATTAACCCAGGTCGAAGTAGATATTGAAGAGGCTCAGAGGATTGTTCAATCGTTGCTCGAAGGAGTCCCTGTCCCCAGTAGTGAGTTTTCCCGACGTTGCAAAGATGGCTCTGTTGGTTATCATACTTTTTCTGTAAGACCGGTTCTACAATCCGGTCAAATTATTGGTATAGAGGGATTCATAATAGATATCACCGAACGCAAACAAGCAGAGGAAGCTTTGCGTGAAAGTGAAGAGAAGTATCGAACATTAGTCGATAACGCAAATGATGCAATATACCTTTTACGAGGTCAGCGTTATGAATATGTAAATCGAAGATTCTGTGAAATGACAGGTTATTCTTATTCGGAAATCACCTCGGATGATTTTGATTACAATGTACTTCTACCTGAAGATACCAGGGATTTTTTTGAAGAAAGGTATAAGGCTCGACAACAAGGATTGGAGTTGCCAAACCAATATGAGGCCAAAGTAATTAAGAAAACCGGAGATATTATTTTTACCGAGGTAACCACCGTAAGTATGGGGCAAAAGGGTGATCCGAAAGTGTTAGGAATAATGCGCGACATCACTGACCGCAGGAAAGCCGAGGAAGAAGTAAAAAAATCCGAAATCAAGTTTAGAGAGTTATTCGAAGGTATTAACGATGCAGTATTTGTGCATGCCCTGACGGAAAAGGGATTCAGCAAGTTTATCGAAGTAAACGAAACAGCATGTAATCGACTGGGTTACACGCGAGAAGAATTATTGAGTATAACACCTGAAGATATTAGTTCACCCCAGGATCCCCTATCAGAGGAAAGTCGACAAGGTCTACTGAATCTCCAGGATAGCAGTCGAATTACTTTCGAAACGGTTCATATAAGCAAACCTGGAAAGCAAATACCCGTTGAAATCAGCTCAAGGGTAATTAATTACGACGGACAACAGATGATTATGTCATTAGCAAGGGATATCTCTGAACGTAAACAAGCTGAAAAGAGGATAAATGAAAGCTACGAGAGATTAAAGAGCTTCGATCAACACTGTACCGAAGGTGTTTATCGTGTCGACTTAAGAACTCCGGTTCCAATTAACCTGCCACGGGCAGAAATAATAGATTGGATCAACAAGTTTGCCGTAGTTGGAGAAGTAAATGGCTCTCTGGCTGAGATGTACGGACTTGAACCGATAGATATGATTGGCAAACGGGCGATTGAATTTGCTCCCGATTATGGTGAAAGAGCCATACTTGTATTGGAAAGGGAGGGATATCGGGTTAATAACGAGGAGACCAGGGATGTTGATAAGGCTGGAAATACTCTTTATTTAATTGAAAATTATCATGGTATTATTGAAGATGGATGCCTGCACTCGATATGGGGAGCTCAAACTAACATTACAGATCGCAAGCAATTGGAAGAGAAATACAAGATTCTTATCGAGAGCCTTGATGCAGGCGTAAACCTGATCAGCAGAGATGGAACCTTTTTACTACTCAACAAACAAGCGGCTTCGTACTGGGATCTGGAACCTGCGGAAATAAATGGAAAAAATATCAGAGATGTATTTCCCCCCGGTGAATTTCTGGATGGTTGTCTCGAAGCAATTGAAAGAATTGAGAAGACCAATGAGGGTATAACTCAAGAAAGATATTTAGAACAAAAGGATAAATGGTTTCACGAAAGCATTCAACCGGTAAGACTGGAAACAGGAGAGTTTTTTGCCGTTCAGGTACTTACCTATGACATAACCGAGCGAAAACAGATGGATCAAATACTGCAAAAGAAGATTGCAGAAATGGATTCTTTCCTGAACAACATCCCCGATATGGCGTGGCTGAAGGATACCGACTCCAATTTCATTATCGCCAACCGGAAATTTGGTGAAGTAGTTGGAATGGCCCCGGAATATTTGGCAAATAATTCATGCTCAATTTGTTTTGGTGAAGAAGCTGCTGCAAAATTCAAGGAAGATGACCTGCGAGTGATGGATGCAAGGAAACAAACGATTTTTGAAGAATCAATTCTTAATGAAAAGGGAAGGGAGATATTCCTCGAAACAATAAAATCGCCAATATTCAGTGACAACAATGAGATAATTGGAACTGTAGGCATTTCTCGTGATATTTCAGAACGCAGACGGGCTGAAGAGGCTCTTCGAAAGAGCGAAGCTAAATATCGTACTATTTTTGAGACTGCCGCTAATCTGATCACATCTGTAGATAAAGACGGAGTTATCATCGAATGCAACAGTACAATCACAGAATTTCTTGGATATGAGATTGAGGAAGTTGTCGGTGAACCAATAACTAAAATAATCCATCCAGATTTTTGGGAGAGAGCAAATGATTGTTTAAAAGAGGTGTTTATTAATGGTTTCTCGTACAACCATGAAAACAAAATGGTTCATAAAAATGGAGATCATGTTGATATAGTAATAAACTCATCAGCTCAAAAGGATGAAAATGGTGAATATTACAGAACTCTGTGCATTATTAATAACATCACAGAGCGCAAAAAAGTAGAAGAGGCTCTACTGGAAAGCCAGAAAGACCTTTCTGATATTTTCGAAAACGTTAAGGATGGAATTGCGTACGCAACATTAACCGGAAAGATAGTCTCCGTTAACAAACAGCTTGAAGAAATCGCAGATGTATCTCAAGATAAGTTAATAGGAAAAAGTGTGCTTAAGTTGGTCAAGGATCAACTCAATGCGAAGAATTTTAAAATCATACTCCCAATCATCAAAAATCTTCTAATAGGGAAAGGTGTAGAACCTTTTGAAATTGAATATAATAACAAGATATTAGAAATAACGACTTCTATAAACAAGTCAACCAAACGTGTGATAGGAGTTGTACGCGACATCACCGAATCCAAGCAAGCAGAAAATGCGCTTCGGGAAAGTATGGAAAAATACAGACTTTTAGCTGATAATCTTACAGATGTTATCTGGACTCGAGATCTCAACCTGAACCTTACGTATATAAGTCCATCGACCTATTCGCAAAGCGGTTTCACTGTGTCTGAAAAAATGCAGCAACCTTTAGAAGATTCCATGACTCCGGAATCTTTCAAGAAAATCAGTCAATTATTAGGCCAGGAATTAATGCTTGAAAAACAGGGAACAGCTGATCCCACAAGATCAAGGACCTTCGAGATTGAGATGAATCGCAAGGATGGATCGATATATCCGGTGGAAATTTCAGTCTCATTTTTACGAAATAAGGATGGACAACCGAAAGGACTACTTGGAGTTACTCGAGATATCACAGAGCGCAAACTGGCAGAGGAAGAGTTACGAATAAAGAATAATATTTTTGAATCGTCTATTGCAGCTACAAGTGCAGCAGACATTGATGGTATCATTAATCTTGTCAATCCTGCGTTTCTTAGACTATGGGGTTATGATAGCAATGAGGACGCTTGTGGGAAACCTATTTCTGACTTTTTTAAAAATAAGGAAGAAGCTGCAGAGATTCTAAACTCTCTGAATAAAACTGGTGAATGGAAAGGCGATTTCCTGGCAAAACGCAAGAATAATACAACCTTTATGGCGCGCGGATTTGCAGCAACTCTTGAGGACGAGAAGAACAATTTAATCGGATATCAGTCTGCACTTGTGGATGTTACAGATTTGACTAAAGCGGAAGATGCACTTAAACAAAGTAACCTATTAAATGAAGCGATTATTAACAACTCACCTATTGGTATTTCTGTTAGAGATACAAACGGAACATTGTTAATGCATAACCAGACATGGAGAAACATTTGGAAATGGAGCGATGAACGCCTGAAGCAGGATTACAAACCAAAGGATGAACTTGTATTTGATTTTACAGAGGATTACTTAGGCGAAGAGCATTGTAAGGAACTAAGAAAGGTTTATCAGACCGGCGGAGAATACAGGATTCCGGAAACTCATTTATCTAAGTCTGTATCGGGAGTTGACGGATGGATTCAGCAATTCTTCTACGTTATTAATGATGAATCAGGAAATGTTGATCGTGTTGTTATAATGACCGAGGATATTACTGAACGTAAACAGGCGGAGGAAACACTTCTCAGTAGTGAAGAAAGATATCGCTCTCTTTTTGAAAACATGAATGATTCTTTTGCATTGCATGAAATTGTTCTGGACGACAACCATTATCCCAGGGATTACATTTTCCTCGAAGTCAATAGCGCGTATGAACAACAAACGGGATTAAGACGAGAAAAAATCATCGGGAGAAAAGTAACAGAAGTAATTCCCGGAATGGAAAATGATCCTGCTGATTGGATAGGAGTCTATGGGAAGGTTGCTTTGACAGGTAATGGAATCAGATTCGAGCAATATTCAGAACCATTAGGCAAGTGGTATCGCGTTTTAGCCTATTCAACCAGGAAAAATCATTTCGCTACAATATTTACCGATATTACAGAACGTAAACAGGCGGAGGCTGCATTACAGAAAAGCGAAAAACGTTTCAGGGACATGGCTGATTTGCTACCACAAGTAATTTTTGAAATGGATTTAGAGGGAAATCTAACCTATGTCAATCGCAGCGCATTAGATATCTATGGATATAGTAGTGAAGAATTTGAAAAAGGTTTGAATGTGTTTACCACAATTGCACCCGAGGAACATGAAAGAGCGAAAGGGAATATTAAAAAGGTGTTAACTGGACAACCACGTAAGAATTTAGAGTTTACAGCCATAAGGAAAGACAAGACCACCTTCCCCGTAATGATTTACTCAACTCCTGTCTTAGATGATGGAAAACCGGTTGGTTTAAGAGGATTGGTTGTTGACATTACCGACCATAAACAAGCCGAAGAAGAATTACGCAAAAGTGAGCAACGTTTTAGAAATATCGTTGAGAATTCTCCAATGGGAGTTCACATGTATGAGATGCAATCTGAAGATCGGCTGGTTTTTTTAGGAGCGAATCCCGCAGCGGATATACTCCTGGGAGTTGATAACTCAATATTCATTGGTAAGACTATTGAAGAGGCCTTTCCACCCCTCGCTCAAACAGAAGTGCCACATAGATATATGGAGGCTGCAAAGAAAGGCATACCATGGGGTACAGAACAGATCAGCTATGAAGATGATAGAATAACAGGAGCATTCGAGGTTGCAGCATTTCAGACTGCAGCGGGAAAAATGGTTGCGCTCTTTAATAATATAACAAAACGCAAGAAGGCAGAGGAAGCTCTTAAGGAAAGTGAAGAACGCTATCGCAGTTTGTTCGAGGACGATGTAGCTGGAAATTATATTTCTACTCCCGATGGAAGGACTCTCACATGCAATCCGGCGTTTGCTCGAATTTTTGGTTATGATTCGGTAGAGGAAATACTATCTGCACCAATTAGTTCCTTTTATACCAACCTACAGGACAGGGAAGAATTCATCAAGATACTTACCGAGGAAAAAAAGCTTGAGTTTTACGAAAAGGATTTTCGTCATAAGGAGGGTCATACACTTCATATAATTGAGAACGCAGTCGGAGTATTCGATGAATCCGGTAAACTGATTCAGATTAGAGGTTATTTAATTGACAATACAGATCGCAAGCGACTCGAAGATCAACTGCGGCAATCTCAGAAGATGGAAGGTATCGGAAGGCTTGCTGGTGGAATGGCACACGATTTCAATAACCTGATGACTTCCATTATCTGTAACGCTGAATTGTCTCTGATAGATCTCGACTCTCACGATCCACTCAATAACAATATGAAAGAAATACAATCAGCCGCTGAGCGAGCCGGGGCACTAACAGGTCAATTGCTCGCATTCAGTCGTAAACAAACTCTGCAGCCGAGAGTTTTAAACCTCAACACACAAATAACTGACATACAAAATATGTTGAAACGGACTATTGGTGAAGATATTGATTTAAATGTGGTCCCAGGTGAAGATATTAAGATGGTTAAAGCAGATCCCGGACAAATAGATCAAGTTATTGTGAATCTGGTTGTTAATGCGCGGGATGCGATGCCTAAGGGGGGAGAGCTAACTATAGAGACCAAGAATGTAGTCTTAGACGAAGACTATACAAAAAAACATCCATTCGTTGAACCTGGTGAATTTGTGATGCTCGCTGTCAGCGACTCTGGCAGTGGTATGACGGAAGAAGTAAGAGCAAAGATATTTGAGCCATTCTTTACAACTAAACCAAAAACAATGGGGACAGGGCTCGGTTTGTCGACTGTTTATGGAATAATCAGGCAAAGTAATGGATTTATTAGTGTTTACAGCGAAGTTGATAAAGGGACATCATTCAAAATATATTTGCCTTCAATAGCTGAAGAAGCTGATAAAATAATAAAAAGAGAACTAAATGCTGAAATGCCACGAGGAAATGAAACTGTGCTTGTGGTCGAAGACGAAGCAAATGTTCGAAATGCTGCCTGCAAGGTCTTAAAACGATTGGGGTACGAAGTAACTGAAGCTGATTCAGGCGCAGCCGCATTTTTACTATGTCAGCGAATGGAAAAGCGTGTTGATCTGGTAATAACAGATGTTGTGATGCCATATATGAGTGGAGCGGAATTTATTGAACAGCTACGTGAAATGTGGGTTGATGTGAAAGTTTTGTTTATGTCAGGGTATACGGAAAATGCAATTGTTCATCACGGTATTCTTAAACCCGGAATTCCATACATACAAAAACCATTTCGAACAATGGATTTTGCAATGAAAGTACGCGAGGTTTTGGATGAATAATTGTCCATATTTACAGACTGTCCACCAACTTGAATAATTCTTGAGCTGACTTCACTATTTGCTGATATATAACCAATAGCGAGCAAATAATTCAGATAGTTATGCTTGTTTAATAAGATTTATTCAGATCCCACCCGACCTGTTTTGCCTTTCAAGAGATTTTGATCTCTACTGGTTTCTGCGCTCTGTTTTAAATTCTCCAACTTTTAAATAGTCTGTTCCATTTCAAACACTAAATAATCCACTTAAGAAAAGGTAAAATCCTACGTTAATATTAATAGGTAGCAATTGATATCTCTGAAATCTTGAATAAGTGACTTTATCAAAGATGCTACTTACTCAATATAATGAACTTAAGTTCAACCTAACATTGGTTTCCAATGAATGCTACAACTGTTTTTGGCGTTTTTATAGGTATCCTGATGCTTGTACTGGCAATTATACTCGGTGTATCCGGGCAGGAATTCTGGAGAATTGAGCAGGCATGGGGGATATTTATAAATATTCCGGGGATATTTATCGTATTTGGCGGCACGATGGCAGCGACCTTCATCAGCTTTCATTCACCGTTGCTGTTCAGTGTTTTCCACAGCCTTAAGGTCGTATTCAGACAACAATCGAGCTCCGGACGGAAATACATCCCTGAAATAACAAGGTTGTCATCATTGGCTCGCAACAGCAAATTAGAATTAGAACGTGAATTACCGAAAATTAAGAATCCATTTCTAAAAGACGGGATTCAGATGTTGTCGGATCAATTTAAACAGAATGAAATTGCAGAGATCCTTCAAGAACGAATTGACTTTCGAACCCGAAAAGAGTTTGAAGAAGCACATGTCTTCCGGACAATGGCAAAGTTTGCGCCTGCTTTCGGCATGATAGGAACACTGATTGGATTAGTTGGGATGCTGGCTAATATGGGTTCTGACGAATCAATCGGGCGAATTGGCGGTGACATGGCAGTTGCTCTGGTTACGACATTTTATGGATTGATCCTGGCGAATTTGTTTTTCATCCCATTTGCAAATAAATTAGAGAATCGATCAAGAGAAACCTCAGAAAAGATGCGCATGATCGTGGAATCGATTCAAATGATATCGGAAGGCTGGCACCCACGTAAAGTTGAGGATTACCTTAATTCATTTGTACGTCCTTCCGAACGAGTTATTACAGACCTGAGACCGTTATCCCCTGCTGAAAAAAAAGCAAGCTTGAAAAACAGGGATAATCAATGAAACGGAGTGATCTAACTAAACCAGATATATTCAACCGGACAAAAGAAGATTCTGACAGTGATTGGTTAATATCGTACGGTGATATGATGACACTGCTGCTGGCATTTTTTGTATTATTGTTAGCGTTTTCGGATATCAATCCTGTGAAGATGCAGATCGTTTCTAATGCAATGAATAAAGCTATAGGTGGCTCTCAGGTAAAACCACGAGTGACTCTGGCAGAGATTCAAAAAGACCTTGATGAGATTGTGCAAGAAGAAAAACTTGAATCTCAAGTTGCAGTTAACCGTGATTTGCATGGTGTTACTCTCTCGCTTAAAGGATCGAGCTTTTTCACATCCGGATCAACAGAACTTCTCAAACACGCCATTCCTTTCCTATCGAAAATAGCTGGTCAGATTAACAAAGTTCCCTATCAGATTGCAATTGAAGGGCATACGGATAATATTCCGATGTCATCGAGTCGGTTTGCTTCAAACTGGGAACTATCAGCTGCGAGGGCATCTACAGTTGTACGATTTTTCGTCGATCGGGATGTACCACCATCGAGATTGCGAGCAATCGGATATGCAGACACGCGACCAGTAGACCTGCAAATAGGCAACCAAACAGCAGAAGCCAGGGCTCAAAACAGGAGAGTGGTTATCTTATTCCTCGATGAGATAAAATGAATATATCTTATAATTGATTATTAAGTAATTGGTCCTCTATTATCCTATTGAAAATTAAAAATGATCGGGAATATTGTAACTACGATCCAGGCCCAGACAACGTACACCGGAATGTAAGATGTCTGCCACCGTTCCACGGGAGCAAATTCTGAACGATTTATTAGGAATCTTGCGTAAATTATGGCTGACCATCCGAGATTTACAAGCAGGATTATGTTTTCACCCAGAGCTGCCACTTTATTTGGACTGAAACCGAACTCTGAGATTCGTGCCATAATTGCCCATAGTGCAAGGATATCCACAATGAGAGCTGAAACTACGAGTAAGAATTGCAGTATGTCGAAGAATCCTGGAGGAGCGTGAGGATTACGCACCGATATTGAGTATAACAGCAAACCGAGGACGAGCACAAGGAGTAGATCGAATCCAATGAGAGCTTCGCGCTCAACTTTAATACTGCTGCCCGTCAAAACCATTGTAACCAGGAATGTGAGTAACAAGATAGTGAAGAGTGGAGTAAATATCCGGGTAAGTACGGGAGCCATGTTCTCAATAACACTCTGTTTGGCTTCTACCAGCCATGCACTTATGAGGACTGCTCCCATTGCACCACATGGCATAATCCACATTTCTACAAAGCCTTCTGCATCCAATCCGATTGATTGGAAAATAAAAAATAGGGAACCTATAAAGACCCCTCCACCTAATGCGATGAGGACATAATATATAAACCACTCTCCAGAAAAACGTACATAGTTCATGCGCTGTCCTGAATCTCGCCAACGACCGGTCATGTATGCTAAACCAACTGTGAACCAGAGTGCAATGGGGAGATGAATTGCCGCCAAAATCAGAGTGTGCCCTTCTCCCCTGTAGGGTAATACATTCATTATCAGAATCGCAACGACAAATGGAACAGCCAGCCACTTAATGCTAATCCAATCGAGGTCTCGTTTCCATGCGAAGTATCCCGCAAGGAAAGGCAAGACAAAAAAGCTGAAATTGCGTACATATATAGATACTTCCTCGTCTGTTCCATCAAAATGATAACCAAAAAGCGTCGGGATCTTGATCGCAGCACCTGCGGCTATTGCTAGACCAACCGCTACTACGGCGTCTCTGCCTTTAGTCTTAGTGGTTTCAGTTGATTTTGGAGATAGGACGAGTTGTTTCCAGAGCCTTTCAGTATATTCCCGAGCAAACTCCCGCGAGATCGAATCGATATCTCCCAACCTCTTTACAGCAACAAGGAAAGCTTCGTCATCGTCGAGACCAACGTCCTCCAGGATTTTTATCTGGGAACGCAGGTGGTCTTCGAGTTCATCAACTTCTTCAGATTCCAAACTACCCTGACGGATAAGGTAATCCCGCCATTCCCTAATTCGATCCTCAATTTCTTTATTTGTTTCCATTTCCTCGTCTCTCGGTTGTTCCATTGTCATGAGCCCTCCAATATTGCCCTGAATTCATTACACCAAATTCCTCTTAACGCGGAATCTACCATTTGCCAATGGCGCTGCTGCTGAGCGAGTTCTTGACGACCGTTATCGGTTAGACGGTAGTACTTCCGTCGTCTACCGGTTTCGGACTTCCCCCAGGTCGCTTTGACATACCCGTTACGTTCGAGACGATGGAGCAACGGGTAGAGCATGCCGTCTGTCCATTGCATCTCCCCAGCTGAGAGTTCATCTACCCTCTTGCTGATGGCATAGCCATAACTCTCACCCTCACTGAGTATCGCCAGCACAAGAGGGGTAGCGGACGCTGCAACGAGATCCTTTCCTATGTCCATGCTTGTCATTCTCCTTTAACAGGAAATTTATCACAACTTAATCTTATACGTTGATGTAATATACATAGTTCCTCTATGTATAGTCAATATTCATATATTAGGAAATTTATTGATGGGAGGGCTCATATGTTTACCGGATTAGAATATGTGGTATAACCATAAAACTGTGAAGGTTTGAAACTGACACTGCGAACGACGTTCGCAGTTCTTTATAAATGCTGAATATAATAATCGCAACTGAACTTTTTAAACAGATAAATTGCTTTTGCATATAGTAAGTTATGACCGATAAATAGGGATTGATTGTAATGGATTTGTACTTAAGTTGATGTTAATAAATAATCTTTTGGTTCAAATTTTGCACTTTAATTAAATGTAATTCATGTTCTTTATGTTAAGAACCAAAGAAAAACTCACTATGATTTGGAGGCGGTTATGAAGAAGTTTGTTGTTTTACTATTCTTGGCTCTTTTAATAGGGCTACCAGCAATTGCTCAGGATTTTGGTACAGTCAGTGGTAGAGTAACCACTGAGAACGGTGAGCCAGCTGCAAATGCAAATGTCATAATGTTTGATAATGAACGTAACATGTTCCAGACTCAAACCAACCGTATCGGAGCCTTTGGCTTCGATCGAATCCCTCCCGGAAATTACCATATCATTGCAACGTTGGACCGCTTGCGACCAGCTGAAGCCGATATTGAGGTCTTCGCAAATGAAGAAACCGTAATTGACCTCGTGCTCGGTGGTGGTGGAGGCGGTGGAGATCGCGAATTTGGATCTGTCAGCGGTATGGTTACCACTGCAGACGGCGAGCCTGCCGCGAATACACACGTCGTTCTAATGGGTAGACGAGGTGAAATGTTCCAGACTCAGACCAACGAAAACGGAGCCTTTGCCTTTGAGCGTGTTCCCGTTGGAAACTACCATATTACAGCCATGTTGGACCGCATGCAAATGGTGGAAGCTGATATTGAAGTCATCGCAAATGAAGAAACCGTTATCGACCTCATACTCGGTGAAGGCGGAGGAGATGGCGGTGGTGGAGATCACCAATTTGGTTCAGTCAGCGGAACGGTTACTACCAACGAAGGTCCTGCTGAGAACGTCACTGTTAACCTGTGGCACGAAGGACGCGGTAGACCAGTCCTGTTCAGAAGCACTATTACCGACGGTGAGGGTGCTTTCTTGATGGAAAGAGTTCCTGCTGGCGAATTTCATATAACTGCCGCTCTTGAGGACGTAGGAGTTGCGGAAGCTGATATTCAAGTAGTGGTCGGTGAGGAAACTGTGATTGACCTCGTACTTGGCCAGGGTGAAATCGGAGAGGAATATGGTGTTGAAGAGCAGGACATTAACAATCCTTTCAGCATTACATTACTGAGATCATACCCAAACCCGTTTAATTCTGTAGCTACTGTAGATTATAATTTACCCGCTGCCAGTCGAGTCAGATTGTCAGTTTTCAACACTGCCGGACAACTCATTCAGAAATTATCAGATGGATGGCAAACGGCTGGTGAGTACCAGACTGCATTTAACGGTCAATCACTCCCCGCCGGATCATACATTCTTCGTCTTGAGGCAGTTGGACAAATCCAAATGCAGAGGTTACTCTTGCTTAAGTAGTTTTGTACCTAATCGGGTGACCTTGTCTGGTTCGACCAGACGTGATTCTCAAAGTTGTTATAAAAGCGCTGTCAGAACTATATCTGATAGCGCTTCATTTTGTAGCCCGGGATCTCGTATCCCGGGAACACTTTATGAAATATACCTGGATGTTTCGCTCTCGGGCTGCGATCCCGTCATTCTAAAACTAATTACCGGATGTCCTTTCTTGAATTTCTTATTCCAAAGATAAGGCGTATATCCCATCGGTTCCAGCATATTCAGAACAACCTCTTTGAATTCTTCATCTATAGTTTCAAGATGCAGCCTGGGAATAATGAGCAAACCGGGAGTATGAGATTTCTGATCATCAAAATTTTCATCAGCTCAGACGTAGATCCGTCAAAGACGGCGACTTCAAAAGCCTTAAAATCCGCATGTCCAGAACCAGGTTATCATAAGCAGCATATTTCTTTTCCAATTCAGAAAAATATAAGCAAAAAGGACAATCCTGATTGGTTTCTGGGTTCATTTTTTCTCCGAATTTGGAAGTGCTGGGTGTCCTATTTAAGTGGTGTCAGCTGTCCTCGAGACCTTTGAAATGTTCACGTTTGACTTGTCATTCTTACCTCAGGGTGACAATGGAGATTTTTACTAAGTAATTGTGTATTCTGGATTCCCAGTCAAGCTGGGAATGAGGAAGATAGGTGATTCTCTTCATTCTCGGACAGACTGCTTCGCGGGAACGACGTGCTTTCACAAGAGTAGAATATTCCAAAGAACTCGTCCTCACCTGACACTTATAACAAGCAGCTAGGGATCTTGCATCCCGGGAACACCTGTTGAAAAGCCCCGGGATGCATCGCTCCCGGGCTACGAAACTGCCGTCCACAATCATCAGCTATTGCTTATTTCAAAACAATCAAACAGTATCGATAGGTGCGTGGGGATAGAGGGGCTGGCGATTTTGAAACGACAGGATTGTGGGAATTTGAATCACTCCAGCATCAATATTCACTGCTTTTCTGACGGTTTCGTTTTGCTGCCAGCTCTCTCGACCCTCAATCACAGTCGGTAAATGAACAATTAGAGCAGCCGAGATAGATCGCGTGGCGCTTTCCCAGAGATAACTTGGCGTATGATCCACTGCATAGTAATCTACTGTTCCAACCTTGAACATTGGGCTTTCAAATGAAGTCGGTTTGGCAAAATAGAATCCCATACCCTCGTCGCAGCTGACATCGATTATCAGGCATCCCGGCTTGAGACAGGAAAACTCCTCCTCGATTACGAATTGGGTGGGATGATCGGGATCTTGATAAGTTCCGTTAATGATTATATCGGATTGCTTGATCAGATCCGATAACGATTGTACTGTACCGTCGTGCTCCACTATCACCATCCGAGGTTCCCCCTCATTGCCTTCCCGAATACGGACGTAGTGACAACCCGGTACCTCTTCACGGACCATGTGGTCGGGACGCATAATGCAGATTGTGATATCTCTAAACCCACGTGCCTGGAGGGCGTATATTGCTCCGCGGCTAACGGCACCAAAACTGAAAATAGTCGTCTTGCGCTGGTTTCCGTAATGCCCGTCGATACCTTTCAGTTCTAAAGCGTGTAACACAGCACAATAGCCGGCCAATTCATTGTTCTTATAGAATGTGTGACGGCCTATCTGTCCGTTAGGTCCCCAGACAAACATATCCTCAAAGGCTATGAGCGTTTGCTTTCGGTCGATCGCAGTTTGAGTGATATCCCATTGCTGTACACAATGTGGGTAACCCCATAAGATTCCACCTTCACGAAGTTCCTGTAAATCAGATAACACGGGCTTGGGAATGATGACCCTCCCAATGTCAGCCAATATTTCGCTACGTGTGGCAATGCCACCAGTACACTCAGCAATTTCGGAATCTTCAATTCCGAATGGTGCTCCATAACCTTTCTCAAAAATCAGTTGGCGACGCATTTCTTCTGAGAGACGTGGGAAATGATCCGGATGTATCGGAAGTCGTCGCTCATCCTTTTTCTTTGAAGTCCCAATCACTCCAAATTTCAATTTACTCAATTCAAATCCTTTTCTTGAAACGATATTAGTCAATCAATACTTGTGCTCCCAGCAATGTATGAAACATCTCAACGTTTAACAACTCATTAGGCATCTCGTCATCGTAACTCAGCAAACGGTTTACCGCAATTAAGCGCGAAATACGGAAGGGTTAGAATCTGACCATCGGCATATATGATATATGCGACTTTTATGTTAATAATATACAACATTTTTCAACAAAAGTCAAGTTTTGCTACAGAGCACAGGATAGAAGGGTGATACCAAAAATTATCGTCACATCGTCACACTTTTGGCGGTAAGCGGTTGTGGGCGGGGGATTGAGGGTGTGACGGAAATGTGACGGAAATGACGGAAAGTAACAGAAATCGCAAAAAAGCAACGATGTGGTGAAAAGATAATAGAAATGACGGAAAGTAACAGAAATCGCAAAAAAGTAACGATGTGGTGAAAAGGTAATAGAAATGACGGAAAGTAACAGAAATCGCAAAAAAGTAACGATGTGGTGAAAAGGTAATAGAAGTGACGGAAAGGTGATATTCACAACGGATGAAGCGGATTAAACGGATTTTTCGTCGTCGTTCATATCTGTTTCATCTGAATATCCAGTAGCAAGTTTACAAGTTGTCGATGTGTCAAGCTTCAGGAGTCTGTGATACATTCAACTTGAGAATTTTCTACTTTACCATTTCTCAAGCATATTTTTTTTGTGTCGTTCAGGTATGCAACTTTCGAGGGTTCCCGGTTTGAGAGATAGCTATTCGACTGCCTTCAAGTTTTCTATAACCCATTCATTCACTAAGGTTTGAGCATCGGTGTTTTTCTTTTCAGCCAGTTCTCTGACAATTTTATCGACACGAGGGTCTAAGTATATAGGCAGATTTGGGAGTGCGTCTTTGCGAAAAAACTTGCCTCGCTCACCCTTTGAAAAATCGTATTGCTTTTTCATATCAACTTTCCAAATATTGTTGTTTTTCAAGTTTAGTGGATAGTAGCCCGGAGTTCTCCGAATCCGGGAAGGTAATTATTTATATGATTCCCATTCGTCTTTTGAAATACCCGCTGTGCGCAGGATTAGCTTTAATAAACCCACACCGATATCCCCTTTGTGTGGATTAGGGATTTGCACTCGACGCTTGCCTTTAAGCATGTAACTGTGGCGTTTACCGGGGAAAGGTCCTTCAAATTCATACTTCAACAGGCGTCTGATAAGTTCTCGACGACTAATCGGTTTCAAGTTCGACTAATTCTTTTTTGGGATTTAAATCAATACTATCAATTACGGGGATCGGCAATCGATGTTGAAATGAAATTAACAGCCAATCCTCAATAGCGGATTCGAGATCATCCCGGCATTCTTCGAGAGTAGGAGCATTACCCCATGCCCCCTCAATTTCAGGCACTTCACCCACGAATGTACCATCATCCTCGAGAATTTTGTATTTCGCCCGTTTCATAGCGGCTTTCAGAAAATCTGTCAACATAAATCTTGTCCTGAATTTTATAATCGCTTCCAAGAGTAAGTTAAGCAGAAACACGTTGATTTCCAAGACATGGATTCGAGTTGATTCGTTAGCAAGTAGCCTGCGTTTCTCGAAACAGGGATGGTTACTCTAATCAACCTCTTGATTGCCTTTGTTGAAAAAGGGTGATATAATAATGATGTATGAAGGTTTTCATTTTGATTAGAGTTGAAACAGGGAAGCTATGGGATTACCAATAAATACAGATCGTCTTCAGCTTCGAAAATTTGAGGACATTGATGTTGCTGACATAGTGGAGTTTTCTTTGCAGGCAGATTTCTGGCTGGCAAGAAATCTGGATTGGGAGCCATCAGAAGAAAGTGTTATGGCCTATTTTGAGCGGCAGCGTAACATTTATCCCGAATCATATCCGAAATGGGTTGATCTGATAATTGAATTAAAGGCAGAAAAAAAGGCTGTCGGCATTGTTGGCATCGGTGTTACGAACAAAGAACAGCGGCAAGCCATGGTTGGATGCGCGCTCAGTTGTCAATATCAGGGTCAGGGCATAGCAACAGAGGCTTTTAAAGCACTCCTGAATTATGGTTTCACAGCAATGGAATTACACCGAATCTTTGCTCGAACAGGGAGTATTAATATTCCGTCCTGGCACCTTATGGAGAGGGCAGGAATGAGACGGGAAGCACACTTCAAACAAAGCCACAAGGTGAAAGATGAATGGGACGACGAGTTCGTTTACGCAATTCTGGCAGATGAGTTCTCAATCGACACAGTTGTAAATAAATGGGATAAGTGATAATTAAGTATACTGTCACCTTAATTATTAAGGAGTTGCTCTTCTGCCCATCTAATATACTCGGTCATTTCAGCAAATCCGCAGGTGTGGAGGGCTGTGAGTTCTTTGATCTCAATTGTTGGGATTTAGGTGTTTTGTGAAATTATTGCATTCATTATCCGCACAATAAGTGTTGATTGGGAATAAGAATTGAAATTCCTGGGATGCGAGATCAAGGGCTATGTTTAAGACGTTCTGGAGTGTGTCAGGTCCATGATAAGCTTTAAATTACGGAACAAGTTCATTTTCTAATGGTATCGATTTATTTATTACGCATTGTAGGATGAGCTTATGGAGAGTTTCAGCTGAATCTTCAACGGCTTTATTAATATCCCCTTTAAGCTTTGAGCCATGCACTGCGGAAGACCGAGAATTGTACAATTTTTTTATTGCATTAAAAACTGATTGCCGAGTGTCAACCTCATTAGGGTAAAGGAAACGCGCAATATAGAGGCTGATTCTAAATCGGATTTCAGAACTTGCTCCGAATAATCCCTCGATTCCTGCCCATAGCACTGCCATTTTTATCCTTGGTATTGAATGCCATCGGTAAGAAGCTAAGCAATGTACAGCCATTTGAAAACGATCTTCATCAAGAAGTTTCCTTGCATCACCGAAATGTGATGTAATCCATTCAATCTCCTTTACAGTGAGCATGTGAGGTGGATCGTTGGTAAGACCGTACATATGATAATTGGTAGCTCGCAGGTTACTGTCAGCAGCTATATCGCTGGCAGTCGTATCTGATTGTAAATTGAATCCAACCTCAGTCTGACAGATTGCACTAAGAAGAATCGCATCCCATGCGGTGTTCCAAGTAATTATTGCCAATTCCTTATGCGTAGAAGCGACTATCTTAAGTTGTGCTGTGATGCGCGGAATAAATGCAGCAACAACAGCAATATCGTCGGGATGAGAGCATGCGGATAGTGCTGTCATCAAATCAAGATGAGAAGTATCGGCTGGCTGCAAACCAACATTATCACTTAGAGCAATATCCGTTGGGACAGTTATTCCGCTGAGCAAAATATAAGTTGTATCACCCGTTCCTATGAGTTGCATGAAATTCCTTCAGTTAAGTAACCTGATTCCCTTGCTTACCAGGATATTTAATGGTTTGTTAATTTGAATCTCTCCTTAACAAAATTGCTTTCTCGATCTACAGGTATCTTCTTTACCTTGCAGATTTTAAATTCTGAAATCTTCTCAGGCTAATAGACCACAAGAGAATCGGGCTATGAGGCTTAAATAATAGCTAAATGCATGTGCGAAGCTCAGAAATTACGCACTGTTTTAGTACGAGTTGATTTATCATATGACACCTCACTCTCCGTCCTTCAGATTCTTTATACCAGAAATACCAGTTAAGACTGTTGAGAACACTAGCAGGATAAAAACAATACCCATAAGTGTTTGTGCCACAATAAGAAACTGTCCCATTTCACAATTTGGATAAAAATCTCCATAGCCTAATGTTGAAATAGTTACCACAGAGAAATATAAAGCATCCCACGAACTAGTGATTTTGTATATCTCTTCAGTAGCAATTGATCCCGTATAAATATAGAGAGCGGCGAATCCTATGATCATTTCCAAATAGTTAATTAGAAGCAGCATAAATGTACGGTTCATTGAACGAAGCCCCCATCCAGTCCTATAACGATCTACAAACACAATACATAATCGATAATTAAGGCTATCAAATAAACGATATACAATCACAAACGGGAACCAATTGGCATCTGATGGGAAAACAAGAAGAATTAATAGCACAAAGAACCACACTAACACATAGATCTCTGAAGCCTGCGACCGAACCTTCTTTGAAGGAAGAAGAGCTTTCAAGTTGCCAATTGAAAAACTTCTTATAAATACGAGGATTGACATAATAGACTTCTCAAGAAGGGAGAGCTCATACATATCCGTTTCTGGATAGTTTCCTGACCATATGCTTCTAATCAGTTGATATTCTGATTTTAATGCATGAGCCAATTGTATGAGATATTTCATTTTAATTTTTTTGGAATAACAAAATGAATTCATCCATGCTTAATTTGTGGCAAAACTGTTCTTTGAAAGCCTTTCACTTGAAAGTACCCCAACCGCACCCAGTTGTCAAGCCCACTCCAACAAAATCCAAAACAAAAACAAACAATTTACGACCATGAGAAACAACCACCCCCCCTCAAAAAACCGCGAACAAACTCCCCTTCCCCACAAACAACATTCTCGGTCTTTGCTTTCACATCACCCCGAAGAATCCGTCCACCACCTCCCAAAAAACGCCTATAACGACAAAATGTCGTATTTTTCGCAAAAACATCCAGAAAACCAATCCGACAATTGACAAGTACGACGAGGTGTCGTACATTGGGTGAGTATTCAAACAGATCGCTTCGTCACTTTGTTCCTCGTGACGACAAAAAAAATAGGAGGGTTAAATTGGATTTTCCGGCGCTTGCAAACTCTGAACTGGCTGTTATGAAATTGCTCTGGGAACAGGATTTGGTCACGGCTCGTGGGATTCGGGAAAGACTCTATCCGGATTCTACTAAGGCGCAGCATGGGACTGTTCAGAAACTGCTGCAGAGGCTTGAAGATAAGGGATTTGTGGTGCGCAACAAAGAGCAGTCCGTCCACCGGTTCTCAGCTTCTGTCGGCAGTGAAGATTACGCCTGTGGGCAGCTCGAAACGCTGGCCGATAAACTGACCGAAGGCTCCATTACACCGCTGATTACGCACTTTGTCGAAGGAAAAAAAATATCGCAGGACGACATTAAAAAGCTCCGGGCGATACTCGACAATCATATCGAAGACGGGGAGAATTGATGGATATTTTCTCCCAGGCAGTGTTGAGCAATGTGCTTATCTCTGCGGTGCTCGCTGTACTCGCGTTTGTCGTCGGGATAACGCTGAAGCGTCCGCATCTGACGCACATGCTCTACCTGATTGTGCTCGTGAAGTTAATCACCCCGCCTGTTGTGACCTTTCCGGTTGTCACTATTTCGGAGCAGTTCAATGTTCCGTTTGTGTCTTCGGAAATCTCGACGCAGACAAATTCTGCGGTCGGTGTTTCTCTCGGTGAAACTGAAGGTTCAATTATAACATGGCTACGTGGGTTATATAGTGGGAAAAATGGGCTGCTCTTTATCTGGCTTTCAGGTAGTGTTTCCGTTCTCGGGCTCTCGCTGGTCAGGATTTACCGGTTTAATCGGCAGCTCAAAGCGAAGTCTGAGATCGCACCGCATAAGCTGTTGGTGCTCGCGGAGAATATTGCTGAGCAGCTCGGTATGCACAAAGTACCGACAATATACACGACAAAATCGAAACTATCGCCGATGGTCTGGTGGATTGGGGGAAGAGTACGGATCATCTTTCCGGAATACTTGTTCGAGCAGATGGACGGGGAAAAATTCCAGTGGGTGCTGGCTCATGAACTGGCGCATGTGAAACGTCGGGATTTTATTGTCAGGTGGCTGGAATGGGTGGCTGTCGTCGGTTTCTGGTGGAATCCGGTGGTCTATTGGGCGCGGTATAACCTGCGTGCAAATGAGGAACTCTGCTGCGACGCCCTGGTTGTTTCTGCTCTAAAGCCCAAACCTCATGCCTATGCGGATTCACTGCTGAATGCAGTTGAAATTCTGGCGTCACCGATGGTTCGCGTGCCGGGAATTGCCAGCGAAATGAACAGCGGTGGATTCCTCGAAAAGAGATTCAGAATTATCATATCATTTAACCCGAAACAATCGAAACTGCGCTACCTGCAGATGTTTTTTATCGTCGGGGCAATGGCAGCACTTCCCCTGGGAGTGGGATGTGAAACAGGAACCGGACTTAATCCAACGGCACCAACTGAAACCGCCAGTTTACAGACAGACGATGGAGTTATTGATCGCGAGAGTGAATTGAATGAACGTCATATGGGGATGGCAGACAATTTCAACAAGTTAGGTGTAGATGCTGAGATGTTCAGAGTGATACGAAACTACTTGACAGAGAACGACTTTACAGAGGAGCAGCTTGAAGGGGCATTAGGGGGAATGCTCAGGATTGTCTATGAAGTGAATTCAGAGGGTGAGGAGTTCGAGCTTGATTTGCGGCTTCGAGACTATTTCGAGAACACATTAGGTCTTTCAAAAGAACAGATAGAAATCGTAATTGGAATCTCAAAACGAATCGCATTTGGGAAAAAAGACGAGGATTCCAAAAACGGTGAGGGAAATCGCGACACAGGTATTCAGGATCATTTCGAAAGAATCGGTGTCAGTGCTGAGGCATTAGACGGGATTAGATCAACTCTTAAAAGAAGTGGATTTTCGGCTGAACAAACCGAAATTAGCCTTGGTGCGATGACCCGAATTATTCCTGAAATAAAGATAGAGGGTAAAGAGTTCGAATTAGACGTGCGTTTGCGGAGTTACTTGGAGAATGAGCTTCGTCTTTCAGGTGAGCAGATTGAGGTGGTTGTTGGAATCTCGCGGAGGATTGTTAATCGTATGGGGTGATGGGGTGTTGGGGTGATGGGGTGTTGGTGGGGAGAACCGACATTCCTGTCCGTTTAATTGGTGCAGGATATAAAAAGAAAAAACGGAAAAAATACATACATGTAGAAGCTGTGGTTTAGGAGTGAGTCAGTAAATGGGAGGTTTGTTTAGAATCGGACAGTCTGGATTCCCAATCAAGTTGGGAATGAGGAGAGATTTGATAACTGAATAATACCAATTCATCCGAGAAACATGGCAGCACTCATTACACAAACTGCAGCCAAAGATAACATAGGAGATAGACATGCAGAAAGGTACAGTTTTATTATTATTGGCACTATTAATAGCGCTTCCAGCTTTCGCTCAGGAAGTTGGTTCGGTTAGCGGTACCGTTTCCACAGAAGATGGGAATCCGGTTGCAGGAGCCGGAGTAACGATTTTCAACGATAATCGTGATGTGTTTCAGACCCGGACTGACCGTGAAGGGGCTTTTGCCTTTGAAAGGATTCCCGCGGGTGACTGGGTAATAACTGCCTCATTTGAAAGAATGAATGTGGAAGATAACATCAGGGTTGTAGCCAATGAAAACACTGAGATAGATCTCATACTCGGTGGTAATGGCGGCGGCGGTGACGATGGTGTTGGTTCAGTGAGTGGCACTGTATTTAATCAACAGCGAGAAGCCGTTGCTGGAGCTGCTGTTACGATAATGAGTGACAGGCGTGAAGTCGTCGGAGAAACTGAGACTGATGATAACGGTGCTTTTTCATTTGAGGAAATAGACGCTGGTGGCTATGAAATCTCGGCTGAACTCGGAGAACTCAGGGCTTCTGAAGAGATTCGCGTTGCTGATGGTGAGAACACCGAGGTACGTCTCGTTCTTGCTGAAGAGGGAGGCGGAGATGATGGTGTCGGCTCGGTCAGCGGTTTTGTCTTTAATGAACAAAGAGAAGCCGTCTCACAAGCTACTATTACACTATACAATGAGAGGCGAGAAGTTGCTGGAAGAGCTGTAACCGATGAAAATGGTACATTTTTAATCGAGGATGTCCCTGCTGGAGGATATACAATTATAGCGGCACTTGGTGAAGAAAGAGCTTCGGAGGAGATTCGGATCGCGGAGGATCAGGTAACAGAAGTTAGACTGGTGCTGAGTGCTGGAGGTGGCGAAGGCGAGGGAGGCAGAGTTTTTGGGATTGTCTCTGATCCAAATGGTGATCCCGTTGTTCGAGCTATTGTTCACCTGTGGAGCGATGCTCGCGAACGACCTTTTGTCGTTGCGAGAGCGGTAACCGATGAGAACGGATCTTATAGGCTGGGCGGTCCCGCCGGAGTCTATCACATTACTACAGAGGTTGAAGAAGTTGGTGTTGCTGAAGCCGATGTTGAGATAATAGCCGGTGAGAGGATTGAAGTTAACCTTGTTCTCGGTGAAGGTCAAATTGGTGAAGGATACGGTGTGGAAGATGAAGATATGAATCTGCCGGAAAATCACATCCTGTTGAGTTCATATCCCAATCCGTTTAATGCTGTTGCTACGGTTGATTATACACTTTTTACAGCGGGTATTGTCAATTTGTCAGTGTTTAACACTGCCGGACAGCAAATACAGACATTAGTCGAAAGCTACCACGCAGCGGGTGTACACCAGACCTCATTCAACGGTAAATCACTTCCTGTCGGAACTTACATTCTCCGTCTTGAGACTGCGGGGCAGACTCAGATGCAGAAGGTTCTGCTGTTGAAATAAGGATTTTCCCTAATAGACCGGAGTGCTCAAACCATGCTTGAGCAAATAACGCTGAAAATCCATGGTTGAACGTGATGTTCGAGCTCCCTTCTATTTAGGATCGAAAGAAATTGGTGTTATTTATAAATAAGCTCAAGCATGGCTTGAGCACTCCGGTAAGGCATTAAAGCGCTGTCAAGATTGATTTTGGCAGCGCTTTTTGTACATTAGGTGATTGGGTGCAGTACTGTTTGTGTATGGGCACGATGCTCGTGCCCTTCATGTTCTTGTGAAAGATTGATCCTTAAATAATGGTCTTGTTTACGGCAATCGGACAGGGCACGGGCGCCGTGCCCGTACGTTTTGTGTCTGATTAATTACAACGACTTGGAGATGATAATGCAAAAATGTTCCGTACTATTAATCCTGGTGTTTATAATGATCCTTCCTGCCCTTGGTCAGGATTTTGGCAGGATTACCGGGATCGTAACCACCGAGGATGGTGAATCAGCCAGACGTGCCATGGTCTATACCTTTGATGACGAAGATAACCTGCAACGGACTATAACTGATGGACGAGGGTATTACATCTTTGAACAGGTTCCGGCGGGTGAATGTCACATTATCGCTACTCTGGTGGATGTTGGACGAGCTGAGAGTGGTCTTGAAGTCGTCGCCAATCGGCACCATATAATTAACCTCGTCCTGCGAGAGGATGACAGGGACACGGGTTCTGTGATCGGGACTGTCTCCTTCGCAGATGGTGAAGTGGTCGCTAATGCAAATGTCCTGATAGAGGGTAATTTTATTGACAACTTCCAGACTCAAACCGACGGTGAAGGAGCATTCGCTTTCAATCAGGTTCCCATCGGGGATTATCATATCACTGCCACACTCGAAAATGTGGGCACAGCAGAAGATGATCTTGAAGTTAACGCAGATCAGGAAACCGAGATTAACCTCATTTTTCAGCCAATTACTGAATGGCGTGATGTAAATTATGCAGGGAATGAAAATCCTGCTCAGAGCCTTGATATTTTTATACCTGATGAGGGTGAAAGTCCTTTCCCGGTAATTGTCTATATTCATGGTGGTGGATGGGCAAATGGTGACAAGAGCCAGAACGCTCCCTGGATTTGGGAGGAGTTAAATAACGATTACGCTTTCGTCAGCATTAATTACCGACTAAGTGGTGAGGCAATATATCCTGCCCAGATTAACGATTGTAAGGGTGCTATTCGCTTCTTGAGAGCTAATGCAGATGAATATGGAATAGATCCCTACCGTATGGGAGTTATTGGTTCCTCAGCAGGTGGACACCTTGCAGTATTGCTGGGGACATCTGCGGAAGTTGGTGAATACACCATTGGTGATGAAACAATGGATATTGAGGGTGATATAGGAGGAAATCTCGAATTCAGCAGTCGAGTGCAGGCAGTAAGTGACTGGTTCGGACCTATTGATTTGGAGGCTATGGACAATGGCAATCCTGAGTCGCATATGGCGAGATTAATTGGTGGTCTATTTTATGAATTTCCCGACCGATGGACGCTCGCAAATCCATTGACCTATAAAGATGAAAGCGATGCTCCTTTCCACATTGTTCATGGAACCGGGGATAGAACTGTACCATTCGACCAGAGTGTACTTCTCTTTGATGAGTTTCAACCTTTATATTCTCCTATCCTCAAAGACCTTGAACTGCATCTTGTTGAGGGCGCAGGACACGGATTTGCTCCGACCAGAAATGATGAGACCTGGGGCAGTATGATGGAGTTCTTTGGGCGAACTCTGCGATTTCCGTACAGGTTATATCCATTAAATCCCGGGAATGAAACGGTGGTTGATTCGTTACCGCTTGAGTTTTCCTGGCAGGAGTCTATAGTACCAGGATTGTCATATCAAATAGAACTGACATCTACCGATTCCGTTGAGGTGCAAACCGTGACTCTTGATCTCGATGAGGGTGCAGAACACGAAATTGATATGGAGTTGTTACGCGGATATACTAATTGGATATGGCAGGTCAAAGGGTACCGGGAAGATGAATTAACGGCTTATTCCGATTCGTTAGGTTTTGAAATAGATTGGGAAACAATTGATTCGAACTTTGTAAGGGATGACCATAAAAGACCTATAACCGGATTCGTATTAGACGATATCTACCCTAATCCGCTAAACGGAATTGCTACAATAAAATACAACCTGCACAATGCCTGTAATGTTTCTTTATCCATTTTAGATCTGCAGGGACGACAAATTCAGGTTTTGTTCAATGGTAGGCAGCGAACCGGGGAGTATCAGGTTGTGCTCAATGGAAAGATGTTACCATCCGGTACATATGTTCTTCGGATTGTAGCTGGTGTCAGAATACAATCGAGAAAGCTGGTTATAATTAAGTAGTTCAGACGATTATACGCACACCCCTTTTAACCTGCCCGGGATAAGGCTCAATCCTTGTCCCAGGCGGTGTCTATCATTAGAATTTGTTTGACTGCTTCGTGGTCAGTGATCCTCGTAGACAAGGAGCCTGTATTAACTTGTACATAAGTCATTCGTTTCACAGACGAACGCTGGTGTGTAGAGAAGCTGGTGCAGTAGGATAGGCATTCCTGTGCATTATCATAACATAGCAAACAATTGTGATTTAATGAATCATCCTTCCACAAGAACAACTCCTCTACACTCTGGCGGACGCCAGAGAGACAGCCTTTTTGCAGTCATGAAATATCCAACAAACCAAACAACATACCGCCCCACAACAAAATTCCGTTGTTATGCCCTTGACTTCATTCTTGTTCCATACTATGTTAAAGAGAGAGTTGTACATTCTAAGGAGGTGACCGATGAAGGTAAAAATGATCATACACGAGGCAGAGGAGGGAGGCTACTGGGCAGAAGTTCCCGCATTACCCGGTTGTGCCACTCAGGGGGATACTTTTGAAGAATTGTTGAAGAATATCTATGAAGCGGTTGAAGGCTGTCTATCTGTTGATGTTGATGACGTAATAGTTACGGATAAAGACAGAATTATGGAGATCGTTGTTTGAAGCCAATTAGTGGAAAACAATTTTGTCGCCTTATCGAAAAGAAAGGATGGGTTCTGAAACGAGTCCACGGTAGTCATCACATATACACAATTACAGGAAATCCTGTAAGAATTTCCGTCCCTGTCCATGGAAATAAGTCACTCAAGATAGGACTGCAAAAGCATCTTATGAAAATTGCGGGAGTTGAAGAAACTGAATTATAAGTCACCCGTCTCACCTGCGCGCGCGGGTGTCCAAAGAAGCCACCATTTCAGTAGGATAGGCATTCTTGTACGTTGTCAATACATAGGTAACATTGTTTTCAAAACATGGGTAACACTTTTAATTAATCTGAATCAGCCTTCCACAAGAACAACTCCTCCGGACTCTGACGTCCCAGACTGTCTGAAAATGTAAATTCGAGTGTCGTCAGGCGTCCTCGCCTGACGAAATAACAACGACTTAAGTGTCAGGCG
>CAYLYZ010000056.1:0-34022 GCA_964387885.1 uncultured bacterium | reverse complement strand
AAATCTTGATTTTTCTAAATAACGCTAATATTTCAAAGAACTCGAGGACGCCTGAGACCACCATTTATCGGACATTTTGTGCAACGTGTAAATGTCAGTCTTCCCCGGATTAGCGAAACTTAAGAAATAAATAATTTGGAAAGAGTATGAACATATTGGTTCTGAACAGCGGTTCGAGTTCAGCAAAATACCGTTTCTTCGAGATGGAAACCGAGAAGTGCTTATGTTGGGGACAGGTTGAGCGCATTGGTTCGAAAGGCGCTCTTCTCAACCATAATCTTTATGATGGAGACAACCTGAAGCAAGCAGCAGCAATTCCCGATCATGCGAGTGCCATCGAAGCGATAATCGAGATGCTGCTCTCTCCGGAGTATGGTGTTATTACAAACAAAGATGATATCGATGCAATCGGTCATCGGGTCGTACATGGTGGTGAGAAATTTTCAGGATCGGTTTTAATTAATAATGAAGTGTTGAAACAACTCTATGAATGTATCGAGTTGGCACCGCTTCACAATCCTCACAACATAAAAGGCATAACAGCATGTAGCGAATTATTAGCTGATAAACCGCAGGTTGCGGTCTTTGATACTGCCTTTCATCAAGGCATACCGGATTATGCTTATTTATATGCTCTCCCTTACAGCTTATACAAAAAATACGGACTTCGTCGTTATGGTTTTCACGGTACTTCTCATCGCTATGTGGCAAACCAAGCTGCTGAATTGATGGATAAACCTCTTGAGGATTTGAGATTAATCACATGTCATCTTGGCAATGGTTGCAGTATCGCCGCAGTTAAACATGGCGTCTCAATTGATACTTCAATGGGCTTTACTCCCGTTGAAGGCCTGATAATGGGAACAAGATCCGGTGACCTTGATCCGGCAGCACTTCTATATATAATGAGTAGGGAAGACCTCGGATTTTCAGAGGCAAACTCCCTGATAAACAAGCACTCCGGGCTCTATGGTGTTTCCGGTTTGTCAAATGATATGCGGGAGATCGAATCGGAAGCAATCGCAGGAAACAGTCGGGCTGAGGTCGCACTCGATATGTTTTGTTACAGGATCAAGAAGTACATAGGTGCTTATGCTTTCGCGATGGGAGGACTTGATGGCATCATTTTCACCGGTGGTATCGGTGAAAACTCCGCAGAAGTCAGAGCCAGAACACTGAATGATTTGGATTCGATGAATATTATACTTGATTTGGAAAAAAACAGGGTTCAAGATACTTCAGAGCGATTCATTGATTCAGGAAGCGGAGTTCGCATTTTGGTTATCCCAACTAATGAAGAACTTGTTATCGCAAGAGATTCTTACAAAATTATCCAGGATTGATTTAGAAGTACTTGAATTGTGGATATTTCACTTACTTAGGGATACATTACAGTACTTATTAGCAGGGACTCGAGAATATGAGTCCCTGTTTTCGTATTGCTATTGCATTTAATAAGATATTGGTTTATATTACCCCGCAAGAATCAACAGGGATTACTGTTGATATACATCTGCCTGAAATCTGAAACCTGCTAATAATGCAGGGATTGTTTTAATCAAACAATCCTTTCCTGACTTAATTCATCCTTGTACTATCTTTGCTAAAATGCAGGTACTACATAAAATTCTTCTCTGGGAGAAACATTATGGGCAAGAATCCCTTCTGTTATTTACTAATCCTGATTACCGGATTAATCCTCGTACTCTCACCAATTGTATTGATGGCGCAGACCGCAACACTCACCGGTCAAGTTGTGTCAACTAAAACCGAAAAAGGAATTGCCAATGCGAATGTCGTGGTCAAGGGCGAACCTTCAGGATCTGCCACGGATATTAATGGTTTTTACACGATTAAAGCTCTTCCCATTGGCAGCTATGAAGTTGAAGTTTCCTGCATCGGCTATAGAACTGTATCCCAAACTGTAACACTGAAAGCTGATGAAGAGCACCAACTCAGCTTCTCTCTCGAATCTGTCGCAATTCTCGGGCAGGAAGTCGTCGTGTCCATTTCTAAACGTCAAGAGAAAATACTCGAAGCACCTGCTGCCGTATCGGTTGTCAGCAGTGAAGAGGTCAAAGCTCAACCGACAATGACTCCAGCTGAACACCTGGAGGGATTGCCAGCAGTAGATATAGTTAAGAACGGAGTAAGTCAACGGAATGTTGTCGTGCGCGGATTTAATAATATTTTCTCCGGTACACTTCTTTCACTTACCGACAACCGAATTGCCCGGGTTCCATCACTACGCCTTAACGCTCATAACTTCTACACAATGACCAATGAAGACATCGACCGAATCGAGGTTGTGCTTGGGCCCGGCTCGGCTTTATATGGTCCCAATAGTGCAAATGGTGTATTCCACGTCATCACAAAATCACCGTTTGACTCTCCCGGGACAATGGTCTCTCTTGGCGGAGGTGAACGCAGTATATTTATGGGTACTGCTCGCCATGCAGGTATAATTAATGATAAACTCGGTTTCAAAGTCTCAGCTCAATACCAGCAGGCTGATGACTGGAGATCGTATGACCTTGCCGAACCGGATTCAATTGGCTCTGGCAGTGAAATGATTTCAAATGAGCGAAATTTTGACATTGAGAAAATGTCAGTTGATGCAAAAGTTGATTACAGAGTATCCGATGAATTAACGATAATCGCAAATGGTGGATTCAACCAGGCGACAAACCTCGAGGCTACTGGATTGGGTTGGGCTCAAAGCGACAAGTGGAATTACAACTTTGTCCAGGGAAGATTGCTTTATAAAGACTTCTTTGCGCAAATATTCTACAACAAAAGCGATGCCGGTGACAGCAGGCTCCTGCGACCGGATACGCTAAGTCTGCTCGTCGACAAATCCAGTTTACTTGTTGCACAGGTTCAAAATGCAACAGAACTCGGTATGCGTTATCAGTTTACGTATGGATTAGACATCCTGATGACCCGTCCCGAAACTGAAGGGACAATCAATGGTGGTAACGAAGATGATGACGATATTGACGAAATCGGAGTTTATCTGCAAGCTGAAACCGCCGTTACTAATAAACTCGATTTTGTAGTTGCTGGCAGGTATGACCAGCATAACCGCCTTGAAGATCCGGTAATATCACCTCGTGCAGCTATAGTCTTCAAGCCAACTGAAAATGACAACTTCCGCCTTACGTACAACCGTGCATATAGCACACCGACATCTAATAATCTATTCCTCGATCTGATTGCATCCTCACAACCACTTGATCCAGCGTTAGGTTTGGGATCAAAAATGTTCGATGTGTGGGGGCGTGGAGTACCGGAAGATGGATTCAGCTTTAATTTCGTTGATGGAAGAGCTCAGATGGTTTCTTTGTATGGGAGTGTGATGGGCATTGGCAATACTTACCTCCCCCCGGATGTAAATTCCGTCTGGCCTGCTATTCGCGGTATGGCAATTGCGGGTGCCGATCCTGCCCAACAACCCATGCTGGGTCAGTTATTACCAGAGGAGCTCGCTCAAGTAATCCCGGGCATTTTACAAGTTTTGAATACCGATTATGATGCTGACATGCCAATGGGACCGGATAATATGCCTTTTATTAATCCAATCAGAGCTGTAGCAGACATCAAGCCGATTAAAGAAACAACCACTTCAACAATGGAGCTCGGCTACAAAGGACTTATAACTGACAAATTACTTGTTAGTGCAGCAGTCTATCAATCCCGTATCGACAATTATGTCGGTCCCCTTAGCGTAGAAACACCACATGTTTTTATTGACGCTGAGACGCTTGTTGGTGTACTTGCTGCTGACATGACTCCAAAGCTTATGGCAATGGGTATTCCTGCTGAACAAGCTCAAGCTCAAGCTGTTGCAATTGCAACAGGTATCGCTGAACAATTCGGACCTCTCCCAATCGGATTGATTTCACCTCAGGAACAGCAGAATGCAACAGATGTTGTAGTGACTTATCGTAACTTTGATGACAGTATTACACTCACCGGTGGTGAGATTGGATTCACCTATATCCTCAGCAGCCAATGGCGAATTGGCGGCACGTACGCGTACGTTGACAAGAACATGTTCGAGCAACTCGACGACATTGCCGACGTCTCTTTGAATGCACCGAAGAGCAAGTTTGCTTTCCGTTTCGGATATAATAACGCACAGCTTGGGTTGGATGCGAAACTTCGAATCCGCCATGTAGGTGAGTTCAGGTCATTGTCCGTAATAGGCATGGGCACAGTTGATGCTTATACGGTTGCAGACCTCAACATTGGTTACGATTTACCTGTGCCCCATATTAACCAGACCAGACTTAATGTGACTGTTCAGAATCTCCTGGATGAGAAACACATCGAGTTTGTCGGAGCTCCCGAAATGGGTCGGTTAGTAATTGCCAGAGTTTCATACTGGTTCTAATTTCTCTACCAAATCAAGATTACAGTTATTTCGATCATTTAACCGGGGCACACATTTGTGTGCCCCGGTTATCTCTCTCCAGTTAGTTTTGTTCCGACTATAAATTCTTGTATATTATATTATAGTGCATTTTTATGGGCAGATTTAAGTTGACATGTTCAGGAATGTGCTTTGTGTGCTGTCACACGTCCTCGTGCGGCAGTAAAAACAACGACTTAACTGGCAGACGAGGGCGTCTGTCAGCACCGCATTACATTTACAGAAAGTGCTGTCAAAACCCAAAATTAAATAGATAATGCCCGAAACTAACCAAAAAAGCAATTCCTATTTCGCTTTAGTGACTCGGCAGTTTAGACGCAATCAGCTGGCTATGATAGGATTGTGGACTGTTGTTGTGCTCGTCGTGATCGCTCTTGGAGCTGATTTTATTGCCAATGACAGACCGTTGTTGATGAAGTATGATGGAAAGATTTACAGTCCAGTTATTCGAGGTTACATGACCGACCTTGGATTGTCACGCTGGCCTGCAGATTTCCGCAATAAGAAGTTTAAACTACTCGTCGAGATGGATCGGAGAAAACCGGAATTGGAGAGGAAAATCGACTGGGTTATCTTTCCGTTGATACCGTTTTCACCAAATGATTACGACCTCGATTATGTTATTACACCACCTTCATGGCAGCATTGGCTCGGTACCGATGATACCGGGCGGGATGTCCTGAGCAGAATGATATATGGGACAAGAATATCCCTGTCAATTGGTTTAGTCGCGGTATCGATTTATATGACTATCGGGATAATTTTCGGTGCATTAGCCGGCTATTTTGGTGGTTGGATCGATATTACGATCTCACGTATGATTGAGCTGATGATGTGTTTTCCGGTGTTTTTCCTGATCATTGCAATTGTTGCCTATCTCCCGCAGAGTATTTATAACATTATGGTCGTCATTGGTCTGACCGGGTGGGCGCGTGTCGCCAGACTTGTCCGGGGAGAGTTTCTGAGGATCAGGAATATCGACTATGTATCAGCATCTCAAGCGTTAGGTTTTCGGACACCACGCATTATATTCCGGCATGTTCTACCGAATGCAATGGCACCGGTGTTTGTATCTGCTACGTTTGGAGTTGCTGTAGCTATTCTAACCGAATCGAGTCTTTCATTCCTCGGTTTCGGGGTTCCCCCGAATGTCGCATCCTGGGGTTCCATTCTCGCTAAAGCGCGGGAACTTCTGCCTGCGGGTTGGTGGATAACTACATTCCCGGGACTGGCGATATTCATGACCGTAACCGTCCTTAACCTTGTCGGAGAAGGTCTGCGAGACGCAATGGATCCTCGGTTAGTACGTCGGTAGGAATGTAGGGGCGAATAATTATTCGCCCTAACATTCATTTGACTCCAATATTCTTAACTGATTGAGATTAACTTACACGCTTGAGAAGAGGCATCATGAAAACTAAAAAAACTCAACAACTTATTCAGATTTTTTTCACAACCATTTTTGGTATTCTGTTGATCATTGGATGCGATGCATGTGATGATGGTGTAACAGATCCGGAAGTTACACGCCCGGAATACACATTGAGCATCAACCTGCATAATAATGCCGCTCCTGAAATGTATATTGATGAGAGCGTTCAAATAGCCGGATCACTATCTGACCGTCAGGGAAATAAGCTTGTGAATCAAAAGGTGATTTTTTACATTCAACCCGATTCAGTCGGAAGTATTTCCCCCAACCTTGGTGCATTTACTGATCCAAATGATCCATCAGGTTTCCGGGAACAAGTTACATTCGTAGCCAGGAAAGAGGGAATTGCACTCATAACGGCAAAATACAAGATTGATGGACTTGACCGTGCTATCGACACACTGTATGTACAGTCTAAACTGAGGGGAAACGAATAAAATAACTTCGACTGAAATTCGGATCAGGCTAAATCAATCCACAATTTCATTGACATTCCAATTCATTGACGGATATATTTAGGATTACTCTTTTTACTGAGTAAACCTGTCAAGCCACCGTAGCTCAGTCGGTAGAGCAGGTCATTCGTAATGATCAGGTCGCTGGTTCGATTCCAGTCGGTGGCTCAAGATTGAAAATGAACTTTTACCCCACCAGATTACTTAATGGTGGGGTGTTTATTTTCTTACCCAAACATGAGAGAGAAATTTGGCAGTGAAATCCAGACAAGAAGTAATAGAAAACTTAAAAGAAAACTTCGAACTCCCGGAAGGGATGCTTGATAAAGTCGCGACCGTAATCCGGATCATGTCACAACTCCGAGCTCCGGGAGGATGTCCGTGGGATAAAGTCCAGACACATGAATCTCTACTCAAAAACCTGCTTGAAGAGGCTTATGAATTTATTGATACGGTTAAGTTAGATGATGACGATTTAATGCGCGAAGAACTCGGTGATCTGTTTATGCAGGTAATATTCCATGCCGAGATCGCTGCGGAGAGAAAGGCTTTTGATATGGGAGAAGTCGCTGAGGAACTCGCAGATAAGCTCATCCGTCGTCACCAACATGTCTTTGGCGAACGTGTTGCAAATAACCAGGATGAAGCGCTTCAGAGCTGGAATGATGCCAAAGGAACCGAAGGAAAAGAGAAACACAGCCTTGACGCAATCCCTAAATCGATGCCGGCTCTTGTCCGAGCCAGGAAAATTCAGGAAAAGGTCGCGCGAGTTGGATTTGAATGGCCTCTCATTGACGGTGCGATGGCGAAAGTGGATGAAGAGTTGGCTGAATTTAAAGAAGCCATTGAGAATGGTGATCCTGAGAAAATTGGTGAAGAGTTGGGAGATCTGCTATTTGTTGTGGTTAATGTCGCCCGATACGTTAAGCATTGCCCCGAAGTAGCTCTGACCGGAACTAACGAAAAATTTATCCGTAGATTCAAGCATATTGAAAAACGATTAGCCGAAACCGGAAGAACAACAGAGGAAGCCACTCTGGAAGAGATGGATGTGTTTTGGGATGAAGCGAAGGAAATAGAAAAAGACACATAGACAAATCTTATCTAATCGAACGGGCAAGTCGCCACGTGCCCTTGCCCGATTCTATCTTCTTACCTCTTGTTCTCACTTAACTTTCTTCCTGGATTCAACCTATCCATTTCCCATTTGAGGGGATTATTAAGGATATACTCTCTTTTTTTATCTAATTCAATTTCGGTTCTAATCACATGTTCGTAATAACCTCGTTGCCAAACGGATAACCGAGGGCTGTTTTGAAACAACCTGATTCGTTTAGTACATGTAGATTTGAACCATCGGATTATTGTTGGGATAGAATCCGGAGTTGGTTTACCGAATTGCTCTGCTTTCGAGTTTGATTTAGGCGACAAGGGCACGTGCGACGTGCCCCTACAGTGCGGGGTTTCGTCCGTGATAATAATAATGCTGTGGAAATGATTTGGCATGACAACAAAGTAATCTACGATTACTTCCGGTCTAATTTCAGCAGTCTTATTCCATTCAGCCTCAACAATTCTTCCGAGATGATTTAATATCATCTCTGCACCTTTTATTGAACCGAAAAGGCATTTCTTATTCTTTGTTGCAATTGTAATATAATAAGCATTCGGACTTGAATAATCAAATCCCTTGAGCCTGACCGAACGTCGATGATGCACCCTCGGATCATACCTCATAAGAAACTCGCAATTTATTATTTTACAATACATTAACATCGCACCCGTAGGGGCACGTCGCACGTGCCCTTTCCAGATTGCCCACACAAAAACCTATTGTCTACGATGTCTTATGCCAGTTCTGAAATGCACCATCCTAATTCACACTCTGCCAAAGATGGTTATAAAAGGTTTCAGGAATTGAGCCGGATTGTCAGGAATAAATCAAGTTTTAAGTGTTGTAGGGACAAATTTATGTTGTCCTTTGGTTAATTCTTTAATAAATGTATTTTCTTTCAGTTCGAAAATTGCATTTCGTGTAATTTTCGATATACTCCGTCTTTTGCGTACAATTCCTTATGGGATCCGATTTCAGCGAGTTCACCTTCTACTATAACCGCAATTCGGTCGGCGGATTGTATCGTTGAGAGACGGTGGGCGATGATTATTGTTGTTCGGTTCTGCCGGATCTTCTCAAGTGCGTCCTGAATTAAGCGTTCGGATTCGGTATCCAGTGAGGAGGTCGCTTCGTCTAACAGTAGTATCCGCGGATCCCGCAATACTGCTCGAGCAATTGCTATACGCTGTCGCTGACCTCCGGAAAGCTGTACTCCCCTTTCACCGACTTCGGTTTCGTACTTATCAGGCAATCCAATGATGAACTCATGAGCATTTGCAGCTCTGGCGGCGTTTTCGATTTCGTCTATAGTTGCATCAGGTTTACTGAAGCGGATATTTTCTTCGACTGTGCCGGCAAACAGAATTGTCTCTTGAGGCACAATCGAGATCAAGCTGCGCAAGTACCCAATGTCGAACTCCGCAACGTCAATGGAATCAAGTTCAATTCTCCCATCATCAATCGGATAGAAACGGGGGATTAGACTGATGGTAGTGGATTTGCCACCGCCGGAGGGACCTACAAGCGCAATCGTTTCTCCAGCCTGAATCTGAAGATCTATTCCGCGAAGAACCGGGATATCATCAAAATAACTGAACTGAACTTTCTTAAAGTTCAGGTCACCTTTAACTGGGGTGGGTTTAAGAGCTCCGGAACCAATAATATCGGCTTCTTCCGGTTTGTCGAGCAATCGAAAAATTTGACTGCCGGACGCGATCGCCCGTTGGATAATCGTGTTTGTATTTCCCAATTTCTTGATTGGTTTATAAGCCAGGACAAGCATCCCTATGAACGCCATTAAATCACCCAAAGTCATCGAACCTGATGCGAGACGATGACCACAGAAAACCAAAACAGCAACCATTCCGGTCGTAGAAATAAACTCCTGAATGGGTGAGTGAACTGCATCGACCTTTGCTATGTTCATAGCGTGATTAAAGTTAGCTAATATTTTAGACTTGAATTTCTTCTGTTTTGCTCTCTCTCTGCCGAAGGCTTTGATTACCTTCGCCCCGGTGATCGCTTCACTTAAAAAGGAGGTGTAATCGGCAACATTAACGGACATTGCTCCGCTAAACCGTCGAATACTCTCCCCAAAAAGTTTGATCATCATTGCTGATATAGGAAAAACACAAACTGCCATCAAAGCGAGTTCCCAGTTAATCAGGAATAGGATCGAAACGAAGATTATGGCTTCTACGAAAGACTTAATCAGCAGTATTCCAGTACGTATGGCATTTTCCAATTGCGTTACGTCGAAGGTGATTCTTGAGAGCATTTCACCCGATTTTTCTCTGTCGAATGTTGCCAGTGGAAAAAGTACAATGCGGTTAAAAAGTTGCTCCTTCAAACGCATTAATATTCTATGAGTTGTCTTCCAGAGCAGTAGTTCTTTTATAAAATGAATGCCACCTTTTAATATTACAAGACACACAGCGAAACCGGACAAGAGCCATAAAACTCGAAGGGCAGCATCTGATCCTTTAACAGAGAAGTTCCATAATTCTATTCCTATAACGGTTCTTTCAAATGTGTGGCTTATGGGTTCATTTGTGACAATTGCCTGACCGATACTACTGAATAATTCAAAAACCATCGTGGTGGCGAATATGACAGAAGAATCAACCAGGCTGACAACTACCGTTGCTAACAGGGTTACAAAAAGAATAAGCTTATAATTCTTAAAGTACTTGACCAGTCTGAGAATTATATCCCGGGCTTCCGGATCCGTAATGAGTTTTTTGTCTGTGTTTTTCAAATTATCTTCTTTCGAGTTTCTTCAATGGGACATAAAACTTTGAATATCTGTTGCCATCTTTGTCAGCGAAATGTCCCTTTTTATCTTTCACCATCACTGTCGCGCGTTTTGTAATCCGGTAGATGATGCCTGTTAATTTCCGATTATTAATTCTGAAACTAACCTTTGAGCCAACATTCAAGTCAAAAACCGATTGTGCTGCTTCGTCAACTGTTACTAGTCTGTGAGTGACTCCGGTGTGGCCGAAAATTCGATAGCTTAATTCTCTGAACCGATCTGCTGCGCAGCTCGATTTACCGAATAATCCATGTTCAATCAGATGTATCAACTCATGCTCGAATATCCGCATCATCGCCTCGAGCCGATCCCGACATTTAACTCCATTGACGAGGATGTCTCGCTGCTCTTCCCGGAATGTATTGTATATCAGAATAGTGGAAATGGTTATTGTATAGGTCTTAAGCCTATAGTGATATGTGCATTTTCCACCGTTTCTGGTCATTCTTTTTGAAAGCTTGAAATTAATACGGCTTCCAAATTCACGGCTGAGGTTTCCTTCGAAAAAGAGCCGGTCATACCACTCGAATAATATCGCGAGGTCATTCGGGCTGATAGACTCGAAATTTCCTCGGATAAGGTCTTGTGAATCCCGTAGTGTCTCGTTGTAGATCTCAGTGGTTTTACGGGTAACCTCATCGATAGTATATCTTACCGATGTGAATAAGTCGGTGCTCATATCAACAATTATCGCTATAATCCGGGCAGTATCGCATTCAGGATTCCGATGTGTTCATGCAGAGTTTTCAGCCCCAGTCCAATCAACACCACACCAGCAATTGCTTCACCTTTCTTCCCCACCCATCTACCCGCAAAGTTTGCCGCGATCATTGCGACAACTGTAGCAATAGCAGATACTAAACCAATTATTGTAACCGATATGCCAATCGGAGCATTCACAACGGCAAGACCAATCCCTGCTGCAAGTGCATCGATGCTAACAGCAGTTGACAGACCGACAAGACTTGTACCTTTAGTCAGGTCAATGTTCTTATGTTTCTCGTCCTCATCTTTGAAAGCTCCAAGGATCATTCTGATCCCAAGAAAACTCAATATCCCAAAGACGATCCAGTGATCCCAGGCTTCCATGAACGACAGAAGAAAGATTCCGGCAAAAGCTCCGATGAGCGGCATAAGCCCCTGAAACAAACCAAAGTGAAAGGACAGCCTGAAAATCTGCCTTGCCTTTCGGTGTTTCAGTCCGACAGTTGCGCCTACGGTAAACGAATCCGCTGCCAATGCAATACCCAGCAGCACTATTTCAAAGTATGACATTTATGTTAAATACTACTTCGTGACGTTTTTCTGTCGAATACAACACTGTTACGAACGGTTGTAGGGATTGAATTTTTTCAATTCTTTCCGAGATCCCTGAGTGTTGTCATACGTCCTTGTCTGGTACTTAAGTCATTGTTATTTCGTCAGGCGAGGATGCTTGACAATACACTAAATGACATCTAAGGACATTACTTGACTAAATCGCTATAAATATAAGAATCAACTCTCTGCAAACAAACTTAAGTATCCGATTTAGGGAGTCACAGAACAAACTCTGCAGTGCTTCCATTTTTGTCTGGTTTTACTTCGAGACGAACGTTTATCAGTTCTTTTAACTCCGGAACATGGGATATGATCCCGACTAATCTGCCCGATTCATGCAGATCACGCAACGCTCGAAACGCCAGATCAAGTGCCTCCGAGTCGAGGTTTCCGAAACCCTCGTCTATGAATATAGTGTCCAACCTGATACCCCCGGCATGAGCCTGCACAACGTCGGTGAGTCCTAATGCCAGAGCCAGCGATGCTTGAAAACCTTCCCCCCCGGAAAGAGTGCTCACTGGGCGGGGAATTCCGGTGTATGAATCGTCGATGTAGATATCAAGCCCTTGTTTTTTTCGTCTGTCTCCTGTCGTATCTGTTCGATATAGGATGTACCGCCCCCGACTCATCAGTTTTAAACGCTCGGAAGCTGCCACCAGAACGTCATCAAGGAATGTGGACAGGACAAAATTCTGGAAGTTGATCCCGATGTTGTTTTTACCATTGGCAGTCTCCGCAAGGTCACCGTAAATCTGATATTGTCTGTTGACCTCTTCTATATCCCTGTAATAACCCTTAAGGAATGCCAGGCTGGTGTTTAACTGTTTGATTTGAGCTTGCGTGTCTGCGCGTTGCTGGCTGATTGTTTTCAGATCAATTTGCAGTTTCTCCGATTCCTTTTCCAAAAACTCAATGTCGGGCATCTCGAGCTCTTTCGCAGCAGCTTCCGTTTCCGTCAATCTTTCCTTACCTGCAGCACAATCATCATTGTATTTCCGAAGTTCCTTTTCAAGTTCGAGAATTTCATTTTTTTCAAGCATCGCGTTCTTAAGATCACTTTCATTCTCAAATCCGGCAGAGGTTAATTTCTCAACAAATTCCTTTTCCACTGTTTCCAAAATTTCACCGGTTTTGCCGACTAAGCTCTCTGCAGCCTTTATTGCCGCCAATGCACCGGAGAGTTCCTTTTCGGTTTCTGTAATAGCAGTTCGGGCATTCTCAAATCGTTCTTTCAAGTCCAACTGAAGTTGTTCTGTTTCCCGAATGCGTGAATTAATTATGTAACTATCCCGTAAATCCTCAGGAATTTCCCTTTCCATCTCTTCGAGTAGCCCGGTTTGTCGGTCGAGTTTTGTTTTTGCATTGAGATGTTTTATCCCTGTGGATTCAAAATCTGCCTTTATTTCATCTTTTTTGATTTTCAGTTTATCGAGTAATTCAAGTGATGTATCATATGTTGATTGGGCATTCTCGGATTCGATTAAACTCGATTTGGTCTTCTGAATTTGCTCATCGATATCTTCCTGAGTAAAAGCATCATCTATATCAAGTTCCTTTGTCAGGACTTCTATTCCGGTTGATGTTTTCTCAAAATCTGTTTCACAACTCGCAACTTTTGCACGATAGTCGTTTAATTGGTTTTCCAATTCGGTTACTTCTTTTTCAAGCTTTTTCAAATCTGATTCGGATGGGAGATGATCCTGTGAATGAGCCGGTTCCGGATGTTCTATTGAACCGCAAACCGGGCATGGTTTGCCTGGTTCGAGTGTTTCCGCAAGAATTGCAGATTGACCATTTTGCCAGATTTCATTGGTTTCATTAAAGAGCTTTCGGGCGTTTGTATATTTTTCACTAATTTGACTGCATGCAGATTGCGCAGTGGTTAAATCATGTTGATTTTTCTGTTGGTTGACTCTTCCCACTGAGATATCTGTAATTATCCTGGCTTTGAGTTGAAGATCATCTATTTTCAACTTGAGAGAATCAGCCTGTACAGCAATAGCGTGAGCTTCATCTTTTACCTTGATAAGGTTTACAGTATCTCTTTCATTTGCTTCAAGCTTTTGTCTTTGCCTTTCTTTGTCTACATCAAGTTCTTCAAAACTGTTTTTGAGGCGTAAGTACTCCTGGTTTTCAGATTCAAGTTTTCCAGACTTGGTTAAAATATCTGTTAGTTGACGTAGGTCGTTGTCAATTCGTTGACGTTCCTGGGCGTTGTTTTCTTCAGTTTTCAGGTTAAGGTGGGCTTGGTTAACATCTTCCTGTGCGGTGTTGAGGTTTTTTTGATTGATTTGGAGATTTGCTTTTGCATCCTCGTGTTCTCCAAAACGGTTTTCGCGATTTTTCAGTACTTCCCGCATCTGTTCAGCTGTCAGGGCTAAGTCGAACTTCTGCTGTTTATCATCAAATTCCTCCCGACGGTTTTGCAATAACTGCATCCTTTGGACTGCCGATTCATACTCGATGATAATTCTTCTACTTTCTTGTGCTTCTGTTATTAACTTCCGGGATGTTTCCAGATTCTGGTCGATTTCCTCATGTCGAATTGTTATCGCCTTGAGTTGCATATCAGCGTCTGTTTGTCTATCCCTGAATTCATCTATTGTAGAAACATCAGAAGCACTGAATATAGCTTCAATCTTGCTATTTATGGTCTCAGCTTTGATTTCCAATTCTTTTGACGCCTCTTTCAGTGCATTCTGGATTCTGCTGTAGTATGCGGTCTGAAAGAGTGTCTGAAGGATTTTGCTGCGGTCATCAGTACCGGCTAATAATCTGCGAAACTCCCCTTGAGGAAGCATGATAACCTGCCGAAATTGTTCCACGCGGAATCCGAGCAGTTCTATTACCTTTGGTGTTACTTTGGATTGTTGGCTGCATAATATTCGATCTTCGTTTGTTTTTTTGTTCCTGAGACGAATTAACCTCGCCTGCGCATCTGCTGATGTAATACCGCTTCCTCTCAGTTTAGGTCGAATCTGTTTCGGGCTTCGTTCGACCTGGAAGATGTCATTTCCGAGCTTGAACTCAAAGGTGACCTTTGTTTCAATTCCCTCATCTGCATGATCACTGCGGATGTGAACGTCCCTTTCCCCACCTGAAGTCTCACCATAGAGCGCATAACAGATGGCGTCGAGTATGGAAGTTTTCCCGGAACCTGTTGGGCCATGAATAAGAAACAGATTTTTTCCTTTCAAACATGCGAAATCTAACTCGAGAGTATCCGCATAAGGTCCAAAGGCACTAACCGAAAGCTTAAGAGGCCGCATTTTCCACCTCCCTTGATTCGTCGATTATCCCATTAACCACCTTTGCGAACACATCCCTATGCGCATCAGGCAATTCAATACCCTTTGCCTGCTCGTAGAATGCGCTGAATAAGTCAATATCTGTAAATTTCCTGACGTCTCCTTCAATTCGTCTGATCTGGTAGTCTGTCGAAAATTGCGGGCGTTCAATATGCAGTACATTTTTATATACTTCTCTCAATCGCGGCATTGCGTTTAGAACAGGTCCGGTATCTGTAAGAGTGACCTCTAAGTAATCATCAGGACTCTTATCCTCACAAGCTCGATCAAGCAATTCATTCATTGTTCCGGATATTCTGCGCAGGTCATGTTTGGGAGATAATGAGATTTGCTCGATTAAACAATTTCCTTCCCGATCCATCTCAACGAGGTTAACTGACTTATTATGCGAAACCTCCGAAAAGGAGTATTTCAATAATGATCCGGAATAATTTACACACGAACTACCAATAGACTGCGGTCGATGCAAGTGCCCGAGAGCGACATAATCAAATCCGTTGAAATTCTCTGCATCGACTTCATCGGCTGTCCCAACAGAAATCGGCCTTTCTGAATCTGAAACACTGCCTCCGGTTGCAAATGCATGAGCAATGAGAATTGAACGGGAATTCTCCGGGATTTTATGTTTGATTGTATTCAGTATTGCTTTAAGCGCAGAGTTTTGATTTGTAACAGAATCGTCGTTGAGTTGCTGTTTCAAAAGTGGAGGTTCAATAAACGGTACCGGTGCGATATACACACTGCCGTTAGAATCAGCCAATTCTATGACACTCCCGGGCAAGTCAATCGAATTAATCAGGTTCAAACCATGCCTGGACAAAATTCTCGATCCGAAAGAGAGCCTGTTCGAACTGTCATGATTTCCGGGAATAACAATTACCGGAATTTTCAAATCCAGAACCAGTTTTGAAAACACCTCATCAAGCAATTTAACAGCATCCACCGGGGGAATAGCCCGGTCGAAAATATCACCGGCAATTAAAATCGCATCCACACTACTCTCACCGGCAAATTTGACAAACTGATCAAGGATATAAGCCTGATCGTCTGTCAGGTACACGCCGTGGAATATTCGGCCGAGGTGCCAATCGGCGGTATGGATAAATCTCAATTTAAAGCTCTTAATTTGATTTCGATTTTTAGTCCCGGCTTATGTTGGTTTACTCAAAAAACCAGAATATAGCATTTTCTGAAAGTAATGACTGATGTTCGTCTTCGCGAGGATCAGAGAGACGAAGCAATCTGTCTTTGTATGAAGTTTTAAGAGATTACCTCACTTCGCTCGCAAAGACACTACTTTCAAGAGGTGCGATAATCCCTGGTAATGTAATATACTTATGCAGAATTCACAGGGAACACTCAACATCAATTTTTTAACGAGGTTTAAAACTCTTCACGGAACGTCTTTAAAGTATTACAGGCTGCCTGAGAATAGCCATTGAGTACCGCACCTGGCACTTAAGTCATTGTTTATTATTCAAGCAAGGACGCATAACAACATATACAAATTTATTCCTGGATTGTCTATTAAACCTTGATTCTACCCTTGGCATACCATTTGCAATTTTAATACTAAATGGAATTTCGATTTAAGCCGTTAGGTGACAATTATTTAACAATAAGGCTGGATCAGTTGTCTGATCATCATAAGATTCAACGGTTTATGTAGCGATATTCGAAGGACATGTTTTATTAACGGATAAAAAAGAAGGAGCACACAAAGACTGCGCAGCGCATAATATGCACTAAGTACAACGCAAATACTGCGCGTAGTTATGAATCTTCAGGCACATAAAGAATATACGACGACTTAATGTGAGGAGGTTGGTTTATGCCTGAAGGTGCTTTAAGGAGTATGTGATGAAAAAGTTAAAAGTGTTATTCATTGTATTCACAATTCTGGTTAGCGGCATACCATCGCAAGCTCAGAATGCGAATGGTGTGAGCATGGTGAATTCAATATACGACTACTGGTACGATCTAAATCAGGTTGCTGTTAGTGGAGATTTTGCTTGTGTAGCAAGCGGACGTCAGGGAGTTCGCATCGTCGATATTTCCGATCCAAATTCACCTCGCCAGGTCAGTGTTGTTGACATTGACGGTGCAGTTAGAGGTGTTGCAGCCGGAGGAGAATATGCTTATGCAATCACCGCAGAGCCCACAACTTTACAAGTCATTGATAAATCTGATCCTAATGCACCCGAGGTCATAAGTTCACTGGAACTTCAAGGTTCAGGCTGGGAGCTCGAGATATGTGGGGATCTGGTTATAATAGCAGCAGGTAAAATAAGTCATGGAGTAAATGATAATACCCCGGCAACGTTAATCGTTGATGTATCAAATCCTCGAAATCCGTTTCTGCTCGAGGGAATAGATATCCGGGATGGCTATGCACGGACTATATCAGTGAATGAGAATTATGTTTTTTCTACAGATTTCAGACATCAGCAGATAACAGCAATCAACATATCCGACCAGGACTCCATTATCCAGGTCAACAGACATCAGATGCATGTACAACCCAGAGATATCTCGGTTACTGAATCACACGGATGTATTGTAGCCGGGACATCAAGACTATTTGTTTATGACGTTTCCGAACCTGAGAACCGGATCTTTGAAGCAGGAAGTATATATTTCGAGGAAAGGGTACATAAAGTAGAAATGGATGAGAACTTTGCTTATTGTCTCGGCAGCTATTACGACCGAAACGAAGGTTGGCTTTACGTAGTTAATCTCGAGGATCCATCAGAACCCGAATTAATTGATGAGGTGCTGTTTGACTTTCCGGTGAAAGACTTGAGCCTTGAGGGTGACATTGTTTACGTTTCTACAATTTACGATGGAATGCTGCTCCTTGATATCAGCGATCCTTCAGAGGTTCTTCCGCTAAGCTCAATAGGTGAATACGGGAAGATCGATAACATTTTCATTGAAAACGATATGGCGTTTGTCGCTGATTCTATGAATGGATTGATTGTCCTTGATATATCCGATCCGATACACCCGCAGGAGCTGACAAGATATGAAACTCCGGGGCAGGCAACAAGTGTTTATGTAACTAACAATCTGGTGTATATATCTGACGGTGAATGGGGGATGCACATTCTTGATATCTCAGATGTTGAGGGCATCCGGGAAATTAGTTCGCTCAGAATGGATGGTTATGCACATGATATTGAAGTATCTGGTGATTACGCTTATTTGGCATGTGGGCAGGATTTCTGGAATCCTGTTGGGGAAGGACTCTGGATTATTGACATTTCAGATATTGATAATCTACAGGTGGCTGGCAGATTGCGGATACCATGCAGTGCTTTAGCGATCTCAGGTGATTATGCGTTTGTTACCGGATTCAAAATGGGATTATGGACAATCAATGTCTCTAACCCGCAAGATCCTGTAATTGTGAACGGAATTTTTACAGAGGGTCTTGGTTCGGATATCAAGGTTAGAGATGAATCATTATTCTGGGCTGACGGAGATGTTCTCTGGCAATATGACATTTCAGACCCACGACAAATGATTTTACGACGAGAGTATCGAACCGGGATATGTTTAGGTGCCGATGTGTCCAGGGAATTCCTGTTTGCAGCCGATTGGTATGGTGGGATGGTGGTTTTTGACATGTCAGATGAAGAAGATCAGAATGTCTGTGGTAATATTTCTGAAATGAATGTTTATCCCGGTGGAATAGCAGTTACCGGTCAATATGCATATGTTGCGGGGCATTCAGGGATTGCAATTATGGATTGTTCCGAGGCTATGGGCATTCCAGCAGCTCCATATTGGGATGATATTCCGGATTACGTTGAGGCAAATGCAGGCGAGACTATTGAATTTACAGTTATTGCAATTGATGTTAATGGTGATGATATCTGGCTTGGAGTTAATGAAGAGGAGCTACCGGATGGTGCTGAATTTACTGACAATGGTGACGGTACCGGTTATTTCAGGTGGGAGACAGGTGAGCAGAACATTGGTGAGTATTCACTTACTTTCTCAGCAGGTGATAATGAACAAGAGACCTCTGCTGAAGTAGTGATCAGGATTTTCGATCCCGAATCGGTCGATAATGATCTCCTGGGTTCAGAATTAACATTTAGAATTGAAGGGAATTATCCAAATCCCTTTAACGCCGAAACGACGATTGTATATAATCTACCGAGGAGTGAAAACGTTTCACTTCAAGTGTTTGACTTACACGGTCGAGTTGTAGCCAATTTGCATGATGGGATTCTATCTTCAGGAGTCCATAAAAAAACCTGGAATGCATCTAATAATGCCGGGGGGATTTACCTTGTCAGGTTTGCTTCGAAAACAAAAACAGACACACAGCGAATTCTGCTGGTCAAATAAATATGATTTAATGAGTAGACACGTATGGTTAATGAAAACACAAAATACTGCCGGGATTTGTAATCAAATCATTTCCCGGCAGTTCCCTTTTTGTAATCTATAATTATCCTGAAAGCAACGTCTTTGCGAACGAAGTGAAGCAATCTCTTAACTCGCACATATCCAAAAAGATCGCTTCGTTTCATCGTTCCTCGCGACGAGTTTATAAATCATTACTTTCGAGAATTCTGTAGTCTTGTTAACTTGAATACAAGGTCATGGAGAGAAGAACAGGTTGCTTACATCTTCAAGAGTCGGGATTCCCATTATTCCGGAGAGCTTTTTACAGGACAATGCTGCTGCTGCATTACCAAAACGGATACATTCCTCTAAATTCAATTCCTCCAGTACCCCATGTATGAAACCTGCATGAAAGATATCTCCGGCACCTGTAGTATCGTAAACATCAACATTGAATCCAGGTACCAATCCCGTTTTGGATCCGTTTGAGTAGACAGCTCCATATTCACCGATTGTTACAATTGCTATCCCCACTCCACTTCTAATCAATTCTCTGCAAAGTTTATTACCCCTTTCAATGAGCGACTCTTGATTTGTAGAGTGTGATTTTTGTTCCGGATGTGGCAGGAATGTGTCAGCAAAATCTACGGAAACAATTGCATAATCGACTAAAGACAGCATTTTCTTTATTCCGGGACGAATCGCTCCACTGTCAAATACGGTAGGGATACCTGCAGTTCTTGCTATTTGGAGGGCTTTTAGGGTGGCTTTCTCGGCACGTCCGTCGGTTAGAAATAGTCTGCAGCTTTTAGATAGGTCTTTATTTAACTCTTCTTCGGAAACCCAATTGGTGTTTGTTCGATTTAACGCAACTGTTCGTGAGCCATCTGATCTGTCAATCCAGATGTGGGCGATTGCGGTTTTCATATCCGGATCGACAACAACTGGAATAGTGTCAATTCCGTTCAAATAAAGTTCGGAAATAACCTGTTTACCGGCGTCGTCATCTCCAACTTTTCCGCAAAAACGGGTACTCCTCCCGAATCTTGTCAATGCCTGAAGTGCTGTCGGGACGGGACCACCACTTATTATTAGAGAATCAACAATTTCACCCTTTTTCCCTTTGTCAGGGAATGGATCAAGTACGCTGAGGTAGTCTAAGCAACAGTGTCCCAATCCGAAAACATCGACTCTTTTGATCATTTGTCAATTTTGTATAGGAGTTCTAAATTTTCTAAATCTCCGGGGATAGCAGACACTATTGTCCGCAGTTGTGAGAGTTAAAAGATGGACAGGAATGTCCATCCTCCCCGTTGTTTTTCTTGCCGTTAAGGCTTAAGGATATCCAGTAGATTAGAGAGTTTCTTTTTCATATCGGTTCGTTTTACAATCATATCCAGAAAGCCATGATCGAGTAGAAACTCGGCACTTTGGAATCCCGGAGGTAAGTCCTGCCCGATGGTCTGCTTAATTACTCGCGGACCGGCGAACCCTATTAAAGCTCCCGGCTCGGAGATGTTCAGGTCACCCAGCATTGAAAATGAGGCTGTGGTTCCACCTGTAGTTGGATTTGTAAGAATGGATATGAATGGTAACTTAGCCCGGGAGAGGTTAACAAGAGCGGTTGATACCTTCGCCATTTGCATCAGGGAAAATATACCTTCCTGCATTCGCATGCCACCAGAGCAGGAGACAATAATCAATGGAGAGTCATTTTCAATAGCACGTTTAATAGCCCGTGATATCTTTTCACCAACAACAGAACCGACACTTCCACCCATGAAGGCGAAGTCCATCACTGCCAATTCGACAGGCTTGTCATTGAGTTTGCCGGAGACACAGCGAATAGCATCGGGCAGCCCGGATTTTTTGGTATATTTGACAATTCTGTCTGAATACTTCAGAGTATCTTTGAACCCGAGAGTGTCAACAGAAGTTACTTCCGCATCATACTCCGTCCAACTATCCGCATCCAGCAGTAACTTGAAATATTCCTCAGAAGGTAACAGAAAATGATAACCACAACTCAAACAAATCTGTTTTTGGCGCATCAACTCTGTTTTGAAAAGAGTATCCCCGCAGGACTTGCATTTTATCCACACACCATCGGGGATTTCACGTCTTTGTTCTGATTTCAGGGGTTTCCCTGATCGTTTAAACCATGCTGCCATAATTAACTTTTGAAAATTAGCGAAATAATGTTGTCTTTAATCGGGCAAACAGATCAACCAATTTTGTGGTTGAAGATAAGCGCACTTTCAGAATCAAGATAATAGTTTGGTTTCTCTCCGCTTTGTACGAATCCTTCTGATTCATACAGCTTGATTGCTGTATTATTGCTTCGTCTGACTTCGAGATATAGTTCTGAAACCTGTTCTTCAGTTGCCCGTTTTATCAATCTTTGCAAAATGTCCCGTCCGGCTCCCATTCTGCGATACGGCTTATCGATAACGAGGTTCACAATGTGGTATTTGTCTTTCCTTTTCGCGGCAATCAGATAGCCGATAAGTATTTCCGATTGAAAGACGCCCCAGATAAGATATCCCCACATCCAAACTTCGATGAATGCACTTACAGGCCATGGATCAGGGAAGTTCCGGGTTTCGATATCGACGACCTGATCAATGTATTTCTTAATATCGAGCTCATTGATAATATAATCTGATTTCATCGTAAATAAAAATAAAAGGACTTAATTATTTGTTTAACCTAAGTACCTGATCGACTGAATCCGAAAATCTTGTCATGAATATCTCTATTCTAATCACCTAACTTATTTACCTTTCGATTTGAAGTCAGTTTCTTGTAATTTTTAGAAGTTACAACAGGTTTTCCTGTTTTCTTTTCTAAAGCTCGTCTTGCATCACCGGCAATTTTGCCACCATCTTTTGCGGATTTGAGATTCTCCTCAAATCCTTGAGCATCTCGATTTACTGTTATCTCTTTCGTCGCGACTTCACCAAGAGTTGAAAAGATTAGTTCAAGTGGTGTCATATGATCGCGTAATTTGTCTCGTTTTGCAAGACTCTTAATCTCTTTATATTCTTTTGGTTTAAAACCAAATGTGGCGGCAGATATTTCTGCTGTCAATATTGCATACTCCATTCCAACTTCCACTCCTCGATCCCTCCATTCATCAGTTAGTTCAGCTCGCTTTTGAATACTCTGAACACGTCTCTCTATCCATTCGTCATCATAACCTTTAGCGATGTAAGTTGCTCTTGCTCTTCTAACAGCTAATCCTGGTTGCTCAATTTCTTGAATCCTCTCAAAGCCGACCTTGGCTAACCATCTTTTGAAGGGTTCTGCATTTTTGGAAGGAATTGATTGGACAATCCTTAACATGGTTTGAGTATTGGCGCAATCTGTTGCATATTTTTTTCCATCAGAGCTTTCCAATTTCAGTTGTACGATATTCTCGTACAACTGAGTTGCTCCTTCCGCTTTCAATTTTCTTTTTAGATCGCTCCAATATCGTCTTGGATTTTGTGTTTCTGATAGTATTCCAACTACATCCAAAACCGAAAAGAACCATTCATCATCGTGTAGTTCTCTTCTAACCTCTTGTTTTTTAAAAAATGCAATTTTCAATTGTTTTTCACTTCTTTCCTCTTTTTTCTTTGGTTTATTTGTTCGTTTATCAGGCACTCTTCCCTCCTATAATTTTTGAATATATATTTCTGCTTATGTTTCCAAGTTTTATTACGTTTCATAGAGCTTATCTGTCTCTGTCGGCAATAATATTGAAGTTAATCTCACTCATTCCCAAACAGTATTCTTTACTTAAGTTATTTATGTCAATTACTCGATCTCTCTTCAATACTTAAAAAAGAGCTTTTAATAGCCTCAGCTACTTTTAGTGCTCTATCTACGGGAGATACGTCATGAACTCTGACAATATCAGCTCCATATATAGCACAGCTCACAGCAGCTGAAATAGTTTCCGCAAGACGATCTTCAACCGAGGAACCCGTTATCTCACCGATAAATGACTTGCGAGATGGTCCGATTAGTACTCCATTAGCGAGCTTTTTAAGTTCATCTACTCGTCTCATTAACTCAAGATTGTGCTGCAATTTCTTACCGAATCCGATTCCGGGATCTACGAGAATGGAGGATTTGTCCACTCCGCGACTGCGAAAATTAATAACTGCATTCATCAGAAAAAATGAAACCTCTTCCATTACATCCCTGTATGCAGGATTCTTCTGCATGTCCCGGGGAGTGCCCTTAATATGCATTAGAACAACACCAGCGTCAAATTCAGCAATTACTTCCGGCATATCCTCTGAAAATTTCCCGGCACTGATATCGTTGACTATATGGGCACCGGCTTTCAGTGCCAACATGGCAACCTCAGACTTGTATGTATCTATTGAAATGGGGACTTTTGTTTTCTTGCTAAGTGCCTCAATTACAGGGATCACTCTTTCCAGTTCTTCATCCAGTGAAACCGGATCGCTGCCCGGACGGGTGGATTCTCCACCGATATCCAGAATGTGTGCGCCTGCTGACTCGAGCGCCAATCCTCGATCTACAGCGTTCTGTAACCCAAATGCTTCACTGCCATCGGAAAATGAATCGGGAGTCACATTGAGGATACCCATAATCAGGGTATGTTCGTCAAGTGGGAGTTGGATATCCCTTGCTTTGAAAATCCGTTTAGACATTTATCTTAAATTAACAATTTTTTGAATTGTTGAGAATTCGCCTGCTTTAAGTTTAACGAAATATATTCCACCAGCGAGATTTGGTGAATTCCATTTTACTAAATGCTCACCCGAATTCAAAAATCCATCAAAAAGCGAAACCAGATGTCTTCCGGCGATATCATAAATATCCACCGAAACTTCAGAAGCCCGAGGCAAAAAATAGGTCAAATTGGTGGATGAGTTAAACGGATTCGGAAAAGCCGGAGATAAATTAAAAAGATCCTGAATTTCTGAATCTGGCAGTCCTGGGAGTGATTCAACATTTCCCGTATGATAAGAAACGTCAAATATATACAAGCCAAGACCACCTGCTGCAAAAGCATATCCGTTTCTTACAACAACATCCACCAAATTTCCACTGTTTATATACGCAATAGAGTTGAGAAAACTATCCATATTATGATCATTTCCGGAAATGTCTAATATGTGCATACCCTCAACTGTTGAAGCAACGAACATGAGATCATTCTGCACAGTTATGCCCCAAGCCCATTCAGGAATGGGAGTATTAACTATCTGCAAATTATTCTGATCCTCAATAACCAGCGCATATACTCCAGTATGTCCGGACGTAAAGTACACTACATTATCGACGACAAAGATGCTGTGGGCTGGAAAGTCTAATGGGTATTTCACGGCTACTTCAGGAAACTCAGGATCATTGACATTTATTTTTACCAATTCAATTGAACTGTGACTACCCCAGACGAAATCCTCTGCGATAAAGAGGTGATTTAATCTCCCTTCGAAATCGACCTCTGAAACGAGTGTTGGATCTTCCGGATTAGAGAGATTGATTATCTGGAACGTAGAATTCTCGTCACCGCTGGAAAGATAAGCGAAATTGTCTTTTAGGGCAATTGAAAATATCTCTCCGGCAGGATTGAAGGTCCCAACCTGAACTATCTGTTCCGGATTAGAAACATCGAAGATGTATAGTTCATCTGCGCATGCAGATATTGCTAAATTGCCTGATACGTCAATGCCATTACCATAATCTTCAGTTTCAAAAGAGTCGACTTCTACAGGATTGAAAGGATCGGAAATATCAATGACGCTAAATCCATTTAATTTACTGAGCAAAACATGTTCATCAAGTAAAACAATTTTACTCTCAACACTCATACCTAAAGGTAAATACGCAACATCCCTAATTCTCTGAATCCGACCGGAGCCGGTAAGTGAAACATTTACCTCCGGATTTTCAGGATCGTTGGAAGATATTGTGACTGTTCCTTCGTAGAGAACTGTATCGAGAGGTTCAAAATTTATTAAATAGGAGCCATGTTCTTGTGGGAGGATTGTCAATCCCTCCTGAAATTCGACTATAAACGCATCATTATCAGAGACTACGTCGTGTATTTCCAGAGGCAAATCACCGGTATTTGTGATTCTCATACTTGTAAGTACTTCTCTTCCAAGGTGGATAACGCCCAGGTCCAGTTCTTCATGAAGAAGAGTTATTTCAGGCGGATCAAACAGCTCTGAAGTATCATAAATCCTCAAACCACCCGGATAATCACAGACGTAAAGAATAGTTTGATCAGGCGTTATGGATGCGGTGAATCCAGGTGTGTCGAATTCTCCGATTAACTCGGGATTTTCAGGATCCAACAGGTCGAATATTCTGAAACCGGCTTCCCACTCAGCAGTGAATAACCGGTTATTCTGAACAACAACGTCGTAGGTTAGGTTTGGTGTGTTAATAAATCCAACTTCAATTGGATTTCTGAAATCGGCTATATCAATTATGCGAATCCCCTCATTCCAGTCCGCTACATAAGCATAATGTTGGTTTAATGTAATCCCAATAGAATTTCCAGGTGTATCAACCGCTCCAACTTCATTTGGATTTTCAGGATCTGCAATCCTAAAAATTCTCATCCCTCCGGCACTGGCTGAGATATAGGCTAAAGAACTACGCAGTTGAATGTCACGCGCATCTCCACCGGTTGGAGTTTGGCTTACAAGGAAGGGATTACTTGGTTCAGAAACATCAAATATATACAGTCCACCGCTATAATCTACTACATAGGCATGTCCATCCCTGACACAAACTCGACGTGCAAACGCTTCTGTATCGATTGATCCTAATGAATCAATATTACCCGGTTCACCTATATCGACAATGTGCAATCCTGATGGGCCGTCAGCAAGAAAAGCAAGATTGTTTTCTATATTCAGTCCAAGGTTGTTGCCAGGAGAGTCCCAATGTCCGATCGGATCGGGATTGGCAGGATCGGAAACATTAATTACGCGCAGACCACTGAAACCATCACAAACGTAGGCAAGATCATCACGGATTATAACTTCAAAAGCTTCTTCCAATTCTACAACAGCAATCTCGTGGATTTCCTGGGCAATGATAGGAATTGAACGGCTTAGAATGCTACAGATCAATACTAAGACTAATCTCTGAATTATAGCCTCCTCAGATTTTTCTTGGAATCATGTGTGTCCCAGCCTCTCGTATTTCACACGCACGAAGGTGTGTGCTACTCTTCAATAATCTCCACATTGGCGCGTGGTAGTACCGCGCTTTTACCATCACCAAGATCAAGTTCAAGCACTCGTACTTTTGCACCGGTTTCAAGTTCCTGCAATTCCGGAGGTAAAGCTGTCAATTTGCCGATAGCCCCGAAATATGGCTGACGAATGACACGTAAAATATCACCCATTTCCAGACCCTTTACTTCTCCGCTTTTTTCTGTAGATTCATCAGCTTTCTCGAGAGGAATAATTACTTCAGGACGAATCACACCAGCCCGGATCTGTGTTGCCCCTGAAACAGAAGCGTTCTTACCTTCATGCTCGCTGAGCAGTTCGAATGTCCGATGTGCCATTGCAATCTCACCGAAACCCTCAGTCAGGATGAGTGTAGTTTTTAAGTCTTCATGACCGGTTATTGCTACACCCTGTTCGTAACCAAGAAGAGTTTTCAGGTTGCGATTGTGCATCCCTCCGACCACGATTGCTACTGCTCCAACCTCCACAGCTCGGTGATAAGCATCAATTTTTAATCGACTACCACCAATTACAATACAATCTTTATCGTCTTCTTTGATATGATCTTTTGTCAAGACCTCATCTGCGGATTTTACGGCAATTTTGATTTTCCCGTAGCGCTCACCTCCGACTCCGAAAATGCCCTGAATAAAGACTCCGGAGGATTCAATCTCAACGCCTTCGTTCTCAAATACCGCCTTGACTTTACCATCAATATAAGCTGAGACTTCAACCGGAATTGGTGGCTCGCGGAGGATTAACTGACCGGTAACAGGGGAAGCTCCCTCAAGTGTTCCGGTTATTGGAGATTCGACTTTTGACTTAAATAGGCCGAAAAACGATTTTGAAATTGCAATAACGTCACCCTTATTAATTTCCTGACCGATCTTGACCTGCAGTACAGATTCGATATCTGCCGGTACTATTCCGAGTTGACCGGCGCAATTAAGTGGATGAACATTACCCGGGAGGTCGGTTTGCGCCACGATTTGTTTTGCCGAAACTTTATCACCGACCTTTACGGTAACCTCACCTTTTAATGGTAATCGGCGTTCTTTTTCGATCTTAGCGAACCGGGAAACGCGCAAACCCGGAGTGTATGAATGAGCCATATTTCCAATTAAAGCTGTTTAGGGTTTCAAAAAATTAATCAACGTCATTAGTATCTAACCTCATATGATAATACTATTTTTACATGAAAATCAAGAGCTTCAGCCCTAAAGGTGAGACACATGACTTACTTGACAAACTTTGGGTAATATGGTATATTTTACGAATGTTACAAAATAAACTATCTTCAAACCATTTACAGGGCGTGATTACAGCCCTTGTGACGCCCTTTGAAAAAACCAAAATAAATTTGGTAAAATTTGAAGAGCTCGTTCATAAAGCAGCCGAGGCAGAACTTAGTGGTATCGTTCCACTCGGAACAACCGGTGAATCTCCGGCTTTAACTACAGATGAACGTCATGCTCTCATACAACGGGCAATTGATGCAGCCGATGGCAGGTTTGCTGTTATTGTCGGGACGGGAACGAACAATACTAAAACGACTATTGAAAACTCAAGAGTTGCCGCACAGCTTGGAGCAGATGCTGTCCTCGTTGTTACCCCTTACTACAATAAACCGACTCCTTCAGGGCTGAAACGCCATTTTACAAGTGTAGCAAATTCTTCACCAATACCGGTAATTCTCTATCATATTCCGGGAAGATGCGGGGTCGGTATCCCGTCGGGGATTGTACTTGATCTCGCCAGGCATGAAAATATCATTGGAGTTAAGGAAGCAGGTGGTGATGTATGGAGATCCGGAGAGATTGCTGCAAATGCACCTGAGGGTTTCACTGTGCTTTCCGGAGATGATACACTTACACTTCCCTTGATGTCCGTAGGTGCAGTAGGATCGATTTCTGTTGTCTCAAATATAGCCCCAAAATTAACGAAAAGTATGGTTGATTTTGCTTTGACTGGTGATTTTGAGAATGCGAGGAAGATTCATCGAAAACTCTCGCCGCTACTTTATGCACTCTCTCTCGAAACCAATCCCGGTCCGATAAAAGAAGCGATGAATATACTTGGATTAGAGGTTGGTGCTGTTAGACCACCACTGGCTAATGTCGTTAACTCTACGAAAAAAGCAATTAAAAAGGCATTGGAAAACATGGACGATATTCAATGATTACTATTCTCCTTTTCGGGGCAAGAGGCAGAATGGGGAAGTTAATTTGTGAAGACCTTTCACCTCGAAATTCCAATGTGGATAAAGCACCCTCGGTTTCCATCATTGCAGGGGTGGAACGAGCAAATCATCCCGATATCGGAACACAGATTTTCGGCATACCAATTGTTGCATCCAATGATACTCTCCCATCTACTGATGCATGGGTCGATTTCAGTCTTTCCGAACCGGCAATTGATCACGCCAGAATGGCTGCTGAAAAGCATAAACCGTTAGTCATTGCTGCTACAGGTTTTTCTGATGAACAAATAGAAGATATCAAGGTTCTTAGCAAGTCCTGTCCGATCCTGCTTGCTTCAAACCTCTCTGTTGGGATGGGTACAATGGATAAAATAGTTGGGGATGCTGCTAAAACACTTGGTAACAAGTTTGACTCATCTCTGGTTGAATTTCACCATAATACAAAGAGAGATGCTCCCTCAGGAACGGCACTTCGATTAATTGATCGAATCAAGTCAAATGATAGTCCAGAGCCGCAAACTGCTGCGATGAGAGTTGGCGGTGCTGTGGGCGAACATCAGGTTAGATTTACCGGTCAGCATGAAGAGCTGATAATAACCCATCGAGCCTGGTCTCGTCAGGCATTCAGCAGCGGTATTGAAAGGGCAGTGAAGTTTGTATTTGGTTCCAATCCGGGATTCTACACTGTTCGCGACTTATATATGAGTAGGTAGATAATGTCAATTGTTATTTTAAAGTTCGGGGGAACTTTACTCGAGACGCCGGATAAGATAGGCAAAGCAGCGCAATATGTTATTAAGTCCATATGCAGAGGTGAAAAACCGGTTGTTGTTGTTTCTGCACCAGGGAAAACAACAGATGAATTTCACCGATTGGCAAAAGAGATCACCTCTGAACCGGATCAACGAGAGATGGATATGCTGCTTTCAGTAGGTGAGCGGACAGCAATGGCTCTTCTGGCAATGTCGATCAATGCTGATGGTCGCTATCATGCCATTTCATTTACCGGTTCACAAGTCGGGATTATTACTGACACCCAGCATACAGATGCCAGAATTCTCGAAGTTAAGGGGTATCGGATCCGGGAAACCGTTGAAAAAGGTCATATACCAATAATTGCTGGTTTTCAGGGTGTTTCAGTAGACCGGGAAATTACAACCCTCGGACGGGGGGGGTCAGATACCACAGCCATAGCATTGGCTATCGCATTGAAAGCGGAACGATGTGAACTCGTAAAAGAGTACGGTGGTGTTTACAGTGCAGATCCGGAAATCATCCCTGAAGCTAAAAAATACAATATTGTCGATTACGAAACGCTCCAGGCATTCTCCGATGCTGGTGCGGGGGTTGTTCAGGCAGGAGCGGCAGTGCTTGCCCGACAGCACAGTGTTCCCCTGAAAATTTCAGGGGTGGAGGATGAAACAGCAACATTTGTTTCAAATCAGTCTGTTTCAGAAGGTGCGGTTGCCGGTATTGTGTTGGAAAAGAACTTATTTATACTTAAATTGTATGATTCGGAAATTTTGCAATCCAACAATTGGTGTTTTACTTTCAAATCAAAAGATTGCGAAATTTTTGTTGTGAGAAAATGCCCGGAAACATTTGACTGTAAGCCAATTGAGATGGTTTCGGTATTGGGCTGGAATCGGAGAATTCCCGGCAAAGTTTTAACCTGCATGGAACAATCAGATATTCATCCAATTGCCGTTCAAGGTCAGATCGGGGTAATATATTTTTTATTTGCTCGCGGGGAGGGTGAGCGAGCATCGCAGTTGATTCATGATTATTGTCTTGAACAACGGTTGATTAAGCAATGTTGAACATAATAACACTTAGTGAGGAGAGGAGCTTTGCTTCCTTTTCAGAAAAGAAGGTTATTAATAATTTGTCTTTTAGCATGCCTGTATTTAACGGGCTGTGCGCATAAGATTATCGAGGAGGAAATGGCTAAAACCAGGACATCTACAAAGGAATCGGGAAAACATGGATATACTCGCAAAGCAGATCGAATCCGAAGGCGCGAGTTAACTGGTCCCGATCCAAGTATCCGCATCGGATTGATGGAAGAATATGACAGAATTCAATTCTCTTTTGAAGGAAGTTATGATCTTTTAAATCTGGCTGGTGATGTAATAGCGGAAGGACTCGTTTCAGATCAAAAGTGGCGGGTAGTTCCTGACCGAACTGTTGAAGCCCGTGCTGTTTACAGTATCCTTACCACTGCATTTGCGAGACGAGATGCTGCAGATCAATTACGTCGCTCTTTATCTGCAAAAGATCATCCTGCTCGTGTTGTAGAAGTAGGGGAAGAGATTGCCATCGACGGAAAAGTCGTTGCAAACAATATAAAGTTTCGCGTATTGGTCGGAAGGTGGACAACAGAGAGGGACGCACGGGATTACCTGGAGATTTTTCGAGAAGATTTTGCACCTCGGATTGTCCGTCAGGTAATTCGTCCTTCAACAGGCAGTATTGAGCTCTTCAATGAAGATTACACGAGCAGCCATCTGATTGAAGATGGAATTCGACTGGTTCCGAAAGATGAGAACAGCAGGGTAACACTTTTTGCGGTTCGCGAAGGAACAGGTTTCCACTGGGAACGGGAAACTGACCGGACATACACCGGGATCATTGAGTTTAGGCTGGATCCAAGAGCTCTGCTAATGGCACTCACAGAAATTCCACTTGAACAATATTTGCAAGGAGTAGTCCCTGCTGAGATGCCAGCAGCATATCCTCTTGAAGCCTTGAAAGCACAGGCAATTGCAGCGCGCAGTGAAGTTCTTGCGAAGATTGGAGTGAAGCACCTGAATGATCCATTCGACCTCTGTGCGACTGTTCATTGTCAGGTTTATTCAGGTTGTACAAATCTTCATGAGCACACATCCGAAGCGGTAGAAGCAACCCGCGGTCAGGTTTTGATTGTAAAGAAACATGTTGCAGAAGCTGTCTATTCTTCCTGCTGTGGTGGTCATACTGAGAATAAAGTGAACGTGTGGAATCCACCTGAAGCAGAACATTTACAGGGAATATGGGATGCCAGTGATAAATCCGCTGAAACCCCAGATCTTGATCTAACTACTGAAAAAGGAGCCCAGAGTTGGGTTTCCTCTGAACCTGATGCATGGTGTAATGCGAAGGCTTTTGAAGATCTTCCGACAATCCTCGATAGGTCTACACGATATTTCCGCTGGGAATTTGCATATCCACGTCGCGAACTGGAAGAGATTATTCGACGAAAATCGGGGGAGGATATCGGTGAATTAATTGATATTATTCCTTTAGAGCGAGGAGTTTCAGGCCGGTTGATGGAGCTTGAGATCCAGGGAACACGTCGAAACTTGCGTATTCAGCGTGAACTGAATATCAGACGCATTCTTTCAACAAGCTACCTCTACTCCGCCTGTTTCAATATTCATGTTGAACACGGATCCGATGGCAGACCGATAAACTTTATTTTAAAAGGTGCCGGTTTTGGCCACGGAGTTGGTATGTGTCAGGTGGGTGCGGGGGTTATGGCTGCAAAAGATAAGGATTTCAAAGACATCCTGATGCATTATTATCCGGGAATTGGTGTTGAGAAAGTCTACTGATATTTCTTTTAAGCATCTTCGTCTTGATAAAGACATTTCTCTATGAAAGAACATAATGAGTTCAGATTGAGATGAAAATAGATACTTCAAGATGCATCTTTACATTTCAAGGAAAACTCCGAATTCGAGAATAATTAAGAGTGACTTTTTGAAGTAATTTGTAACGAAAACCATCTATTCTGTTGTTATCTTGGCTTTTTTAGTTTCAACCACAAATCGGAATAGTATTCGCTGAAGAGTAAGAAAGAAAGAGATAAATCCACATCAGGAAATTCTAAAATGGTAATCCTTAATGGGTTATTATAGCAGATTAGCCATACTGGTTGTTGTCGGTTTGATTGTATTGAGTCCGCACATCGTGCATTTGGTTCAGGAGAGAGAGATAACCTTTTCTGAGGATGAAGCATATCAATTAATGGCTGTGCGGAATATGATTGAAGGAACGAGATATTCGATCGAATTCCCTGAAAAAAATCTATCAGCTGCAACCTCATTTCGTCATATGTACGAATGGCCTCCCGGATTCTCATTTGCGATTTACTTTATGAGGAAGGTCGGTTTTAGTTTGCTGGGAGCCGTACTCACGTTTAAGATATTCTTTGTCTTACTTGGAGTAGTTGCCTGGAGTTATGTAGGAGAGAAAATCCTCAGAAATTACGCACTTCTGATGATATTCGTAATTATTCTTCCGGGAATGATGATCTTTAATCCTACCGATTTGTTTTGTTGGGCTTTAACTCCGGGAATATTACTCTGCCTGCAGAATTCGACATTTAAGAAAGAAACCGTTGACTATAGATACCTGATGGGCGCTTCATCATTGGTTGCTGTTATTATTTTGTTTAAGTATTCTGTAACTTTCTTTATTCTCGCCGGAATTTTATTTTACTTGTTAGATGGAGGTTTCAGGGGTAAATTTTTCTGGAAACAGGCATTGATCTACTCTGCACTTCCAATTGTAATCTATTTTACGATTCGCATTTTCAATAAAGTATATTCACAAGTATCAGCTTATTCTGCGGGAATGACTTTTTCTCCTGATTTTGGTTTCCCATCATATTTGGCACCTCTTAAGTCCGTTTTTATGATCCCATTCGAGCTCCATGAGTTTATCAGATTATTCAGACCACAAATGGGAGCATCTGATCTTTATGTTATGCCTTTTGTAATTTTCTTTACATGCATTTTAGTTTACTATTGGATTCATCAGATCCGTAATCAGGGATTTATCCTCTTATGGTCGACTCTGGCGATATCTTCAATAAGTGTATTTTTGTTTCTTGATATCTTTTCATTCAGTAGTATGGGATTTCATTCAGCAGAGCATTATAGATACTACAGTGTTGTTTCCCCTCTATTTGTGGTTCTAATCCTTTCGGCATCAGGCTGGATGTATGCAAACAGGAAGACATTCTTTTCCAGGTTTTTTGTTACTCTTTCAATGTTATTTCTTTTGATATTCCCATTTTGGTTCAGTGCCGGAAATCTTTTTGGGATGATTGCAGGTGAGAGAAGTAAACCAATTCTTGGTAAAGAGAAATTAGTAGCGACAACAAAGAGAATTACAGGACGAAGGGATGTTTCACCGAAAAAATATTTTGGAGATATTAAATACTTTGCAAAAGAAAAGGACATGAAGGTTTTGGGCTTGCCAAAAAACGATATTAATTTTGAAGATCAGTACAATTCGAAATTCTGGAAAGAAGCTTATTGTTCAACCCCGACATGGATATTTCTCTATGAGTATCGTCCCTTGGGAGATTATTATTGCAAT
>CAYLYZ010000055.1:0-34304 GCA_964387885.1 uncultured bacterium | reverse complement strand
TAACACCCAGCCTGACTTCAACTGTTCACATTTCGCACTCGGTGTCTGGGGCGAAGGTATTTCTTATAAAAAGAGATATGTACTTTTATACAAGCGAGGCGATCCGCCTGAAAGGATCGCCAAAATTCAGACTGCTGCTTATCCGAGTACAGGCATCTGGCATCACCTATCGGACGGGACACTTATGTTCACATTTTGCGGCTCACCTCCTTGCAATGACCTCGATGTACCCGTCAGATATGTAACTCACAATGGAGAAGAAAGAACCGACGTACTCAACGACAGTCTGGGGGGTTGGATTCAGGTGTCGAGTGAGGGTGAAATAAAATGGGTCACACAAATTGACACTAGTGGTGGTGGATGCTACATCTACGGTCAGGATACGCCGGACAAACCGCTTATTGGCGTATTCCACCAGGATGCTTATGTCAATGACCATGGGCCAAACACAATTATAGTCAAGCTTGATCCAAATAATGGCAGCATTATGGACTCGACACATGTCTCCGGAAATTGGATTTCATTCCTTGGCGAGAGTGTAAAAGAATCCGGGTATATCGGAGCTGTCTCCATATCCGAAAAAAAGATCCAACTAATAACTCAGGACGGAAATCTCGGCTCAGTATTAAGAATACCTAATGAAGTTAAACTGTATAACTCACCTGTTCTAAGAATCGACAATAATAACATTGGTTTTATGGTTCATCGAGGTAGAAAGTGGGGTTTGCTCTATGATTTTAGCGGCAATTTACTAGCAGCGACTCAGGGCGACTTTTTTAGTGAACCAATGAGAATAAACACCGAAAACAGCAGAAAAGACCTCAATACTTTCAGGCGAGGAGAACGCATCTACCTTGAAGCTCTCGAACCCGGTCCGAAATTCTGGTTTTTCTGGAGATGGCGCTGGTTGGTTTTAGCATTAATTTTTCCTCCTGCTCTTGTGTTCGGAGTGTACTTCGCTATTGGCTGGATGTCGGAAAAGGCCCGTACACGCAGGGAGTTAGAGGATGCAAACCTCCGGCTTGCGGGAGAAGTTAAAGTTAGAACTAAGGATCTGACCGAACTTAATGCAAGCCTCAAGAAGGAAATAGATCTGCGAACAAAAGCTGAGAAGCTTGCTACACTAAACAGTGAGAGACTCGAGGCAATTTTCGACGGACTGGAAGATGGTGTTATTACTGCGAAATTAAATGGTGAAATTACTCGAGCAAATGAAGCTATTTACCGAATCCTTGAGATTGAACAAAAAAAACTGATTGGAGGATCAATCAGCAGCATTGTCGATGACAACTCGGAAGCCTTCAGGTTAGCTGTTGAAAAGACCATCGGAAGGGGTGAAAAAATCCAGGGATACATGGTCGAGACGACCACTTTTAAAGGAAACAAACGGGTTTTGTTACTGACGGCTATGCCTTTAATCGGTGGCAATTCTGATAGCGAAGCAATTGTTGTTGTGCGGGATTATACAAAAACCCGTGTTCTTGAAGAAAAGGTGAAAGTTCGTTCGAAGTATGGTAGACTGATAGGTAAGAGCCGCAAAATGCAAGCATTGTTTGAAACAATCGATGCGATAGCCGATACTGAAATCAGTGTCTTTATCACAGGTGAAACTGGCTCCGGAAAAGAATTAATTGCTGAGGCAATTCACGAGAAGGGATCACGGACAAAAGGACCATTCGTTGCAATAAGCTGCCCTGAATTCAGTGAATTCTTGATAATAGATGAATTGTTTGGACACAAAAAAGGTGCATTCACCGGTGCATTATCAGATAAGAAAGGTCTGGTTGAAATTGCTCAGAATGGTACATTATTCCTTGATGAAATTGGAGAAATTAAACCTCAAGTGCAAGCCAAATTACTTCGGTTCTTAGAGGCGAAAGAGTTCAAACGAATTGGAGGTACTAAGTATCGCAAATCAAATGCGAGAATTATAGCTGCTACCAATAAGGATTTTAAAGGGAAAAACGATACAGAATTCAGAGTTGACCTTTATTACCGATTGGCTGGATATCATATCAAATCCCCTGCACTGCGAGAGAAAATATCTGACATCCATCAGCTTACAGATAGTTTTTTGAAAGAATTCTGCAAAGAGTATAAGAAAAGCATAAACCAAATCTCTCCCGAAGCTATGGAATTATTACTAAACCACGATTGGCCGGGGAATGTGAGAGACTTAAAGAATTGTATTGAAGGTGCAGTCATTACATGTACTTCAGATGTAATCCATCCTTCTGATTTCCCACCTGAGACATTAAGAAAGAGAGTTGAATCTAAAAACCTGGCTGAGGCAAAAGAGACAAACGAATCATCTCCTCAAATATTAGAGACGGAAAAATGGCCCTGGTCAAGGGAGTATATGATCAGAATTCTTGAACTGCACAAGTGGAATAAGAAAAGAGTTTATGAAAAATACAAAATCCCAAAAGCTACATTCTATTATTGGTTGAAAAAGTATAATATCAAATAATTAAACTCAAAGAGTACAACTATTCTAAATAACTTAGACACTATGTCCAAGTTGGACTGTCCATCACGTTAGTGCCGAGAGCACACTCTTCTCTTGCAACTTATTAATTATATTCTACTTAAAATTTATTATATAATTGGCACCACCTTTGCGTTACGAAGTAACAACTAAAAGGTGAGCCATGTTTGTAAAAGTGCATGATCAAATTCTCGATAACATTCTTAAGAAAAATGCAACAATTTTACTGTGCTTTTTCGGGAATTATCAGAACCAGGGGAAACTAATTCAAGTAATAGAAATTTGTCTCAAGCAGTTTTCGGGGCGACTTCTATTCTATGTAGTTGAAAGTGATTCTGCTGATAAATATATCGAGTTCGAAGGAGTTTATGGATATCCAACTCTGCAAATTTTCAAGAATGGGAAAATGATCGATCAAATCGTTGGGAAGTTTGACCTTGAGATACTAATGGAAAAACTTAATACAACTTTAAACATAAGAAGGGAGCTGTCATGAAAAATTCGGATTTTCTGTTGATGTTTGTGCTGGGATTATTACTCTGCAATACACAAGTTTTGGGTGACATTCCCGTGGGGGAAGCTCCCTCGTGGATGAAATTCTCTCCTGATGGCGAACTTGCTTTCGTAACACTGGAAGTGCCAGGACAAATTGAAGTTATTGACGTGTCTTCTCAACAGTCTATAGAAAGAATTCAAGTGGATGGTCAACCTTTCGGCTTAGCGTTCTCGCCAGATGGAAACTTTCTTTATGTCACGTGTGCAAGTGGACATGATAACACAATTTGGTGTATAGATACGGAGTCTTTCGTTGCAGAAGAGTTATGCAGCGTAGGTAGCAATCCAACAGGCTTAGTAGTTTCCCATGACAGCCAATTCCTGTATGTCTCAAGATATACAGCTGGTGATGTCGCGGTCGTTTCTACTCAAAGCGGAGACGTTGTACAGTACATAAACACTGCCAGATGGCCATTTGATATACAATGGTCTCCCGATGGTCAATATATATGGGTGATGAACGACCTCGGAAATAGTATTTCTATTATTGATCCAAGTTCTAATCAAGTCATCCGTTCAATAGAGGGAATTAACCGTCCATCAAATCTTGCTTTCTCATCGGATGGCAGGGAAGCTTATGTTACCAGCCCCAATAATGACGTGGTTTATGTGTTTTCGGTCGAGTCTTACCAGTTGATAACAACAATCGACGGTGTAGGTGACGGCCCGAGTGGTATCGAAGCATATGGAGATAAAGTATACGTCGTATCGGTCTATTCAGCTGAGCTATTAACGATTGATACTGAGTCTTATCAGGTTGTGGAGCGAACCGACCTTAATGATGTACCTCAGAATGTCGAAGCGAATCCGGTTACCGAAGAGCTCTATGTATCTGTCAGAATCCCTAATGAGAACGGCTATATCTACGTGCAGGATTGTGCTGATGAAGAGCCAGGTTACGGCATTCCATTCTATACAGGCTTCGAAAACGGAATAAACGGTTTTATATTCCGTTCTCCTTATGATGATAATATCCCCTCGTTGGTTGACGATCCGGTTTTTGAGGGAAATCATTCAGCAGGCACATTCGCTGATCCAAACGGGCATTATCGATATGTAGTAATGCAGCGTCATTTCGACCACGTTGAGGGTGTTGAAATCAGCGTTTGGTTCAATATGGAACACTACGGAATGGGCGATGCACGGAACAACTGGGGAGCTGGGATGCCGGGACAGCTCCGTTTTGCTGACTGGCGGGACGGCCCCGGGGAGGTCATGCACATTAATGCAAGTAATGATGGTCGAGTCCGATGGATATACTCACCTGGTCAAGATTACGACAATTATGTTTCTAATGTGCGGTTGGACTTGCACACATGGTATCAATACCGCGTGAAATACATCGATGGCACGATGGAACTCTCAGTCTATAACGAAGCTGAAGAAAGACTAATCCATGACACAATTCAGATACCGGATTTTCAAGTAAACTACGTTGATATTGGTTCAGGTTACATACAGTCACCGGGTGGATTTACTTATTGGGATAACCTTAGTATTGAGGAATATACCGGTGATCCCAATATTTGTGATTTACCGGTTTACGAAGATTTTGAGACCGGTCTTGACGGCTGGTGGCAGTTTGGTGATCCTGGTAATGACGCTGTCATAGTTAACGATCCGGTATTCGGTGGAAATCATGCTCTTGGCTGTTTTGCTACAGATAATCATGATTGGAATCGAAACAACTGCTCACTCAGACGAGATTTTTATCCTGTAGATGGATTTCATTCTCAAGCCTGGTTTTACCTGAATCAATATGGAATGGGAGATAATCCGGGTTCATGGGGTGCAGGTAGTGGCACATTGCTCACCATCGGTCATGATGTTGAAAACGACGGGCATCACTTTTATATCTCAATAGACCATGAAGGGCGCGTCCGAGTATTATCAGGTCCGAATCCATACACTAACTATATCGGTGATGCGAGACTTGAACTCCACACCTGGTACAGGTATGACATTTATCTTTACCGTGGTGTAATTGAAGTAGGTGTCTACGATGTTGAAGGAAACCTTATCGTTAATTCCGGTTTGATGGATCTCGTTGAGCTTAATCAGCTAAACCTGTTTCAGCCAGAATACATCTCCTTCGGTGCTTATTGCCTCCTCAATGACGATTTCACCTACTATGATAATATTTCCATTGAAGAATTCACCCGTGAACCTGCACCTGAAATCTCAATCGCACCGAACTCGATTGATTTTGGTGAAGTGCCTGTCAATGGAGAGTCTTCGCAGCAATTGACGATTTCTAACGAAGGTGATTCTGAACTGACTATTGAGGACTTTGTAACAGACTCACCATTCTATGTTAACCTTAACTTTCCGCAGTATATTTCTCCTAATGAGGAACTCATTTTTGATATGCTGTTTCTTCCTGAAGATTACGGTGAGTTCAGCTTTGAAGCAACAGTAATATCTAACGATCCAGATGAAAGTACTGTTGCCATACAGCTTAATGGGATTGGGGCTGTCAGGGATAATCCCTGGGCACTGGACTGCCAGTTCGAAAACAACCTTACAAATACAGGCTGGGCTGAAAATCCGGTACTCGAATCGGGTAGTGAGACCTATGCTGATGGGGTAACCGGTCGCGCTCTATTATTCGATGGAAACACGGGTTATGAAATTCCAAATAGCCAGACCTGGATGAATGGTGACTTCTCCTTTGATACAAGGGTATATATTGCCGAAAGTGGTCTGGACAGGTTTCTCAATATTTTTTCCAACTATTGGAACAGCGACAACGGGCAACAATGGACAACCCCCTGTTTTGAAATATTCTATCAAGGTAATCATCCGGAAGTAACCCGAAAATTCAGGGTATATATGAGACATCAAGCCGGGCAACCAACTGTACATAATATGTGGTCACTCAACGAGGTTAATGAACCGGGATGGTATCGTTTAACTGTCAGGAGAACAGATGGTCACCTGGAGTTTTTCGTAAATCGAGAATTACAGGACGAAATTCACTATAACGGCAATCCTCAAAATGGATATCCACTTCATCTCGGCATGGCTGTCAATGTCAATAAGGACAGCAAGTTCCATGGTAAAATTGAGTATGCGAGGATTTCCGATCAGGCAGTTGCTGACGAAGATCTATTCGCACAGGTCCCATTTGGATTACCGTTCTCCGATACTTTTGAGTATGGGCTTTCCGGTTGGCATCAAATTGGCCGGGTCAACAATGATGCAATAATTGTTGATGGTCCGGTTTTCGATGGTGAACATTCCGTGGCATGCTTCTCAAATAGGAACCTGGCGCCCTTTGATCGAAATCTCTGTATCCTCCAGCACAATTTTAATCCGGTCGATGGAGTTGAAGTTGAGGTTTGGTTCAATATGGAACAGTATGGGATGGGTGATAATACAGGTTCATGGGGTTCAGGAGATGCAGCTATCGTTGATATTGCCACCCCTGATAACTCCGGATTTATAAGAATTGCTGTTAATAATGATGGGCGCGTGAGATGGATTCCACGTGATCCCAGACATGATTATGATAATTATGTCTCTCAAACTCGACTGAACCTGAACACCTGGTACAGATACCACATAATTTATCTTAATGGAATTCTGGAGATTGCAGTTTATGATGTTAACGAGTCCCTGGTGCTAACCGGCAGGTTTGATGCAGGTGAGCTCCATGAAGTAAATGATTTTTCCGTGGAGTGTGTGAGGATCGGTTCCCATTGTCTTGCTGCTGATGGTTACACCTATTACGACAATTTCAGCGTAAAAGAAGCTATTTATGTGCCTCAACCTCAAATCTCTATCACACCTGACACACTTGACTTCAGTGATGTTCTTATAGGAGAGGTGGGATCGCTTCCTGTAACAATAGGTAACAATGGTGATGCTGACTTAACAGTTACGGGTATTTCCGAAAATGAAGTATTCTTTACTGACATGAATTTCCCTCGAGTTATTTCAGCTGGAAATAATCTGGAAATTGCTATACAATTCAGACCAGATGCTGATGGGGAGTTTAACTTTGAAACCATCGTCAGTTCAAATGATCCTGGTGCAAACGAGATACCCATTCATCTGTCCGGAACCGGCTTAACTCCGCTGCCTGAAATTGAAGTATCACCGGCAGAGATTCGTTTTGAACCTGTCGAGGTTGGTGGTAATGATGTGATCCAGATGCTGATTTACAACAGGGGACGAGGAGATTTGGAAATCTCAGGAGTATTGAACATTAATAGAGAATTCAGAGTTGAATTTAATGAGCCGTACATTATCCCTCCTGGTGAGTCGAACGGACTGAACGTTGAATTTTCTCCGACTTTACGAGGATTAAGCGAGGATGTAATAACTATTAACTCCAATGACCCTGACAATCCTGAAATCTTAATCCCTGTCTCAGGAATTGGTCTTGCATCAGATATTCAATTCTCCCCTCAATCGATTGATTTCGGTCAGGTAGAAGTTGGTAGCACTCAATCACAGGTATTGACCATCGACAACATCGGGAACTTTGATCTGAATGTTTTTGAGGTTACCATCGAAGGTCTGTGTTTCCGTTCTGATTTTGATTCCACTGTGACAATCGCTCCAGGTGAAAACCATATATTCAATTTGAATTTCACGCCCGACATCTATGGAGAATTCAGCAGTACTATAACGCTTACCAGTAATGATCCATTCAATCCACAAACTCAAATCCCGGCAACAGGCATCGGCATGGCACCGGATATTACTGTAATGCCTGAAATAATAGAATTCGGGAACGTTTTCCTGCTTGAAACAGAGATTATTCCAGTCACAATTTCTAATGAAGGAAATGATGACCTTATTATCCCTGATATTCACGTTGGAGACTTTCCCTTCAGCGTAGATTTCCAAGGCGAAATTACATTATCTCCCGGTGCAAGTCAAGAGGTCGACGTGACCTTCTCACCCATTAATATTGACAATTTCTTTGACGTACTCACAATAATCTCCAACGATCCCGATGAAGCTGAGGCTACGTGTGAATTGTCAGGGACAGGTAATGCTCCTGCAATCGAAATAAATTCGCAATCATTGGCCTTTGGCAGTGTAATCGTCTTTGAAGAAGAACATCTGACTCTGACAATCAGCAATTCGGGAACTTACGAATTGGAGGTCATCGATATTCATTTAACAGGTGATTACTATTCGTTCGACAATGCAGCGCAATTTACTATCCCGGCTGGTTCTGATCTGGAAATTGAGCTGACTTTCGCACCCGAGCTGATGGGAGATTTCCCCGGAACACTGTCGATACTCTCTAACGATCCATACAATAGTCATGTGGATATACAACTATCCGGGATTGGAATAGCTCCGGTAATTGTGCTGGATCAGGAAACTCTGCCATTTGGTGATGTGCTGATTCCGGAAACTGGTAACTTGACGGTATTAATCAGCAACGATGGTACATCCAATTTAACTGTTTTCGATATTACAATCGATAGCGTGAGTTTCGCAAGTGATTTCAGTGAGACGATTACGATCGCTCCCGGAGGTAACCAGTCGGTTGTGGTGAGTTTCACTCCTGAGACCTACTGTAACTATGAAGGCACATTAATGATCGTTTCTGATGATCCGTTTAACAATCCGGTACTGATTCCCTTATATGGAAGGGGCTTAGCACCGGATATTACTATTGATCCCGAATTCCTGGACTTTGGGGAGGTCGAGTATTGGAGGTCAAGGACACTTCCTGTTTCGTTTTCCAACATCGGCAACATTGATCTGATAATTTCGGAAATGATTATTGAGGGCGAGTTCTATGCATTTGATTTCATTGAAGCAGATACCGTTCAACCGGGAGGTTCAACCGAAGTTTTGGTGACCATCACAGCCAATGACTGCGGTGATCTCCCTGGAGAAATTACAATTTTCAGCAATGATCCTGATGAAGGAGAAGTGACTGTAGACATCATTACTACAGGTATTTGGGTTGACCATGAAGAATTGGTGGGGAGAGTTATTGTAGATATTAGAGAGCTCGCAGATCTCGGAATTCTACATGCAAATAAAGTACGACCATTCACTTCACTCCTAAACAATGCAATGCGTAACATAATCGAGGAGAATGAGGAAGATGCAGTCGGACAGATAGGTGCGTTCATCAATCAGGTAACTGCAGCTATACGCACAAGGAAGGTAACTCCTGAAGCAGGTGAAGCTTTGATTGCAGAAGCCAATTTCATTCTCGCCCTGATTGATGAGCTCGGAATAGATGAAGCTGAAGGATTATTAGGTGCGATGCTGCGCGAACTTCCTGAAGAGTTCTATTTAAGTCAGAATTTTCCGAATCCATTCAATTCTACTACAACAATTAATTTCGGATTGCCTGAGGCATCCCGAGTAAAGTTGATTATTTACGATTTATTTGGCAGAACGGTTAATATTCTGACAGAGGACAATTTCACCGCAGGACACTATTCCCTCACGTGGAATGCAAACGATGTTCCCACCGGTCTTTACATCATCAGGATGGAAAGTCGAAGTAGCTGTATAGTTCGAAAAGTTACGTTGATCCGTTAAGTCATGTTTAGAAGATGTATAATCAGTAATATCCTCAGATGAAAGCAATGGACTTTACATCAACGGGGGGTCTGCGGTTTATTTTGTAGACCCCCCGATTTTAGTTTTTCTTAACCTTTTCTGACTTCAATCAAACATCAGCACCTTCAAGCCTGTGTAATTACCCGCTGTGGCTGTTGTGTTTGTAGATTCTGATTTAACGCTTATTCATTGAGTTCAGTATTGAATTTTCCTGCACTAAGGCTCGCGAGTTGGCACGAGATATTATTCACCTCTCTATTACATTTACTGTGGTTTTACTTGATAATCCGTTTTACTAAGGTTAATATTCTGATGTTTATCAATCTGACTCAGCTTAACAGTATAACCGTAGTATCCTACTTTTTAACTTTTTATAGGAGTGAAGTGAAATGCGTTTTGTTTTTTGTTCTATTTCCTTATTAGTACTGCTGACATTTGTCAGCGCAGTTATCGCTCAACCGGATTCTCCATTCGTATCAGACGAACATACCATCGCTCTCTACCATGCAGACGATGGTAATGGTACTACTCTCACTGATGCCTCCGGCAACGGATACGACTTGCAACTCAGTCAACCTGCAGGCTGGACGGAAAACGGCCAATTTGATGGCGCCGCTGACTTTAGCACTCATGGTTCTAAGGCAACTTCCAACTACACAGTCGGAAACGGCCTCACCGAGCTCACACTTGAAGCCTGGATTAATCCTGACCACTTTATCGGAGATAACATAATGCCGATTGTATCCAGGTATGAGTGGTATCAACGGGCAGCTTTTTATCTTGTCGTTTACCAGAATGGTGCATTATTGGGAGGTGTCTATAACTCTTATCAAAGTTATCCTCATGTAATCTCTGAAGAGGGATTGCTCGAAACCGGAAGATGGCAACATGTTGCTATGACATGGTCAGCCGGTGACGAGTTGATATTGTGGATTGATGGAGTTGAAGTTGCTTCAGATGAGTGCAACGGCGGTGCTGTAATGAATTCTCCTGACCGGTTGACAGTAGGATATCACTGGAACAACAATTGGTATCCTGATGATTATTTCCATGGTGATATCGACGAAGTTCGGATTTCTGATGTAGTGAGGTACTTCCCGGGAGAGGAGTATCCGGTGGACGAATACACCGAGGCTCTTTGGCACTTCAACGAGGGAAACGGATCAACTGCATATGATGCTTCCGGTAATGGTCACCATCTAACTCTCTCTGACGGTGCGAGCTGGACGGACTTGGGATGGTGCCATTCCGCAGCAGACATGACGGATGCAGATGCCAAATTAAGCTCAAACCACCTCATTGGAAACGGTTGGGATGAGTTAACACTTGAAGCATATATTTACCCAACTCTGATAAATGGCCCTTATCATCCGATAATCTGTCGATGCGACTGGCATAACGTTACTGACCCATCATTTTATTTCTATCTCATCGCAGATGGTTCACTTTACGCAGGAGTATACCTGAACAGTCCAGGCAGTACTTACTCATCAATATTAACTGAGCCTGGAATCATTGAGGTTAACCCAGAGCACTGGTATCATGTTGCAATGACCTGGTCAAGTGGCGAACCAGTTCGGATTTTCGTGGACGGTGAATTGATTGCTACGTCTCCTCGCAATCCGGAAGGTGTTGTAAGAACAGGTAATGACCATTTAACTGTAGGGTGTAATTTCGAACATTGGTACGGATGGAAATATTTTAATGGTTACATGGACGAAGCACGCATCTCCAATTCCGTGAGATATACGCCCTTTGAGCCTCCTATCATTGTTCCTCCAGCTCCAATCGACTTTGGAGAAGTCGAGTTTAGAAGAACAGCAACACAAACAGTGCAGATCGGCAACATCGGAGGTGCTGCTCTTGAAATTGAGAGTGTCACTGTGACCGACGAGGCTTTCGAAATTATCGATTATCCTGAAATTGTCGAACCTGATTGCTCAGGGAATATTGTCATTTCCTTCACACCGGAGGAAGTCAGAGAATATCCAGAGTCAATGATAATTGAGTCAAACGATGAAGGGAGTCCTCATTATGTTCCTGTGAGTGGAATCGGTATTTGGGTAACTCCTCAGACTCTGCTCGCGAGATTAATCCTGGAGGTGAACGCTTTACGCGATGCAGGATCAATCAATCGCGGTCAGGAGAATGGATTGGTGGTGAAGCTTGAACATCCCATCGACCGCTTGAATCGCGGACAGATTCGTCCTGCTGTTAACCAGATTAATGCTTTCATCAACCATGTCAACGACCTGATAGAAGAGGGAGTCTTGACTGAAGAAGAAGGCGGTCCACTCGCAGTCGAAGCGCAGTTTATCATTGATTTGATTAACGAATTCGGTGTTGACGGGCAGAACGCATCGCAAATGGCAACACCAATCCCGACCGAGTACTTCCTGTCCGAATGCTATCCCAATCCATTCAACTCAATGACAACAATCAGCTTTGGATTACCCGAGGCATCGCGAGTGAATCTGAAGGTTTACGACACATTTGGGAGAGTGGTGCAGAACCTGATTGGTGGAAATTATTCTTCCGGATATCATTTAATAACGTGGGAAGCGAATGAAGTGTCGGTGGGAGTCTACCTGATTAGATTGGCAACTGGAGAAAAGTCATTTGTCAGAAAAGTAACATTAATTCATTAATAATAATTACTTTCCCCCTCGGAGATTTACTCCCGGGGGGATTTAATTTGATGCTAAAATCCCAAATTCAGAAATCAGGCTTAAAAGCCATTACACAGGAGTAAATCATGCGATATCAAATTATCGTTCTCCTGGCATTCGGTATAGTTATCGGCTTATTTTCGGACACAAATGCCAGAGTTATTACAGTAGGTCGTCAAAATGAGGATTATCAATCCATTCAGGAGGCAATAGAGAACTCTGTTGACAATGATGAAATTCGGGTCAGTCACGGGATTTATGAGGAGAACATCAACTTCATTGGTCGAAATATAAGATTAATTGGTAATCCACTGAACCCTGATAGTGTAATTATTGATGGAACTCGTAACGGATCAGTGGTCACGTTCGCCAGTTCAGAGACTAATCTTGCAAGGCTTGAAGGATTCACAATTATGCGGGGTTCCGGAACTCTGTTTGATCCCGATTATTATGACGGTTGGTATGGTGGTGGTGGAATACTTTGTTTGTTCGCAAGCCCAACTATTTCCAACTGCATAATCAGAAATAATTCTGTACCCGGAAGCCCATCCAAAGGTGGAGGAATACACCTTAGAGCCTCTGAGGCAATTATAAGTGATTGTGTTGTAAGAAATAATTACGCCGACTTCCATGGAGGTGGCATCTACTGTACCGAAAATCCTGCTCCCCAGATTATTAATTGTACGATTAGAAATAATTCAACTTACTATTGGGGTGGAGGAGGCGGTCTATTTGTTAATTACTCCGATCCGGTAATTACGGGCAGTGTTATTACTGCCAACTCTGGTGGCGGTGGAGGTGGTGTTGCTGGTCACAGTTGTAATCCAACATTTCTTTTTTGTGAGATTTCGAATAATAGCTGCCAATGGAGAGGTTTGGGGGGGGGATTCAATTTTAGTCACTTAGCATGTCATGTAACGCTTAAAAATTGCACGATCTGGGGTAACTCCACCAATGCTGGTGGTGCAGTATATCTTAAAACAAACTCACATGTGGAAATCATTAATTCGATAATATATGCAAATTCATCTCCACAAGTCTATTGTTACAGCGGTCAGTTACCTAACACTGTATCTGTATCCTACTCAGACTTACAGGGAGGTATTGGGTCAATTTCTAACGGGAATGGAATTACCGAATGGCTTGAAGGCAACATTGACTCCGATCCGAATTTTGAGAATCCCGGAACCGGTAATTTTCAACTAACACCAAATTCTCCCTGCATTGATGCAGGTAATCGAAGCCCTGAATTTGACGATCCTGACGGAACATGGTCAGACATGGGAGCGTATTATCTTCATCAGGATTATTGGATGCGGCAAATTCATACTCACGATACACCACATCATGCATTAGATGTAGTCGTAAGAGATAAGTTAGCTTATATCGCTGATCACAGGAGCGGATTTAGAATTATTGATGTAACAGATTCAACTGCCACCGAAGAAATCGGATTTCATGATACACCTTATGCAGCCTCAAACATAAGATTGAAAGACAATTACGCCTTTGTTGCCGACGGATTAGAAGGTGTTCACATTTACGACATATCTGATCCTGAAGATCCGGACTCAATTACGACTATCGAAATTGGAAATTACGCATACGATGTATTTATACGGGATACGTTGATTTTTATCGCTGATGGATGGTCAGGATTACTGATAATGAATATCTCCGATCCATTTAACCCGGAATTCGTCAGCCGTACTGAACATAATGTCTGGTTGTACTGTGAGTGCATCGTTGTTGGCAACTATGCTTATATCTCAAACAGCGGAAACGGTCTACTTATCTTGAACATTTCTAATCCGGCACATCCCGTAGCCGTAAGAGAGGTTCCGATTGCCGGAGATGCAGCTGCAGTTGACGTTGAAGGAAACTATGCTTATGTACCGGCCCACGATGGAACTTATGGCGTCCGCATTATAAATATCTCAGTTCCTGAAAATGCTTTTGAAGAAGGTCACATTCCTCTGCATTATTGTGTGGATGTAAAGGTTATGGGTGATATTGCCTTTGCACTTGATGCAAACACCGGAATATTTGCATATGATATTTCAGATCCTGAGAATCCCGATTCTCTATGTTGCATCAATGACATTATCTGGAACGTCGCTGTGTTTGTTGATTCTCCCCATATTTATCTCGCCGGAGGATATGAAGGACTTTTAATTTTAGAAGGTTCCGCTAATCTCTTCCAAAATGAACCAGACATTTCGGTTACCCCGGAATTCCTCGATTTCGGTGATGTTGAATTCAGGCGTACATCCTCCCCCATCTCATTCACTGTATCTAACGAGGGTAATGCTGACCTGACTGTTTCCGACATATCTGTTGATAGTGATTACTATGAAATTATTGACTTTGATGGTCAGTTCATCCTTGAATCTGAAGAAAACCGAACTTTCAACGTAATATTCACTCCCAACGAATCCGACGAACTCCCAGACTTGATCACAATTAGCTCGGATGATCCGGATGAACCTGAAGTATTTGTTGATCTGAACGGCACCGGAGTCTGGGTAACTCCACAAACTCTGCTCGCGAGATTAATCCTGGAGGTGAACGCTTTACGCGATGCAGGATCAATCAATCGCGGTCAGGAAAATGGCTTAGTCGTAAAACTCGAACACCCCATCGACCGCCTCAATCGCGGTCAGGTTCGACCTGCAGTCAATCAGATCAACGCTTTCATCAACCACGTCAACGACCTGATTGAAGAAGGGGTGTTAACTGAAGAAGAAGGACGTCCTCTGGCTGTCGAAGCTCAGTTTATTATTGATCTGATCAATGAGTTTGGAGTCGATGGGCAAGGCCTGCAACTACTTTCTGATCAGGTGCCAACCGAATATTACTTCGATCCATGTTATCCCAATCCGTTTAATCCGGAAACGACCCTTTCGTTTGGACTGCCGGAAGTAGCACGGGTCAACATTAACATCTATGATTGCTTTGGTCGACTTGTTACGAACCTGACAGGCGCATCATTTACAGCCGGCCATCACAGCTTGATTTGGAATGCTACGAATGTACCTGCAGGAACATATATCATTGACTTGAACGCAGGTGAGTACGAAAATACACAAAAAGTTACTTTAGTAAGATAATATTTCCAAACCGCGCTCGGTTAAACTACCGGGCGCGGTACAACTGGATTAGCTTTTACCAACAAACTTAGTTTTATCAGGAGTATAAAATGAAGAGGATATTAATTTCTTTAGCAACTCTCGTCTTTCTAACAATAGGCATATGTGCTTATGGTCAAATCCATGTTTTTCAGAGACATTATGTAGGCTATTGTGCTGGATCTGCCGAGGTCAAATCAGCAGATATTGATGGAGACGGTAATATAGATATCGTATCAGGGGAAAGGTACACTAATCGAGTTTCATGGTTCAGGAATAACGGAGAACAGGAATTCTCACGTGAATTAGTTGGATATTTCGGTCATCCTTATGGCATCGATGTGGTTGACTATGACCGTGATGGTGATATTGACGTATTGGCCGCAGGGCATCACGAAAATTCCTTTACCTGTTTTGTAAATAACCGGGAACAGGGTTTTACTCGTCATGACATCTACAACAATCGAAGCCCGGTGGATATTCAGAGTGTCGATATTGACCTTGACGGTGATATTGATATCCTGACTGCAGAACAGACACCTGGTAATGATATTTACCTATTCGTTAATAACGGGGCTCAACAATACTCTCGAATTACAATAGATTACAACATGTTTGAAATCAACGAGGTTAATTATGCCGATGTTGATGGAGACGGTGATGTTGATGTATTAGGCAATGCAGGTGGTGGGGATTATCTGGCTTGGTTTGAGAATAATGGAAATCTTGGATTCTCAAAACATTCATTCGGTGGTGGATTTGATAATCCGGGATCAATAGATGCCGCTGACTACAACGGTGACGGGATTCTCGACCTCTCCAGCGCAGCCCACTACTCCCATGACATCAGTTATTGGCAGCGAAATAACGAAAACAACGATTTGGTAAAAGTCCGTATTGATAACAATGGAAATGGTGCCTATGACCACTTTCCCATCGATTTTGATGATGATGGCGATATCGATGTCATTGCGAGTGGTACTATAGTAAAGTGGTATGAAAACGATGGACAGGGAGCTTTCAGACGGCATGATATTGATCAGTACAATGCAACAGCCGTATGGGTTGACGATATGGATGGTGATGGCGACTGGGACGTTATCGGTTCGTCATCAGCCTCTAATGATATAGTATGGTGGGAACATTCCGTCGAACCTGAGCCAATATGGTCGATTATTTTTGAAGAACATTTCGAAGATGGTGATTATACTAACGACCCAACCTGGGAATCTCTCGGACACCCCAACGGAATCGAAATGCATGAACCAGGAAGAAATAACTCTGACTATTGCATTGATTTACACAATGTCGAACCAGTCGGTTGGGGCATTGCTTCAACTTCATTTCAAGCAGTTGATGAGTTTATTGTTGAATTTTGGGTAAAGTATCGACCTGAATTCAATACCAGTGAATGGTGCATATGGATTAACGATGGTGAATGGGATGAACAAGAGGGCTTTCTTGTATATCGAGGTCAACATCCAAATGACGTGGAAGTCTATCACGATAGAAACTTAATAACAAGATATGACAACCTCAATTATCAACCTGGAAACTGGTATAATGCCCGATTGGCTTATGGAGATGGTCTGTGGACTTTCTATTGGGAGGGTAATCAGATCATTCAGGTTGAGGATCAGTTTGGCGAGATTGAAAATCCGTATCTTACGTTTCGGGGACAGGGTTGGTACAATGATGGAGGAGTCTTAATCGATGATATTGTAATTTACATTCCAGAATCTCCCACACCTGAAATTGTCCATCCCGATCCAATCGATTTCGTTGATGTAGAACTAAGAAGAACGGTCACCCAAACAGTGCAAGTCGGCAACACCGGAGGTGTTGATCTCGACATCAGGAGCGTCTCTGTAACCGGAGACATTTACGAAATTATTGATTATCCTGCAATTGTGGAATCCGGCTCAACAGGGGACATCACCATTTCTTTTACTCCAAATGAGGTGGCAGATTTTCCGGAAATAATGACTATTGAATCAAATGATCCGGATACTCCGCATGAAATCCCGGTAACCGGCACGGGCGTTTGGGTTGATCAAGATGAACTGACTGAGCGTGTTATTGACGACGTTGAAGATATGTTAGACAATGGCATACTAAATCGTGGTCAAGGTAATTCCCTGATTTCCAAATTGGAGAAGATCATATCCAAAATAGAACGTGGTCAGGTTCGACCGGCAGTTAACCAACTCAACGCATTCATCAACCAGATAAATGAATTCATCATAGAAGAAATTGTCCCATCTGAGATAGGTCAACCTTTGATTGATGAGGCGCTGTTTATCATCGCTCTGCTAAATGATTTTGGTATCGATGGACAACCAGAGAGTTCACTCGTCAAACCGGTTCCAACCGAGCTCTTCATGTCCGAATGTTATCCCAATCCGTTTAACTCGAATACGACCATCAGTTTTGGCCTACCAGAAAGATCAGACTTGACCATAGATATCTTCGATTCGTTTGGTCGACATGTGAGGAGTATTGGTAGTGGAGCCTATTCAGCAGGTTATCATTCCCTGATCTGGAATGCCAGGAAAGTACCGGCAGGGATTTATTTGATTAGGATGGAATCAGGAGAGAGTAGATTTATAGAAAAGGTGACCTTGATACGGTAAGAATTTCTATTCTTTATTTCGAGAGGCATCCCGAATATGTAATATTCGGGATGCCTCATTTATTTTTAAGTTCTAAGCCTTCTTTACGTTCTTGTACTCACCCTCTAATGAATTCCGAGTATCCACTACAAGCTTACAATTCTTTGCGAATAATTCGTGATCAACAACTGCATGATTTGTAACAATAACGGCTACATCAAACTTGTTTGCGTCTTTCAATTTGATCGACTTTTTGCCTGTCAGGTGTGAGTATTCTCGCGTTGGTGGAATTACATCAATATGTGGATCAAAGTAAGAAACCTCAGCTCCTTTATCGGTATATTTGTCAAACAGTGCCAATGCCGGACTCTCTCTCATATCATCCACATCTGCCTTGTATGCCAATCCTACAAGCAAAAGCCTGGAACCTTTGAGAGCTTTCCCAATTTCATTCAACTCCTCCATCGTTCTCATTACAACATAATCAGGCATATGTTCATTTATTTCACCGGCAAGTTCGATAAATTTGGTGTTGACACCATATTCGAGTGCCTTCCATGTCAGATAGAACGGATCAATCGGGATACAATGTCCTCCCAATCCAGGACCAGGATAGAACGGCATGAAACCGAATGGCTTTGTCTTCGCAGCGTTAATTACTTCCCAAACGTTTATCCCCATTCTGTGAAAAATCATCTTCAACTCATTGACCATCGCAATATTAACGCTTCGGAAAATATTCTCGACCAACTTAGTAGCTTCGGCAGCAGCACAGCTCGAAACCGGAATTGTTCTGACAATAATTTCTCCGTATAGAGTAGATGCTGCCCGTAAACAATCTCGGGTAAATCCACCAACGACTTTCGGAATTGTTGATGTATTGTAATCGGGATTATTCGGGTCTTCGCGTTCAGGTGAGAATGCCAACCAGAAATCTTTTCCTGCCTTACAACCAGAACCATTTTCAAGAATTGGGAGTAGAACCTCTTCGGTGGTCCCCGGATATGTTGTAGACTCAAGGACAATCAGTTGATTCTTGTGAACGTACGGAGCAATCGTCTCGGCAGTTGCAGTAATATAAGAAAGCTCCGGTTCCCGGTGATCGGTAAGGGGAGTTGGTACTGCAATCAAAATCACATCAGTCTCTGATATTTTTGAAAAATCAGTGGTTGCCATCAATAAGCCCTGCTTCACTGCCGAATCAATCCGAGATGCAGGAATATGCTTAATATAAGATTCACCAGCGTTCAACTCTTTTATTTTCTTTTTATCAATATCATATCCGATTACATTGAATCCTTTCTCGCAAAATTCAAGAACCAGAGGAAGTCCTACATATCCCATTCCAATTACGCCAATTACACATTTGCGATCATGGATAGAACCAATAAAATTATCGATGTTACTCATGAGAGAAACAATCTCCATGTATTTTGTTGTGTTTTTTTCTTTTTCTTTCTCAGATTTCAAAGTCGTCCCGGACACAATTTCCAGTTATTTTGAAATTCGAGAGTAATTATTCTACACCATAAATAAATCCGACCAGAAGTCTCCCGACTTGATCGAGACTCTCCGGCGAACATTTATCCGGTGTATCTTCCATCGTATGCCAGTATGGATATTCAAAATCTATTATATCAATCGCTCGAATACCAGCTTGTTGTAAAGGAACATGGTCATCTGCAACTCTTGGTCCCTGTATTTCTTTGAATGCATCTAATTCCAACTGAGATGCTAACTCCCACAGGTATCCTCGCAAACCCGGTGCATATCTCTCAGAGTAGTATTCTACACCAAATTCAAGGTCGGAATCACCTACCATATCTAAAAGGATTGCCTCCTGTGGCAGCACAGGTATTGGATTATTCGCCCAGTATTTTGAACCCATTGCGTATTCTTGAGACTGTGCTGAACGCCCCATATCCTCTCCATCAAATAAAACTATTAATAACGAACGAGGCGGGGGAAACTCTGCAGCAATTCGAGCCACTTCAAGCAAAACTGCTACACCGGAAGCACCATCGTTGGCTCCAATTATCGGTTTCTTAAGATTCAGGGGATTATTATCCTTATCCGCATGTGCTCGTGTGTCCCAATGTGCACACAGCATTAGTACCGAATTATCACCACTGCCAAAACATGCAATTATATTGGTTAGGTTCCGAGTCTCACCCGTTATTGATTCGACAGCAGTAAATGACTGCCTGTAAACCTCTTCAGTTAAGTTCTCGAAGTAGTTATATAACCAATCTTTACAGTTTTTATGTCCATTTGATCCCGGATTTCGCGGTCCGAATGAGCACTGCTTTTTGAGTAGACTGAAAGCACTATCGCTATCAAACTCGGGGGAAGAGGCTATGGTCTCTATAGAATTGATTAGAAAGATAACCAGAAATAATAAACTGCTAATCCTCATTATCCTCAAACCTAATTAAATCAAGCTTTTCCTGTGCAGCCCGACCAAAATTGCTCGTTTCTCCTGTCTCACTGATTATTTGACGATACATCCTTGCAGCTCCTTCGGATTCTCCAAGCTTTTCATAGCAAGCTGCGGCCTGATACAGGGCTGTCACTCCCCAATCGAGCTTTGTTTTTCTGCCCAATACAGGTACTTTGATAAATTCGAGGATTGCTGTTCGGAATTCCCCCTTATTGAAATAAGCTTCACCAATATAATACTGGATTTCTGCTTCTCTCTCTGCATCAGCAATCTGAAGCAGGGGACGATAGTGTCTAACTCCCTCATCCCACTCTCCAATCTGTAAATAGAACTGGCCGATTTCCATTTTGCGATCAAAAACATCTTCGGCATTCGGGAATCTCGTAATGTACTCCCGCGTTAATTTAATCCCGGCATCAAAGAAGTGCATTTTCCTGTAAAGTGAAATCAGAGTTTTAAAAACCGGTATCCACAAGCTGGAAGAACCATCACCCTCCCAGATTTGTTTTAGAGTTGAAATACCTTCACTGTATTTCTCGGATCGAACATATGCCATTCCGAGTGAGAATTTCACAACTGGCAGAAGGTTGCTTTCCGGATAATTTTCACTAAATCGAACTAACGACTTAATGCCATTTTCGAAGTGGTTTTGAGTTACATAAGATAATCCCATTGCATACGTAGCATCATCCACCCACTGTGTGAGATAATATTCCTTAATTATCAGCTCGTAATTCTTCCGTGCTTCCTCAAACTGTTTTGTTCTATCTAAAGATTTCCCTTTCTCAAGGTAGAACCTTGCTTTTGCACCATTGAGATCTACTCGATCTTTGTAATTTCTGTATAACTCTTTTGCTGACTTTCTTGCAAGTTCCAGTAGATTTTGCCGGTACAAACAGATAACCATCTGAGTATCGTAAAAGTAGGAACTATCCTGATCCAGACTCTGTGATCTAAGTGATTTGAAACCTTGATATGCTTCAGAGTAACGCCCAAGATCAAATTCAAGTAATGGTCGGATATGTTCAGCCATTGTGGCAGCGGCTGAATATGGAAAGTTAGTTGACAATGTATCGATGTACTGAATGGCGACCTCTGTCAAGTCCTGTGTAGCCAGAATACTCGCCATATCCATAAGCGCAGGTGCTGTATACTCACCATCCGGGTCCATGTTCAACAATATTCTGTATTCCAACGCAGAAAGGTAAAGACTATCAGATTTGAGATAGGCACGGGCGAGGTAATACCTCTCTTCAGAACTTGGGATAGCCAGAATATCCAATTGAGGTCGTCCCCAATTCGCATATTCGTCAGCCAACATTTGGTAGTTTAATGCTTCAAGATGACGTCCGAGCGAATCAAAAATACTACTTTTGGCCCTATATATTGTTTCCGGCTCTATCAGGTAATAGTAATCACTCTCAATCTTTTCAAGTTGCTGTAATTTATCATTCGCTTCAAGGGAAGAGTGCTCGATCAACCACCGTGCGGCATCATATGCACCCGGAGTTTGCCTCCAATTTTTAAATATCTCCTGTGCCTGTTCCTCTGCCGTTGACCGCAAAGGGTAAGGAGGAGTAAGAACACCATCAAATACTATATTATATTGCAATGTATCCACATAGAAAGGACTTTCCAAAACCTGTACTTGAAACCACTTTATTGCTGCTATTTCCTTAACATTTTTTGTACTCACCAATCCAATTTCTGAAAAATCAAACCAATCTGAGATTATAGCACTATCCACCAAAGAATGATTGGTGATTGTTCTCAAACAGTTACTAATCCAGAAAGAAGATTCAGACTGCTCTTTTCTTAGCCATATCATTGTTTCACGGGCATTCTTCAGTTCTAACAGGATTGCCTCCCGATCAACAGCAATTGAGAGGTCCGTTGCCGAAATTAAAGGTCTTAGGTGCAATTTAACATCCGGAATAGGCATCATTTTTTCCAGATTTTTCATTCTGACATGTGTACTATCCCGATACATTTCAATTGCAACAGAATCCTGCTCTCTAACTCCAATTTGATACAACCTTAGATAGGCATCACAGGAATTCGTCATCGCTGTCAGAACTTCATCAAACTTTGGACCATCAGGAGTTAACTTAAATTTGTTTCCATCAACCGACCACCCGGCTTTCTCTATAATTATATCATACTGATCAATTGCCTTCACCGGATCTTTGAAATCATTCAGGTAAAACCAACCCCAATCAAGTGACCAATCAGCTTGATTTTTTGAAGTCATAGGCTTTGATGAAAGCTCTGCCATTCGCTCCATCAGTTTATCACCACGCAAACGGCAGCGGTTGAGGAAATCTATAGTCACTTGTGCAGAATCAGATAGTGGCGAAGCTGGATAGAGTTTAATCAGCAATTCACATGCAGACTTTGCATCATGATAATTTCCTAAATTTTCAGCAGCTCTCGCTTTGAAATAAAGTACATCATCGAGATACGGACTCCGAGGAAACTCATTATGTAGTTTTTCTATCAGAGTTGTGAGTTGTTCGTAGGAATCTTCACTAAGATTTGTAAGTTTTGTTTTAGAAAGCTCATAAAGGGTTTGCCCAAACGGATCGTAAAGATCAGCATTTTCTGAAATCTCAGTCCACAATTTCTCTGCTAACAAGCTTTGCGAAAGAGAAGAAGCGAGTTGCGCAGCCCTGAGTTTTGCTGGTTTAGATTCGGCTAAATCAGATGATGACAATTCGAGGTATTTATCAAGTGCTTTTTGAGAATACCCAAGTCGTTCTGCAACCCAGGCAGTTTTTAAGTTTGATTCGGGCAGATTTGATTTTGAATAAATCTGAAAAGCTTCTACCAGGTTCCCTTTTCTGTAACTCGCATCTCCGGCACGCATTATTGCTCGTTGAGTAAACACTCCGAGTTGTTTCTTGATCAGAGGCTGCAACACAAGGAGAGCTCCATCTGGAAGACCTCTGTAATTCAGTAGCTCTGCAAGTTCAAGCCTGGCATTGTTAGAAGATGAGCATGTTGAATCGCTGTTGATGGCATTACGGAAAGCCCTATCAGCCGAATCAAATTCCCAGTTTTCTTTGAAAAGTCGACCCAACATTAAATGTGCCTTTGATGCCAGACTATCGAGAAGAGACCTTTCAGCAATCCGCTCAAGGTATGATCTGGCAATAAGTTGATTACCAAGTTCAATCTGCCATTTTGCTTTTAATAGACGGGCCTGATCTGCTGCTTCTGAATATGGATACTTCTCTATCAGCAGATCACCGATCAATTCAGCTTCAGTTCTATCCTCAATTTTGGTGCTAATCATAAGTGCTCGACGCAAACTCTCTGTTGTCAGTGAGGTTTGGGGATAGAAACTATAAACGCGACGATAGGCTTGCACGGCTTCCGGGAACTGTTCCATTTTCTCAAGAGCAATTCCGATATTGTACATTGCCTCAGGCGCCCGAGGGGATTCGGGAAACAGGATCACAACTCTTAGAAAAGCAGCGCGAGAGTCTTTTATCTTACCTGCGAGCATCAACGATTCTCCGAGCAGGAACTGAGCTTCATCTGCATTCAGCATACCGGGATTGTCAGACAGAACCCGTTCGAGCTGTTCAGCTGCCAGATCAAAATAACCCTCATCGAACAACCTGCGAGCGTAAAGGTAGTCATCCTGACCGGAGTCGTTAGTCTGGGGGAACGCAGAGCTGCAGCAACATAGACAACCGATAACCTGGATTAAAACTAATATTTTTTTTGTTTTTGAAATCACAAAAATGAACACTTACCTGAGCGTATTGAAATGTATGACAATATAAGGATTAAAATCAATGAAATCCTTATTTTACTATCACATGACCACACGATATCAAATTTCTTTTCCTTTCCCTTCAGGAAATTCGAAGTATCTTCAATTATTACCGTTCAACTTCAAGTCTTGCGAATTTGAGCACCAGCATTTTCTCCCCAACATCATCGAAATCCACCTTAATCCTGCTATCCTGCCCCAAATTCTGAAAGGAGACAATAACTCCTAATCCGAATTTCGGATGACGTACCAGCAGACCTTTTGACATTTGATCGGGGGCTAATGACCGCTTCCCGGTTGATAATTCCGACTTCTCATCAGGTTCGAAAATGGACGATTGTCTGTGAGGCTTTTGGGATTTTCTCGGGGATTCGACAGACCTCTCCGCTTTTCGCCTGATCCTGTGCTTCTGAAGCTCCAATGGAATTTCATCTAAGAACCTGGAGTGACCGGTCCACTGAGTATTTCCCCAACGTTGACGGTTAAGGGCGAATCCGAAATATAATCTTTCCATTGCACGTGTGGCAGCAACATAAAATAACCTCCGTTCCTCCTGAACGTCCGGATCAGAACCATCAGGAGGTCTTAGGGGTAATAAACCCTCCTCAAGTCCCCCGACAAGTACTACTGGAAACTCGAGCCCTTTTGCACTGTGAATTGTAAGTAGATTAACCCGGTCCTTAGTCTCATCGAGAGAATCGATATCTGTAACAAGAGCGACTTCCTCGAGGAAATCCAGCAGAGTTCCATCTGGTGAGCTTTCTGCGAATCGCTCAACATCTGCAATCAACGTGTGAATATTGGCAAGTTTGGATTCTGCGCGGGATGGGTCATCTTTTTCTTCCTTAGTCAGTCGATCTTCGAGTTTTGTTTCCGCGACAACATATTTCACGAGCTCCGTAAACGAATTGTTACATGCATAACTGCGAAATGATTCCATCAATTTCACAAAAGCACCAAGAGCCTTCTGCTGCCTCAGAGGAATTTCCTCCTCCTGCACAGTCAACATCATCGCTTCACTCATGCTGATATCATCTGCTCGGGAACGTCCCAGCAATTCCTCAATAAGGGCTTTGCCAATTAAACGAGGTGGATAATTAATTATTCGCAGTAAACTAACATCATCTGCTGGATTTAGGATGACACGCAGATAGGCGAGAACATCCTTTATCTCTTTACGCTCATAAAATCGCAATCCTCCTATAACACTGTACGGGATCTGAGTGCTACGCAAACCCTGTTCGAATCTAAGTGACTGTGAATTGGTCCTGTATAATATGGCAAAATGATTATAAGGAACTTTGCGCATTCGGTGCAGATCGTCTATGATAGCGACAAATCGTAACGCTTCCGCTTCATCTGTCGGTGCTGAAATTATCTCTATGAGCTCACCCTCGTCACGTTCTGTCCAGAGCTTTTTCGGATGCCTCTGTACATTGTGGTGAATAACCGACCATGCCGTATCGAGGATTGGTTTTGTAGACCGGTAGTTCTGTTCCAGTTTCACGACTTTAGTATCAGGCCAGTCCTTCTTAAAGTCGAGGATGTTACGAACTGTCGCACCTCGCCAACCGTATATTGCCTGATCATCATCACCGACTACACAGATATTTCTTGTGCCTTCGGCAATTGCTTTCACCAATAGATATTGTACTCGATTAGTATCCTGATATTCATCAACCATGACATATTTAAAACGATTTTGCAATCGTTCCAGAAAATCAGGGTATTTCTCAAAAGCCTCAAGGGGTCTTATCAACAAATCGTCAAAATCGAGCCCGTTCATTTTTCTGATGCGTCGCTGATAGACCTCGTAAACCTGTGCGGTTGTGTAGTCAAGTGGAGTCCTTGCCCGGTCGTGATATTCCTTCGGATTAAGCAGTGAGTTTTTGGCGTTGCTAATCCTATACTCTATGGATGACGGCTTTGCCTCCGAACCTGTAACTCCAAATTCCTTTAGAATTGCTTTTATTAGACGTCGTCGATCATCGGTATCCATGATCACGAAGTTCGGATCAAGGTCTATATTCCTCCCTTCCTGCCGCATCAATCTGGCAAATATTGAATGGAATGTGCCTGCGATCAGGTATTGACCCTGTTCCCCTATCATATCAACAGCACGGGTACGCAACTCTCCGGCAGCTTTGTTTGTAAACGTTAATGCCAGCACCTGATATGGGTGTGCTTTACCTGTTTCGACAAGATACGCAGCTCTTGCAATGAGAACTCTGGTCTTACCGGAACCGGCTCCTGCAAGTATCAATAGAGGTCCATCTATATGTTCAACCGCCTCCTGCTGAGGTGGATTCAGCTCAATTGGCTTAAAACTGCTAAATGTATTTTTGTTAATCGTTTTTGTTCCTGAGGTGCTATGTGTTCTCTATTTTCTTCAGCTGAAGCTATCGTAAACTTGAAACAAATTTTTATTTGATCCAGAATTAACCAATCGTTTGAAATTCCATCTCGCTAGAAAGTGGGGGTTGGCAAATCCTTTCAACAACATCTTCTAATCCATTATACTCTCGATACTGCCAAATAGATCACGATGAGCTCTAATCTTCTCTTCACCACCCACTACTGCAAAACAGTTCTTTTTCATTGCTTCATCAACTAAATCACCAAAATCTCTGATGTCTGCTGCGGTTGTGGACAATACTTCGTCTCGTAACTTCTGAATATGTTCCTGATTCATACCCGCGAAATATCTACTATCTGAGACTTGTGCCTTTATTTGGTTTGAGAGCGGATGATCAAGATTGCTGACAGAACCAAGAATATATTTTCGCATTTCTCTCTCAGTCGGAGTATAACTTCGTAAAAAATCAGCAACCTGATTAAAAGAATCGAGTGTGTCAACCAAATTCGGATCTCTTCCTGAACCGAAATACATCATTCCGTTTTTCATGAATCCTGAGTCAACGTTATATGCACCACCCTGTTCGCGGATTTTCCCCCAAAGGAACTCAAGCTGCGCAATTCTCCCAAGATTCGACATCTTTCCTGAGTATTCATACCCGAGGCTCCTGAAATTGAATACCTTATACACAGATTGAACCTTACCTGCAAAGTAAAGTCCTTCATTCTCGGGTTTAAGCTCAAAATTATATTGACTATTCTCTACAGGATCTGATTTCAGAATCGAAATCAGGTTTTGTGATTCATTACGGAATGATGGGTAATCCTCTTCTGCTGATGTGAAACTCATTATCAGATTTGATCTGTTAAATATGCTTTCTGATACTGAGATTAAGTTGCTAATTGTATTCTCAATAGAACTATCGAAATCATTAACAAGATTATTGATAAACTTCGTGAAACTGATCCCATGAAGCAACTCATCATACTTTTCATCTGTGCAGACATAAGATGATGCTCTTTGTTGTGCATAATAAGAGCTTTTGAAAACCAGCATGCGCTCTTGTCCTGCCCGTATCTCATTGATGATCTCCCTCAGCCGTTTCCTGTCAGAGAAATCTGTTCTGCAGAGAATTTCATTTAGAAGCGAAAACATCTCTGGAAGTTTATCAATCATTGATTTGGATCGAACTACTAATTTAGGGTAGAAAATAGAGTCTTTAGAGTAATCGGCAAATGAACTGCCTTGAATCCAAATACCACCGGTATGGATATTAATCTCTTTGGAAAGCTCCCCATAATTGTAATTCTTCGTCCCAATTTTACAGAGAATCTTTGAAAGAAGTGTTATGTATGGAAGTTGTTCTACCGGTACTGAGGAGCTATCAAAGAAGAGACCTAAATACCCGATCCTGTTTGTGAACATCGGGTGATATAAGACTTTTTGGCCATCGATTTCCCTTTCTTCAAGCGGAAGCACTTCGGCGTCAGGTTTGACATCGCTAATAGCAAGCAACGGTATGGCCGATAGTTGTTCTGCAGTATCAGGAGTCTGTTGACGGAGTTTAAGTGATTTCGTCTGTTCAATAATTCTTTTTAACTCGTTTTCAGAAAGCTCCTTTCGGTAATCTAACAATCTTTGTCGTTCATTTGAGTTCATTTCCTCCACCAGACCGGGATGTGGTTTTAGCAGGTACGTGTTACGGTGGTTGTTGTTTAGCAAATACTTCTTTATGAGTCTCTCGAAATAGTCTCCGGTCAATGCAGATTTAATGTTCGCTAAATCCGCTTCGAATTTCAGAAGGGAGAATGGATCACCATTATAGATCCATCCATGAACACATTCCATTATCCTGGTTAGTCCCTTGGGTTGATATCCTGATTCTGCCTCTCGCATATGGAACTCATGTATATTGATGGAGGCTTCAATCATCCTCTTGTTTATGCCTTTATCAACTAACTGTTTAAGTGTGTCAAAAATGATTTCTTCAAACTTTTCCCTTTGATCAGCATTCGAATTTTTTACAACAATACTGAATATTGACTGCGTTGCAGGATCAAAAAATCTTCCCGAAACATCTTTTCCAATCCCGGTTTCAATAAGTGCCTTTCGAATTGGTGCAGCAGGAGTATTACACAACATATGACAAAGGATGTTAAAAGCCAGATTCAGCTCGGAGTCGGTTGATAGCCCAGTTACCCAGTTCAAACTCAAGAAGGTCTTGCTATCCATATGCGCATCAACCGCAATCGGATATTCTTCAATAAACTCCTTAGGTTTATCATAAGCCTGCTGAGAAGGTACATTCTTTTCAACTTCTATTTTGTTAAAATGGCAGAGATATTCTTCATCAATGAATTTCAGTTGCTTATCAATATCACCATTTCCCGTAATGAAGAGATAGCTGTTGGATGGATGGTAGTATTTTTTATGATACGCCTTGAATTGCTCATGGGTCAGGTCCGGTATGAAATCGGGATCACCACCGGAGTTGTATGCGAAAGGAGTATCCGGCAACAGTGTCGCCATAATCCTTCGCATCATGAAATTGTCAGGGGACGAAAGCGCACCTTTCATCTCATTATAAACAACTCCTTTATAGGTCAGTTCATCATCAATATTTTCGAGCTCGTAATGCCAACCTTCCTGCATCATAATTTCATCATATTCATAAATCCGGGGGAAGAACACCGCATCGAGGTATATATCCATTAAGTTATGAAAATCCTTATCATTCGTACTCGCAATCGGGTAGACTGTCACAGCAGGCATTGTGAAAGCATTAATAAATGTCTTGAGCGAGCCCTTGATTGCTTCCATCATCGGTTCCTTTACAGGGAATTTTCGAGAACCCGAGAGGACACAATGTTCAATAATGTGAGTGAGTCCCGTATTATCATCAGGTGGTGTAAGGAAGGCTGCTGCAAATACTTTATTATCATCCTCATTATCAATATGCATCAGATGCGCACCACTCTTGTCATGCTGGAGAATTCTCACATTCGAATCTATCTCCGGGATATTCTCCTCTTGAAGAATTCTAAATCCGTGATTCTCGCTTCCTGGTTCTATCATTAGGGTATCTCCGAATACTTTTCTTTAGTTTTGGGTAAACTTTATAAGTTAAATAAGTAATCTGATTATTACAATACACATTGATTGCTCAGGGATATTCAGGGGCAATAAAGCACATATTGACCTTGCTCAAAGATGATTAAGTATTAACATTTAGATTATTTTCAACTACTTTGCAATGAAACCTGACTCACGAAATTTTCAAAGCAATTTTTCTGGATTTATGAAATTGGTATTTACAAAACCTACGATACGGGCAAAGATTTTCCACCAGTATGGTCAAAATCATATTATAATTCTTAAGGAGTGGAATCCAGGTGTATCTGGAGTGAACGCGGTGGCGGTGCTGGATGTTGAAATCGCAATTTTGTAGCCTTCGGCTTTCCTTAACTCTCGGGACACATGGGTCGTGAACTATGATTAAATTGCAAGCTTCCAATTACGTATGGGTGATTCACGAATCACCCTCCTTTTTTCAGCTTCTATGTTTAGGATCGATTCGTGAATTGCCCGTTACGATCCGTAACCTGTGTACTACTGAGCGGCAGTTTCGAAAGGCAAACCCCATTTCCATTTAATCTAATGGAGAATAAAAAGACATCGATTGACTTGACATATCACCTATCAATAAATACATTGCAATGTTCGGAATCAGTTAAAAAAAGGTCGTGCGTCCAAGCTAAACCATTTTTTTATCCACGTTTAACAACTCGAGACCGAATGTATGAGATTCGATATCTATCGTAAAGCTGTAATTACTTTTTGTCTGATTTTTCTCCCCGCAACTTTTTCCGTTGCAGGAAACAACTCCGTAAAAAAACATTTCGATCCCTTTGGTACCGGGGCTGAATATCCGGATTTATCCGATGGTCGGAAAACCGTTGTTCCGGTAATAGATGCCTATCCTGTCAGTGAACAAAAGGTTAGATTGGTTGTATAGAGATCCTGAAAATCAACATATAGGATTATACGAAGATTGAACTCAAAAATACTCGTTACCGGTTCAGAAGGGCTTATTGGCAGAGCTCTCGCTCAATCTCTTTTCACAGATGGTTGTGATGTCAAAAAATTTGATATTAAAGCCACCAAATCAGAGGAATATGGAGACATTCGAGATTTGACAACCGTTCGCAAGGCAATCGATGGAGTGAATGGTATCATTCACCTTGCTGCAGTCTCCAGAGTGATATTGGGAGAGCAGAATCCAAAATTATGTTGGGAAACTAATGTTGGCGGGATGTGTAACATAATAACATCCTTAACCGAACTAACAGTAACACCTTGGATTTTATTTGCGAGTAGCCGCGAAATTTATGGGGAATCTGATAATCTACCTGTTAAAGAGGATACAATCTATAATCCGATTAATGTTTATGCTAAAACGAAGACTGCATGCGAAAAAATAATCTTAAAAGCTCGCAGAAATGGATTAAGAACAGCAGTTGTACGCTTATCAAATGTTTACGGAGATGTAAACGACTATAATGACAGAGTCATACCAGCTTTCGCCCGACAGGCAGTTCTTGGTAAAACATTACGTGTAGAGGGAGATCTAAATACCTTTGATTTTACGCATTTAGAGGATACTGTTCGAGGGATTCAAAAGATTATCAGAATTCTGGAAAGTGGTGAAGATAATCCACCTCCAATCCATTTGCTAACCGGAATCCCAACCTCATTAGGTGAGTTAGCAAAAATAATAATTGAACTTGCTGGCTCTAAGTCAGAAATAATTATAGGTCCTTCACGATCTTATGATGTTTCCAACTTCTATGGATGTCCACAGCGAGCAAAAGAGATTCTTGGATGGGTAGCTAAGATTTCTATCCGTGAAGGTTTAGTGAGATTTATTAAGAACATTCAAAACCAACTTGATTCCTAAGTTTAAAACATTAATCCAATAATTAAACTCAACATCTGGTTAATCTATACTTTTTAAAACGGAAAGGCATATCGCGTGATAGCACACTAACGGTTTTTTTCCACATTTTTTATTTGTGGCAAATATATTTCTCCGATCCAGACAAATGAACACAAAACGAGTCTTGGGCAGAATACTGTTGAAATTAATTAATAAAGCTGCACCAAATTCATTAAAAAATTGATGCTTTCATACACGCCTTAAGATAACCTACAGAATATATCATTCAAATCGCTTTACTGTGATTTTATTCTATCCAAAGAATAGGGTATACTAGAAAGACAGATTCTTAACATGATTTTCACACTTATCCAAAATAGGAGTTTAGCAAATTTACTTATGACCTCGTTATAGAGACTGATTATATTGAGAAGGAGAAAATCCCTACATACACCACCAGCAGAGGTTATACAAATGAATAAATGCAATAACATTTTCAGTCAAGTACTTGCCTTCTCAATCGCGCTTTTTGTACTCATAAAAAGAAAAATTTAGGCTGAAATGCACTTAATAGGTTTAGCTGTTAGGATAAGTACGTTGCCATGTTGTTCTGCAAACTTACCCAAGCACGCTCCCTGTACGAAATCTGTTGGAGACTGGTGTGTTGTCCTGGCAAGTCGAAGCTTATGTCTGCCAATGAACACAGTCCTGGGAACTCTAACAAGATTTGTTTTATCAAATGTTTGAACGTCGTCAGTCAATTGCTATAGGTAGAAGACTACTCAACCATTTTTTAGAATCCCCCCCTTGCTCAATTGTTGCCACGATCGCGGTTATAATCATTACAGACTTTCTGCATTGTGGTTACAAAACCAGGATTCTTCAGTTAGCTTATTCTGGACAATTGTACTTGACTTTACATTAATTATTCATTAATTTAATCAGTGTTTTGTTGAACTATTGTTTAAACTTTACCTTATCTTAACAGGCATTCAAACGAAAACCAAATAATTATTGAGAAAAACAAAATGAGAGTTCTTCTTCTTAATCCAAGGTATTTTGAATCGCATTATAGATACAAAGTAAATAAGCTATTCCCACCTCTTGGTTTAACTTACCTGGCAAGTTCACTAATTGCTGAAGGTCACGAAGTGTCGATACTTGATATGGAGGCGATTAAGATGGAGTGGATTGATCTTGCACCATTTTTAATTGAGAAGTCTCCAGATGTAATCGGAATTCATGGTACTACTCCGATTGCAAAGTATATAAAACTTTGTGCTGAGATTGCAAAAGTGTCTGTAAAAAATGTTACGGTTGTTGTTGGAGGAGCACATGCTACCCTGTTGCCAGAAGAAATGCTTGCAAATATTCCCCAAATCGACTACATTTTACGAGGTGAGGCAGATAAGACAATATGCGAGTTATTGAGGATAATCGAAAACGACGATAATCGAGCTAACCTCAATAATATTACTGGAATATGCTATAAGAAAAACAATAAAAGCGGTTTTCAGATTTCTAATCAGATTGCCGTTATGGACAATCTTAATGAATTACCTCTTCCTGCTTATGATCTTCTTCAAATGGAAGCCTATTACGAATGTGGTACGAAAGAACGAGCTTCTACAATAATTTCAAGTAGGGGTTGTCCTTTTAATTGTGCATTTTGCAGCGTACCTGCATTATACGGCAGAAAATTTAGATCAAGAACCGCTGAAAATATAATGATGGAAATCAGACTACTTGTATCAAAATATAGAATCCAACATATCGTCTTTTATGACGCATCATTTCTGATTGATCAGGAAAGAGTAAAGCAATTATGTGATAAACTTATTAATGAATCTTTGGGAATAACCTGGCGTTGCAGATGCAGAGCGGATAGTATTAGAAAAGATATGATTGAACACATGAAGAATGCGGGTTGTACAGAAATTTCAATAGGAGTTGAAAGTGGTTCACAGCGAATATTGGACTTAATGAATAAAAAGATCAATCTAGGTTTAATCGAAAAGACTTTTCAGATTATTCGCGAGGCTGGAATTTGGACATCAGCATATTTTATTCTTGGTTGGCCTACAGAAACAACACAGGAAATCTATCAGACAATAGAATTCGCCAAATTACTCGATCCTGATTGGGCATTATTCTCAATTGCAACACCACTTCCAAAAACACAATTATCTAAAACACTAAAAATCCAAGATCTTACATCTGATTGGTCAAAATACAAATTTACCGCCAACTCACCAGTTGTTGAATATCCTGAATTGAGCAAAGAAGATCTTAGCAAACTATTTACTTATGCTTATCAATCATTCTACCTCCGTAAAAGTTGGCTTTCAGATAGATTAGCAAAAGCACCACGAGAAAAGATACAGGGAATCGTTGATAGTTTCTTCTTTTATTTAGAAAATACTCTTTCATTTAATGACGAAGATCAACTAAGATAATGAACGATGATTAAGATATCTATTCTCAGTGAGGAATTCCATCCTCTCATAGGAGGTGGTGGGAGACAGATGGAGAACATAGCAAGATCCTTTATAAGGCAAGGGTTGGAAACTTCTATTTTAACCAGGAGATATTCAGGTTTAGCAAAATTCGAAATAATTAGTGGAGTCCCTGTATATCGACTTTCCTTTCCCGTTAAAAGGTCCAAAATCAATTTTAACAAGAAATTATTGCTAAAACTAAATTCGATTCTCTACTTAATGTCTGTCTTCTTTTTTAGGTTCATCCGACTAACGCGTACTTAGCTTCGTGAATGGCCATGATTTTGAGCTT
>CAYLYZ010000054.1:0-34970 GCA_964387885.1 uncultured bacterium | reverse complement strand
GCTCTCTTAATCTAAAACCGCAAAAACCTTTTTACACAAATTTAAGGACACAACCGATAGATACAATTGTAAAAAAAAACAAGACAGTCAACTGAATTACATTCAGGTGGAAAACAAAAATATCCCCGTATGACTTCGTTTTTACAAATATTTTACAGATATTTCCATTTGCTGCAACGTAGTTTGGCGTTTTCATAGATTATATTTCATGTGAACATATTTTCAGATTTTCAAGCTCAAGGAAATCCAATGATACATTTTTCGAGAAGCTTCAGATTGTTCCTAATCCTTTTGGCGATTTTGGTTATTGCTGTGTTACAGTTTCGCAGTCAATTGACTACTGAGTATTGGAGATATAACTTTTTCCGATCTTGGGAGTGGGAAAATGAAATGCATAATTGGCCCTTGAATCGGAAGGTTAGGTTAAAGCTCTCATCTCCTGTTGATGAGATTTCAATCCAAATTGATGAAATTGTCAAGTTGAACCCTCCTGCCGATGAGTTTGTAAACCTAATTTGCACCAGGACTCAGTCAGACTCCCTAATCGGTGCAGTTATAATTTGGGAACGTAATCCTGACACCACTACAATTACGCCTTTATCGTTAAATGTCAACACAGAAACAAGGCAATTTATCCGAGAATACTTCACTGAGAAGTTTGTCACTCAAAACAGACCTCACCCATATATTCGACCAATGTCAGATAATCAGAGGAAATTAATGTCCGGGATCAACAGAGAAGTCGGGATGAGTGAATTCTACCATCGAGAATGTGCTGATGATTGTATGAAAAGCCACAAGACCTGCCCGAAAGCTCAAACAGCTTTTGGGATAATCTGGAACCATGAATATTACCTCCGTGCACTTTTACCCCTTTTGACTGAGGAGATAGAATCAAATCCCGAAAAATTTTGGCATTTCACAAAGAAGCGATGGTGGTTTCTTGTCCCGGAATATCAAGGAATACTGCTGACTGGAACGGATGGAGATACGCTATATAGCTATGGCAAAGTGCAGTTAGAATATGATCACCCTATTCAGGAGGAATACAGAAGAGGATTTTACAGTATCCTGAATGGTTCCACATTATTCTGGGCACCCAAATGGAACCTGTTAGTAAATGAACATGATAAGCTTGAGATTGACAATCCATATAGCGAATTGTGGTCATTTCCGCATAAGGGCTATAGTCAATCGGATGAGTCGCTTTCCGCATGGTTTTCTAATTTGATAGTTAACACAAACTGGATAGATTCAATAAACTGGTTGTTCCTGTTCGGCTCTCTTGGTATCCTTTTTTTACTGATCGTAATTCAAATCTACGCCCGTAACCGCCAGCGTGATTTTATTGCACATGTTTCTCACGAACTTCGAACTCCTGTGGCTAAGCTAAAATTATTCGCAGAGACCTTGCATCAGGATCGTGCTGTTTCGGCTGAAAAGGAGAAAGAATATATAGAGACAATACTGCACGAGTCGGATCATTTATCTGTTTTGATTGACAATACTCTCAACCTGTCAAGACTTGATGCAGGTCGAATGAATATTAAGCCTATCAAGACAGACACAGTTGAATTAATAACTAAAATCCACAAATCCTATAAATCCTTCTTGGAGGATGATGGATTTGAACTTACACTTAATTTAAACGATGGAATCCCGGATCTATCAGTTGATCCGGAAGCAATAGAACTTGCGATAAGGAACCTGATAGATAATGCGATTAAGTACTCTTTGGAAAACAAGTCCATTGAGATAGAGGTGAAACGCTTTGAGGGAAATGTCAGGATTACGGTTTCGGATCGGGGAATTGGGATTCCTGATTCGAAATGTAAGGTAATATTCAGGCGTTTTTATCGCATTAAACCAAAGGATCGTGAACCTATTCCTGGTGCTGGGATTGGATTATCACTCGTTAAAGAGATAGTTAGGCGACATCGCGGGAAAGTCTGGTGTGAAAGTCGGGAAGGTGGGGGGAGTCGGTTTGTGATAGAAGTTGGCAAGTGATCAAGTTTTTAAGTTAGCAAGTTACAAGCTCTTCCCCCCCGCAAGAGATGGGGAATAAAAGAGGGGGGATGATTCACTTAAAAACTCGGTATATGTAGTATAAATATCAAATTATCTGGCAGATGAGGGCATCTGCCAGCACGATTCAAGGAAACATGAACGAAAAAATCCTGATCATCGAAGACGACAGGAAACTGCGTACCGGAATAGTCGATAACCTCCAATTTGAAGGATATCGTGTTACTGAGACCTGGAGCGCGGAGCTGGGGGCAAAGGTTTGGTTTGAGATCGAACCAGATATTGTAATTTTGGATTTAATGCTGCCCGGAATAAGTGGATTTCAATTACTAAGAGAAATGCGGGCGCGGTCATCAAAAACACCGGTAATTATTCTCTCCGCCAGAGGTGAGGAATGGGATAAGGTGAATGGATTTCGGCTTGGTTGTGATGATTATCTCGTCAAGCCATTCAGTATCCTCGAGCTGATCGAGCGTATTCGAGCAGTTCTCCGTAGATACTCACCGGAAGAACCAATTTCCGATACAGTAAGTCTGGAAGGTATGAAACTGAATCTATTGAGTCTGGAATTGAAAATAAGTAATAAATCGGTATTGTTATCAGAAAGATTGACTGAATTGCTGGCTTATTTTATGCGTAATCAAGCGCGGGTAATATCCCGCAAAGAGTTGCTCTCGGAAGTGTGGCTCCTCTCACCGGACATTGAAACGCGAACAGTTGATGTTCACGTTGGATCACTGCGAAAAGAGTTATCCGGTAGTGGGTATGAGATTGAGACTGTTTATAAGGCGGGGTATCGGTTGAATAAAATATAATTTGATTTCATCAGGGTCACCATCTGAAGCCTCTCGACTAAACTCGCTCCTCGTTGTCTTTCCGGCGGATCAGTCTGTCCGAGAATATTAAATCAAGTGTCGTCAGGCGTCCTCGCCTAACGGAAAACCAACAACTTAAGTGTCAGGCGGGGACGCCTGACACCACTAATTGGCTATTTTCGGACACACTGGGATGCCGGAATCCAGAGGAGTTTCTTGTAATGCAATAATATGCTCTTGTCATTCTAAGTAACTCAAATTATGACAAGTATAATTGCGATTATCGATTTTCATATCATACATCTCTGGATTCCTGCGTCTGCAGGAATATTCATGCAGTGGACTGCACCACGCATAATAAAAATATTATAATTTCATTTCCTCCCCCCCCCTTTAATTCCCCCCCCGCAAGCGGGGGGGAGAGGTTGAGTGCTATTTTCAAAGGAATGACTGTGTTATTCGAATAATTCTAGTATCGTCAGGTGTCCCCGCGTGGCAGAAAACCAACAACTTAAGTGTAAGGTGAGGACGGCTGACACCACCTTTGAATAACAATCGAGCATCTCCGAATTGTGTTGTCTTTGCGAACGAAGTGAAGCAATCTCATAATAATGAATAAACAAACATGTTTCTTCATCATTTCATTCTTTGTAATGACAAATAGGGATTTTACTTTCAATAACTGAGTTGACTTCTCTGGCTTGATTTCTTAAACTGAATGGAAATACCTGAAATGAAGTAGTTTTCAGAGGATCATAAGTATGGACTTTTTGAAGATAGCTGGAGTTGGTGATTCCGAGAAGAAGAAAAAGAGAATTAAAATTCGACTGGGACTTAAGCCCGGTGATATCGGCTATATAACATACCTGCATGGAGTTCTACACGCACGAGAACATAATTGGAATCATGAATTTGAGGGCTATGTCGCTGAAGGATTGGGTAAATATGCGATTTCTGAACCAGGTGAAAAAGACCGGATCTGGATCGCAGAACTTGACGGGAAAATGGTCGGATGTATCGCAATAGTCAAAAACTCTACTATTGAAGCCCAGTTACGCTGGTACCTTATTCATCCGAATTTAAGAGGTGCGGGACTGGGTAAAAAACTTATGGCAAAAGCACTGCAATTCACCCGTGAGTGTGGATACAAAAGACTAATCTTATGGACTACGAGTAATCTTGAAGTTGCTGCTCATATTTACAGGAAGGTCGGATTCACCAAAACGGAAGAGGTTACGAATAAAATGTGGGGAGATACAATAACCCAGGAAAAGTATGAAATTGAAATTGACTAAGATTCTTAATATTATCAATCTTGCACACCTATTGATTAGAAACTCTCTTTTCAGATGAAACATCGAGTATTATCTGAAAAATTCCTTTAATATCTCCATTTCTGATGTTACCTATCATAAAGTTGATGTGTCTTTGTGTCCCCTGTCAACGTTGATATTGCAGTTATTCACTATTATATTATAAACTGTTAAATACGAGTTTTGATTGATTTAACAGTTTTGCTTTTGATTTTTGCTGACAGATACATCTCGCAGAAAACCTCATTTAGATCAGCAATTATTCAATTTAATCCGTTTGTTTCTTTCTTTTCCGACACTGCTCCCTTGATATCGCATGACTTATGCCGGAAATCTACCGCATTATGGAGTAAAAATGCGTTTGATTAATCCTCAAAACAACCCAATTGTACTGCTAAGTTGTATAATCATCCTAACCTGTAGCATTTCATTTGCAGCTCAAGATATCCGCAACATTTCAAGTACTGCAGATGTACAATTGATATCCTCCTCAGATACAGGTGTCGACCTTAAATTTAAACTTGAGGAATTCCGTAGCCAGGAGATCATAATTAATGATCAAGTGTTCCAAAGATTCAGGATAAAAGATGAAATCTCGGTTGGACCTGATGGGTGGCCTGAACTAACATCAATCAGGCGGATGGTGCTTATTCCACCCCAATCCGGTGTCGAACTAAAATTTCATAATCTCAAAACCCATTCAATTGAAAAGATCAATCCTTTTCCGAGGCAGATTCCCGATGAAGTTGAAGGTGAACTGGCAATGAACTTTGATGGCTTAAGAGATGAGCTTCTGGTTTCAGAACAGGCGGAAAATTTTCAGGGATTCTGGCCTCCTGAAATCGCCAGTATAGGTGAACCAGCTATCATGCGTGGTTACAGGATGGTTCCTGTGGTTATTAACCCAATGAGGTGGAACCGGCAGACAAGACAGTTGGAAATCATAGATGAAATTGACATCGAACTTGACCTAACCTCAGAACTTAACCAAACAAATTTAGTCACAAACCCGGAACGCTTCCGTTCATCCCAGGCTGTGTATGAAATAGTCTCCAATCTGGTTGTTAATCCTCCCGAACCACCACGCGATATGGGTGCAAAAAACGGTTCGATTGTTTATGTAATGAAGCAATGGGACGACGTTGAGGAAGCATTGCAGCCATTGATTGAATGGCGCAGGCGCTTGGGCTGGACTGTTGAAGTTATAAGAGTTGCAAACGATGCTAATAATGCAGCGATTAAAGCGGAAATCCAGGAAGCTTATGATGACTGGGAAACCCCACCCGAGATGATCATTATTTGTGGTGATACTGACGGCCCTCATCCGATGGCTTTCTGGGATCATCATACTCATGGGCAACATCCCTATGAGAGTGATCATGACTATGTGATGCTCGAAGGTAATGATGTACTGCCCGATGCAGCAATAGGCAGATTTCCGTTCTATGAGATAAACGCCGGAACTGGGAGGTTGACTGATATTGTCAACAAGATCGTTTCCTATGAATCAGATCCTTTTATCGGTGCAGGAGCTCAACGGGGATGGCAGAAACGTGCAGCTCTGTATGCCGGGGATAGTCGAAGCGGAATGTCTTCAATTGATGTATTGAGGTGGTCAAAAGAATTATTAATTCGGAATGGCTACAATCGATTCTACGAGCGATATTGGACACCTCAGGTACCTCAACCGGACGGCAGAGCGTGGATACCCCAGGTCTTTAATTATGGTATCGGATTCTATGTTTACCGCGGATGGGCAAATATGAATAACTATCCGCATGCTGCAGTGAGTGATCTTGATAACGGAGAAATGCTGCCGTATGTTTTACTTCCGACCTGCAACACGGGTGATTACGCTCAACACAATGCAAACCAGTTTTACTATACAGAAAGAATGCTGTTTAATCCGGACGGGGGTGGAATAGGTGCCGTTGGAGCCGGGGGAGCAACACATACTGCGTATAATAATCTCTTTACTGCTGCGAATTTCCGATCAATTTTCGGATCGAAAAATCCTTATATGGGCTGGGCGATGATGAATGGCAAGGTTGAGCTCTATCAACACTACTTTGATCGAGGAGATGTTGTTCACCGGGAACAGCCCTCAATGGAAGGCTGGTTGTGCGAAACGTATATTTTTAATCTTATGGGTGATCCTGCGACAGAGTTGTTTACTGATGTACCCCAGAATATAGATGTTGAACATCCTGAATATCTTAGAGTTGGTGAAACTCACGTAGAAGTGCAGGTTTTTGAGGAAGATGAAGACGAAATCCTCATAGGGGCAAGAGTTTGTTTATATAAACCTGATGAATTCCAGGTAACTAAATATACTGATAATGATGGTAAAGCAATATTTGACCTGAATTCCGAATGGATTGAGGCTGGAACTGTTAAGTTGACGGTAACAGGGCATAATCTGTATCCTTATTTAGATGATTTACGGGTGAGACAGGCTGACATGTTTATCGGAGCCGGGGAATTTGAAGTCGATGATGATGCTGAGGGTGAGAGCCGGGGTGACGATGATGGAATCGCCAACCCTACTGAACGTATCGAGTTAACTGTCGAAATCGAGAATTTTGGTGAGGAAGTTCCTGAAGGTCCTGTTAACCTGATTCTGACACCAGGATTACCAAATCTTGAAGTTGTGCGAGGTGAAGTCGAACTTGAAAATGCGCCTGCTGCCGGTGAATCGGTTAATGTCACTTTTATTGTTGATATTGGGGGAGGTTTTCCGGATGAGCAGCTTGCGATTTTTAATCTTGAATGCAGTGCAGGTGAGGAAAATTGGCATAGCTCAGTAAGTCTCCCGCTTGCAGGTCCCGAATTTAAGTTTGTCTACGTAAGGTGGCGTGACAGTCCTATTCGACCCGCCGAGGTTGCAGACCTACGCATCCGGATCAGGAATATCGGAACTAAAAGAGCTCCGGAGTTGAATGCGAATCTTGTTAGCTTAACCCGTACAGTAAGTGTACCGATTGCCGAAGGCTCATTCTCGAGTATACGTTCAAGGAGCTCATCACTTTCCCAGGAGTATTTTCGGATTGCCGCAAATCTGTTTCACCTTGGAGGAAAACCTGCTGATTTTGCATTGATTTTAAACTCAGAAAGTGGATTTGTAGATACGGTATTTTTCTCCATCCCGGTAGATCGTGCACGTGATGGTCAGCCGTTCGGACCGGACCAGTACGGATACATTTGTCTCGATGATACAGACACAGACTGGTATTCGGCTCCGGAATTCGAATGGTTTGAGATCGATCCGCATCGACGTGGAAATGGTCGGGATACACAGCTGAGGGATAGAGCAGAGAATCTGGACCAAAGCACCCTTATTGACTTACCTTTCACTTTTACATATTATGGGATTGATTTCGATGAAATAACCGTTTGTACAAATGGTTGGATTGCAATGGGGGATTGTGAAGAGCTCATAACCGCCCGAAACAGAAAATTTCCAGCGGGTATGTGTGCTCCGGGGATGATTGGACCGTTCTGGGACGATCTGCTCACAACCGATAATGGTGGAGTTTATACTTACTATGATGAAGATAATCATAGGTTTATTGTAGAGTGGTCTCAAATGAGAAAACTTGGTCCCCAGGGTGCAAATGAGGCCTCAGAGACTTTTCAGGTACTTCTTTACGATCCTGAACACCTCCTGAGCGCAACTGGAGATGGTGATATAGTTTTCCAATATCTCGATGTAACAGATGATGCATCATGTTTCCAGGCCTGGGATACTCCCTTTGCTTCTATCGGAATATGCAGCCCTGACCAGGGAGATGGGCTGACCTATACTTACTGGGGTGAGCTCGCAGATGGGGCAGCTGAAGTTGAAAACGAACGTGCCATTAAGTTTACATCATCAATGCTCATTACGAATGGTGAGATTTCCGGGACAATTCGAGATGCTGAAACTGAGGAGCCGATAGAAGGGGCATCTGTTTACACATTGCATGGATTCGTTGCAGTATCAGATGAAGAGGGACATTATGTAATCGAGAATGCGCCAACTGACTTAGAGTTCAATCTGACAGCTATTTGTCCGGGATATTGTGATTCAACAGAGTTTGAGCTAATTCTCGAGAATGAAGAGAGTATTGTTGTTGATTTTGATCTTTTACATCCGGAGTTTGATTTATCTTTGGATGTTGTAGAAGAACAAGTGCTCGCAAATGAACAAACGGATATTGAATTCAGATTAGTAAATAGTGGAAATGGCCAATTAATATGGCATAACGAGGTAATAAATCAGGGAGAGGAAGATTTCGAACCGTGGATTCTTCGCGAGCAGATTCTTGCCGGTGAAATTGTAGATGAAAGAAGAATTCAAGGTGTGGTTTTTACCAATAACCATTACTATGTTGCAGGATCTAACAATAGAGATCCCCTGATCTATGTCCTGAATATTGAAGGTGAGCTGATTGACCAGTATGATCAACCCCATGGAGTAGATGATACATATGGATTCAAGGATCTCGCATTTGATGGAGAATTAATCTGGGGATCGATTGCATCAATGCTATATGGATTTACTCCGGATGGTGAATTAATAACCAGTTTTGAGGGTCCTCAAAATCCAATTAACAACATTGCCTGGGATTCTGACCGCGAGTTGTTGTGGCTGTCCAGCACAACTTCAAATATTGTTGGTGTAGACCGTGAAGGGAACGAGATTGATGAGCATAGCAGATTGGATATGAGAATTTACGGGTTAGCATACTGGCCATTTGATCCGGATGGATATAACATTTATGTTTTTAACAAAGATAGAGATGTTGCAGAACAGATCGTGACAAAAATGCATCCGGAAACCGGTGATACCATGCTCGTTGCGATTCTTGAACCAGAGGGTGCCGGTTCACCGGTTGGCGCGACAATTAACTGCGAGTACGATCCCTTTAACTGGGTGTTCATGGCGGTTAGTAATATTGGTTCGGATGACAGAATTGATATCTGGCAGCTCGGAGCTCGCGATGACTGGGTGACAATCGATCCGAATACCGGAACTGTTGATCCCGGAGAATCCATTGATTTAGTCCTGCAAATTGATTCACGCTCTATGCCGCTGGGACTTGTTGAGAGTGAACTTCATTTTTACCACAATGCTATGAGCGAGCATGATATTGTTCCTATCAGAGTTGAGATAGTAAATGAACTGTTACGAAATCTTGAAGTCAGCTTGGACCAGGGCTGGAACTTGATGTCGTTAAATGTTTATCCTTCACGGGATTTCTATGCGAATGAAAATGCAGAAGGGCCTGATGTTTTATTAATGACTGAACAGTTAATCGATGATAATGGAGATAACCATCTAATCACATTGAAGAATCAGTCCGGACAATTTTACCTGCCTGCATTCGGTTTTAACAACATTCCCTACTGGAATCTTACACAAGGGTATCAGGTTGCAGTTGACCAGGATATCTCGATGAGCTGGACTGGACGCCCGATTCCCCCTGATGCCGATATCCCATTGAGAGAGAATTGGAGCATAGTTGCATATTACCCTGATTACGAATTGAGTGCTTCTGCACCGGATTTTTATGTGATATCACCAATTCGCGAGCATGTTATTCAGGCTAAAGATACTGATGGACGGTTTATGCTGCTTGGACAATTCAATTTCTCAAATATGCTTCCATGGTCTCCCGGGCAGGGATATTTGTTGAAGGTTGATGCACCTGATCTCATATTAAATTATCCACCACCTGAACAAGAAGAGTTAGCATTTATTCAAACTCTTGTTCCTATTACTGAAAGAAAGGGGAGAGACTCAGGTTCAATAAAACCCTTCCGAACCGGTGAAAATATGAGTCTGCTGATTTCAGATTTTAAGGGCATTCGAGTTTCAAATAACGACAAGATCTCCGCTTTAGGAACCGATGGAGGTTTAGTCGGTAGAGGAGATATACAGGATAAAATGTGTGGATTAGCCATTTGGGGTGATGATCCAATAACTGAGATTAAGGACGGATTGCTCGAAGGTGAGACTTTTGAGCTTTTTCTCAACATAAGTAATGGTGAGACTCAATTACCATTAACTCCGGTATCAGTTGTGAATAATGGGGATTTAGAATATAAGAGGGATGAAATAATCGTCCTGTCGGTTACATCAAATAGAGATGTCCCGGAAGAGTATTTCCTCTCTGAAGGATATCCGAATCCGTTTAATTCAGCAATCCGGTTGAATTTCGGTTTGCCTGAAGCCTCGAATGTTTCGATCAATATTTTCGATATTAACAGTAGGATGGTTGAATCAATAGTCAATAAAAAAATGCAGGCTGGAAAACATGGTATTTGTTGGAACCCGGTAGTTTCTTCCGGGATATATTTTGTTAGAATGCAGGCTGCTGAATTTAAAGGTATACGGAAGGTGACTTTTATTAAATAACAATTTCTGTTGCATAAACGAATGCTCAGGATTAAGTTCAGATTATGCTTTTTGTGAAGACAATTTTTGCGTTACCACTCCGGAACGTCTGTTGCGGTAATCTACGATTATGAAGCCAGGAGTAGGTAGGGCGGGTTCTTAACCCGCCGGATATTTTAGGTTCAATTTGTCGGCATAAGATGCCGACCTACGAACTGTTATTCCTGCGAAGTTGGAAATCCAAAAAACAGGTGTTAGCGGAGTTCCCGCTATCGCTGGAACGGAATATCCTCCAAAATTCTTGAATATTTCAAAAAACTCGTTATCACCTGATGTGAAAACGACGGTATAGTTGCCAGGCGAAAACACCTGCCAACGAATCTTAACGTTCGCGTGAAGCTTGAGAAATGCTTTAGTAATTATCTGTTATGGCTACATATGGACGTTAGGCTTGCATTCCATAATTTTAATAGCGATTTTATCTAACTGAATGGGTTGCTGCTTCACTGTTTAACATGGTGAGAATTATGATTCTGCAAAATTACACAATACCCCGATTGTTCTGTTTAACACTAATAATCGGATTTTTCCAACCTATAACCGCTTTTGATTTCGAATACTCCCACGAAGTTTTTACTCCAACAAAATATTTTGTTTCCAATTCTCAGCCCCATAGGATCAACGGAAATCATCCGAATAGGGATGACCTGGAGATAATCTATGAGTATGGATTTGAGGATGGGTGGAATGACTGGTCTGGCGGTGATCCCTGGGAAATCAGCGATGAAGATGCTCACGATGGTCAATTCAGTGCTCATTGCCCGGTTGGTGAAAATCAATTTATTGCTTTAGTCTCCCCGGGCTTGGAAATTCCAGACGACGGATCAACAGTCATTTTCGATTTCTGGGTCAATCCGGATATGTTGGGATTTAATCCGGATCAAGATATGACACTTGACGATTATTTCCTGATTGAGATTCGAACGGAAAACGGTGGTTGGGAGGATGTTTTATATGATTATTATCGTTTCGGTGGAGGTTGGATGCATTATGTGTCAGGTACATGGTGGAGAAATGATCAACCCAACTGGAGAATGAATCAGGATTTGACCCGGTTCGCAGGGCAGACCATACAACTCAGATGGATTTTAAGAACTGATGATTCTATGGATGGGGATCAGGGCAGCGGTCTCTGGATTGATGATTTTCGTTTGTTTTCAGATAACAGATGTCAGCTTGATGCTGGTGTGGAATGGATGCACCTGAGTTATCCCAATACTATACAAACTGAAACATCCGGTTGGTTCCAGATAAAGAATTTCGGGCGCGAAAACCTTGAACAGGTCAGGACGTTCAGTCAGATGGATGATGAACGGATGGTACCGGTTGTACCCTGGCGGAATCTTGAATCAGGTGCTTCCGAACAAAGGGCAGTTCTAATTCGCGATGGAGGATATCCATACAACGGTTTAGTAACATTTTCATCAATTACACAAACTCGGGATGATGAAAATACTTCAAATGACTCGGAATGTATCGATATTCTTGTCTATCCAGCAGGTATGTGGATGTTAGGTTATGATGATCGGAAGTGGACGGAAGGCGTGAACTTTGATCAAGGTACCGGACCGGCGGTATTATTTACACCAGCCGAGGACAATATGGAGGGTGTATTTGATCTGAAGGCACTGGAGATTCTCTGGTCAGGTGACAATCAAGACGAAGATGCTGACATAATCGTCTCAATATTTGCAGACAATAACGGCCAGCCCGGTGATGAACTGTATTCGGGTGAATTGACAGTAACTCCTCAAGATTTGTTCCCGAACCGGCATTATATAGATTTATCTGAAATTGAGGCACTAAACCGACTTCGAGGAAATTTCTGGGTGTGGTTGTCTGTCCAGCGTGAAGACGGTTTACCCCGGATTTTGGGCAGGCAGTTAACCGAACGGGATGACCAATGGGCAGAGAATCATTTCTACAGCTTCGACGGAGAGCGTACCCAACCGTCAGAACATGATTATCAGTTACATGCGATTCTGGCAAATTCGGAAATGGATATCACGAGACTGTGTGTTCGTCCGGATAAGAACTTTGGTGAAGTTTCAGTAACCGGTTCCTTAACTTTACCCCTGACAATATTTGGAGGTGGAAATAATCCTGTTACCGTAGATGGAATTAATATAGAAGGTGACGATGTTTTCGAAATAGATGAGGACATATTCCCGATAGAATTGAGAATTGGTGAAACTGCGCAAGTTGATATTACATTTTTACCGGACGATGAGGGCGAATATCAAGCCGAAATCGCCTTCGAATGCAATGATGAAGAGGAGCGACTTGTAGCTATCGCAGGTATAGGTGCAATGTTGCCTGTACTGATTGTGGAGCCTGCGGAGTTGGACTTTGGTCGTGTCGAGATAGGTGAGTCCGAAGAAGCGATGCTTCTCGTAATAAACGAAGGACAGGCTGAATTGGAAATATCTGACATTCAGGTAGTTGGGGATTGTTTCCGGGCTGAATTTCAGGCACCAATCATACTCGATCCGGACTGGGAAGAGGAGATATTGATATCATTTGAGCCTCCTGGAGCCGGTGATTTTGCAGGTGAACTGCACTTCATATCAAATGATCCGAATCCTGATGCAGGTCTTGTATTATTAACCGGCAATGGTATTGGTGGCCCGGAAATCCTGATACCAATTCCTGATCTGATTCTTGAGGAAGATTTCGACCGTTTCGCAGTGGCGGATCTCGATACGATTTTTACGGAACCTAACGACCTCGAAATGACATTTTCAGTAGAGAGTTCGGATAACAATCTGATCTGTGAAATAGATGAAACTAACGTTATGTGGATGTCGGTGAGTCCCGACTGGTCAGGTGTTACCGAGGTTTGCGTTTTTGCAGATAATGGAGAGGAATTTGGAAACCTATCCCTACAGCGAAATGCGAGACATGTTCGTTCCATTGGAGATCATCCTCACAGAGATATAATCACAGAACTTTTCTTCAATGTTACAGTTAACCCGGTCAACGATTTACCGTCTCCGTTCAGGTTGCTGCAGCCTGAAAATGACTCGGACATGATCAATGAGGAGATGATAACGTTTGAATGGAGTGAGTCTATTGATGAGGTTGAAGACTCAACGATCACTTATGTTTTAGAGTTTACTTTTAATGATTCAACAAGGGTGATCGAAGATATTCGTCAGACATCTCGAGATGTCACTCGTCAGAAAATGGGATTCATTTCCGATGAACCGATAGTAATCCAATGGTTTGTTTTTGCTTTTGACGGAATAGACTATCGTGAATGTGATGAACCGTTCAGTGTTATAATTTCACCACTTGATATAAGCAAAGCAGAAACCTCACCTTTACCGGTTGAGTTAATTCTTGGACCGATTTTTCCAAATCCATTCAACGACCGTGTGATAATTAACTATGCCGTTCCGACCTATTCAAACGTGACGCTGACTATCCATGATCTGACCGGAAGAGCGATAAGAACTATTGTTTCTAAATCGTTGGGAGCGGGGCGACACAGCGCTATTTGGAACGGCATCGGTGATATGGGTTTTAGAGTTGCATCTGGACTTTATATATGCAAATTAGAGGTGGGTGATGACCTGAGGTTTGGGAAAGTGTTGTATTTGAGATAGTGTTTTCCAATCGTTCCCACGATCCACAGGATGTGCGGGTCATAATATGCTGGTGTCAGGTGTCCTCGATACTTTTGAAATATTCACTTTTTTCTTCTTTTCTTGCGATTTTCATGGTAGTGGAGTTGCATAAGTAATTGTGTATTCTGGATTCCCGCCTTCGCGGGAACGACGTGCTTTCGCAAGATTTGAATATTTCAAAGAACTCGTCCTCACCTGACATTCTCTTGCTGTCGTCGCTTCTCGAAGTGTTGCATGAGGTTGTAGGGGCTGAATATCTTCAGCCCTGTTCGAATGGTAACACATATTTGTTTTTAGCGGTAAATAGGGTTGAAAATATTCAACCCCTACAGCAGTCCCACGCGAATAGGAACAAGAATTCGACTTTGCTGGAATATCAAACAAGTCACGTACGGGAAATCAGAAATCCCGTATGAATTTAGTAATAAATACGTAAATCAAACCACCATTACCCAAGAAAATAAATCCTCATTTCACCAAAACAATCCCCCTCTCCAACTTCACAGCCCCCACCTCCAGCCGCACAAAATACATCCCCGCTGAGAGACCTTCACCATTGATAAGGAATTGATGATTCCCTGAATTCGTCCATTTATGGAATAATTGTTTTAGCTGCCTGCCGGATATGTCATATAAGCCGGCTCTAACCGGACTACAGTATGGAATCTCAAAATTGATAATCGTGCTTGAGTTAAAAGGATTGGGAAAAGCTGATAGAATCTCAAATTTCTGAGGAATTGTATTCGATTCACTCACTTCAAGCCATTGATCTCCAACAAGCTGCACCCGGTATTCCATGGGAAAATCGCTCATAAAACCCTGGTGATCTATATATTCCATCACTTTATTGGTAATAAAAACAGAATTAGAGTGAGAGTTGAACGCAGCTTCAAGACATAGACTGGAAAATTCCCAGAATGGATCAGTAATCGGGGATCCTTCATAATTCCAAAAATCATTTTCAGGCTGAGCCTGCTGATTGAGATGTGTGCAGACAATTTGATCATCTCCCACTGACCAAAACATCCAGCAGCCACCCTCTGAGTCAAGGCAAAAATTACTAAATTCCGATTGTGGCCAGGTACTAATTCCATTTTCACCTATTAATCTTTCAAACTCCGGATTCAGAGCCTGGAATCGGTGACCGCTGTCGATCCAAATCGTACCATTTGGAGAACGAAGCATTTCGCAGTTATCCAGATTCAGTTCACTCGCTTCTAAAGGTCGGATTTCAATCAGACTCAGGAGTTCACCCTGTCTGGAAATGTCATACATAATCAGATTACCATAAGACTCGTGATTGAAATTCCCCAAATCAATCGACAAGAAGATTTCGACGTGATCTTCATAAATAGTATTCCCGAGAAATGTAATTCTTTCATCAGATTCCACTACTACAGATTGATCCCAAACTGCATTACCATTTGCATCTGCCAGATTAATATTCAGTCCTGCACCAAGTTCGTAATCAATAATCAACCAATCGTCAAACCATGGTTTCAAATCCAGAATCACAGAATTTCTCAATACAGATTCGTACTGGAATGCCCATATCTCACCGAGATCTTCAAGATTGAAAGCAAACAGATTATGAACGACACGATCCCGCTGAATCGTGTTGACTGAATAATACGCAGCATCATTCTCAATACATATCAATTTTGGAATTCCATTATAATTATCCCAATTGAAGGAGTGATTCCACTCCTGTTCACCTTCTTCCGATAAAGCTAAGATATGGGAAATGTCCTCATCATTCTCTACTGCATTTTCATCAAGAAAGAATAGAAATGTTTGAGTCTCCGTTGTTTTGACTGTCCAGTCTGTGAAATTATTGTGATCAACCAGGACCATCCCGCTTCGTCGGAATTCTATCGCGCCATCTTCATTTATTCTCTGTGAAACAATACCTCTTTTCGGATCTCTCCAGAACGATTGGAAAACTCCATCCGGAGTTACAACGGATTGATACTCCTCGGGATCATCATAATCACCCAGGTTTATGGTTATCGGATCTTCACCCCAGATGTTTTCACCGTTCCCGTTTAAACGAAAATGTTTTGTGTTATCATCCGGTGGATGAGGTCGGTTACGTAAAAATCCATCTTTGAGCTCCCAACACGAAATCACAATATCACCGTCCTGAGTGGTAAAACCGCTCAATACTTTATGCTCATTGTGATTAGTTGATTGGTAAAGAGATCGGGGCTGATCATCCCAGAGTGGTTCACCATTCGTAGTAAATCTTAAAGCACAAAATGATCTTATTCCATAACCGGTATTTTCTGTATAGAAAAGAGTCAACTGGTCTTCATCAATAACTATAAACTCGTTCCCAGCAAAACGATTGTCTTCATTTGATTCATAGACGACTATGCCCTCGCCCCAGGGATGATGTTCCTCTTCAAGTGGCGCCCAGCAATTTAGGCGAATATTGGAATCAGCGTGTCTGTAAACATAATACAACCGATTGTTTTCATCTATATCTAAAGCACTAACATAGCCGGTAATGCTTTCTATCGATTCGGAGAAAACCTCTTCCCCCTCTTCTCTAAGTATAAATCCACCTGCCAGAACCAGATCTCTGTTTGTCCCAAAACCAATCAATAAACCATCTGTTGTATAAAACATCTTGTCGATAAAAAGAGCTTGACCCCGGGGGAATTCAAGCCTGCGATCATTTTGCCATAGAAAGGAACCATCCGGTAAAACTCGATTTATAAAGCTAACTGCCCATCTGCTCTCATACCAGAAACCTCCTTCATTATCAGGTACGATTTTATACAATGAAGTTTGAATTGTAACATCCAACTCTTGCCAATTCTCTATGATCTCTCCATTTTCATCAAACGATTCAACACGATAAAAATCCTCATTATCCAACCTTTGGTACTGAATTGTATAAAAACCATTCACATCATTTGGTGATAGATAAATTATATAGTCACCGAAATCATGATCGAAATTAAACCTATTGTTATATTCCTCTCCAATCTGAATACCATTTCCACCCCAGGCGAGGTTTGTTTCTATATCGACTTTCTGTGCGAAAACAGCATATTGATCCTCTCCTACATTCTGAAACCACGCAATAACTGCCATTCCATCTTCTGCCAAACATATGTCACCATAAGAAGCATCCCTTTCCGGATTAGAAAAACGGATCGGACAGGGGTTTACCAATTCACCATCGGAAGTTAAAATATGCCCCCACACCGACCGGACGTTGATAGTATCCCGCTGCTCCCAGACCATCAGGGTATGGCCGTCCCGCATATTGAGTGCATCAGCTTCATAGACGAAATAACTAGCATTAGTTACGTAAACACCGTTGCCTTCGAAGGCGGTTTGGCTGAATAAAAAACCTGGAAGAAAAAGAAGGAAAAGCAGGGATGTAAATCTCATATTCGACTCAACTAATGTTTTTTAATGATGAAGGCATTTGTGGTACACGAGTAATTAGCCCGGACTCTTGCAGTCTGTGAATTTTATCTTTTGTTATTACAAGGACTTAACTGACAGACGAGGGCGTCTGCCAGCGCATATTGTCTTTTCCTGCACAGCCTGCAAAGGTTCCAGACTATGTGACTATTAATTTGTCGGCATGAGATGCCGACCTACGAGTGCATCAGGCTATTTTGCCCTTTTGGCTTTTAAACACTTTACTATATACCGGTTTTCATCCGGTTTGCCGACCGTGATGCGAAGTGCTGTTTCGGAACCGAACCGATCCAATGGCCTGACCAGGATACCATCTGCTTCAAGCTGTTTATTCATATTTTCTTTTTCCTCTTTGGATTCAAAATCAATAAATATGAAATTCCCTTTTGGTTCGACAGCATTGAATCCCAATTCAATGAGTTCATTATACAAATAGGCGCGTTCACCGGTATTTATAACAGCACATTTTTTTATATATTCCGAATCCCCTAATGCTGCAATTGCAGCTGCATATCCCAACCCGTTTATTGAAAATGGTGTCCACCTGTCCCGAAGGGAGGCAATTACCTCTTCGTGGGCTATTGCATAACCAATCCGTAAACCGGCTAATCCGTAAATTTTTGAAAATGTTTTAAATATAATAAGATTCGGATATGTTTTTTGAAGCGACAAACTATCGGGAAAATTGGGATCAGTTACATACTCCACATACGCCTCATCAGAAACTACGTATGTGTTTTTGGGGATATTCTCTAAAAACTCCACCATCTCATCATGCGTGTTTGTAGTTCCTGTCGGATTATTTGGATTAGCAATAAACACGAGCCTGGTTTTTTCATCACAAAGTTTAAGGATTTTTTTCAAGTCAATGGCATAATCGGTTAGTTCTGCAAGTCTGCATTCTCTGTTGTTAACTCGTGCCATATACTTATAGCCTTCGAATGTCAATTCGGCGGTAACAACATTCTCTCCATTGCCTACAAATGCTTTGATTGACATATCCATGAGTGCGACAGAACCGGCGGAGATAACAATGTTTTCTGCGCTGACGTTGAACCTGGCAGCAAGTTTTTGCTTCAATTCAACATGAAAAACGTCGGGATATCGAAAAACCGAATGGTAATTATTTTCAATAGCTTCCAGCGCCAGTGGGGATGCACCAAATGCATTTTCATTCTGGGTTAGTTTAATGGGTAGTTTTGGTCTTTCAATATCTGGACTCAAGGTTTACTCAGGAGTTATCCTGCCTCGGTTAATGGTTTTCGAAAATACTTTTACTTATGTTAAAAAGAACTTCTTTCCGATACCAGGCAGACGCCCTTATATCGGAAATTGGTGATGCGTATGCGAGTACTCTTTCAGCAAATTGTTCAACATCGAATTTGCCAATCGAGGAGAAGTCCCTGCCTATTAAATACTCACAGGCAGAGGTAGTGAACTTAATGGTCGGTGCAGAAGAACCAATGGAGATTCCTGCTTTACTGATTCGATTATTATCATCGACCTGAATATGATATGCAAGGGAAACGACAGAGCATTCCATCGATCTTCGGGTACCAATCTTTATGAAACCGGAAGCGATTGCCCGTGAGCTGTTGAATGGAATGATGACACTTCTCAGGACTTCATCTTTTCCAAGATCAGTCTCACGCACACCTCTGAAAAAGCTGTCAATTGGGATTGTTCTTAATTTTCCCGATGAATTCAGGATTTCACAATCCGCTCTGAGAGCAACTAACGCATTAGCAATATCACCAGCCGGGGAAGCCGTGCACATATTCCCACCGATTGTAGCAACCTGTCTGATCTGGCATGAAGCCAATTGATTTGACGCAGAATTCAGAACCGGATAGTTTTCATTTATTGTAACATCAGCAATAATATCATTTGCTGTTGATAGAGCACCAATTCGGAGACCTTTTTCGCTATCGGAAATTCCAGTAAATTTCTCATCTTTGAGTTGAGCGAGATTTATAACAGTCAATCCTTCATGCGGTTGTTTTTTTAACTCAATTACCAAGTCTGTATATCCGGCACCGAATCTGAAATTTCGGTCCTGGTTTTCAGAAATTTGGTCAAGTAATTCGGAGGTTGTTACCGGGCTCAATACGTTGAAGTTCATTGGTTTGCCCTCCGTGTGTCGCTCTCTCTTTTCATGTCACTAATTGCTCTTAAGACCTTCTCAGGTGTGATTGGCAAATCATTAATCTCCATACCGAGTGCGTCTGAAACTGCATTGGCAATAGCTACTGTAGTTGGGATCAGGGGCGCTTCACCTACTCCTTTCGCGCCATAAGGTCCATCAGGATCGTATGTTTCAATTGGGTAGAAGTGTATGTTGGGTATGTCGGAGGCGGTTGGAAGCTTGTATTCGTGGAAGCTCGGGTTGAGAATCACCCCATTATCTAATTTGAGTTCCTCTGTGAGAGCATATCCCATACCCATCACAACTCCACCTTCAATCTGACCCATTAATCCAAGGGGATTGAGTACTCTTCCGACATCCTGGGAAACGTGAATATCAATTACACGGACATTACCGGTGTAGGTGTCTATCTCCACTTCAATAGCCTGGGCAGCGAAGGCATACGTATCGGAGACGTTCCCCTTGTATTCTTTATCCTGAAAATCGCTACCGGGTTCGTAATAATGTGAAACAGAACAGAGGTCATTCGGTTCGCGAAAATGGATTTCTCGTACAACCTTGTCTATTTTTACTGAAGCATCTGAAGAAATCGATTTCACCAGACCGTCAGTATATTCAAGGTCGTCGATTTCTGTTTTAAGGATATCAGCTGCCTTTGAAGACAGTTTATCCTTCAGCTTTTTCAACGCTCCAAGGAGAGAATTCCCGGCAACAAAACTGGTTCTCGAGGCGTGAACCCCAACGTCCCACGGTTTGATTTCGGTGTCTGTGTTTACAATTCTGATTTTATCGATTCCAATCCCAAGTTCTTCCGAAGCCATCATTGCAAGTACAGTTTCAGAACCCTGACCGATTTCACTTGATCCCGTAATTATGGTCAGATAGCCGTAATTGTCCATCTTAAGCTCGGTTCCACAACCATCCGAGGGATATATCTTGGCACCGCCTCCGACGTGGAGCATCGAAGCGAATCCGGTACCACGTCTGAACCTGCCAGTTTTATCAATCTCTTTGTTATCTTTACTGCTCTTTTCAATGACCGCCTTGAGGGCATCGATATGACCACAGGTGTTGTATCGTAAATCCTGACCGGTCACTTCTCCCTTGTAATTTGCGTTCAGAAGACGAATTTCTGCTTTATCCATGCCCAATTTCTCAGCCATCAGGTCTACATTTCGCTCTAATGCGAACGTTGCTTGAGGATTACCATAGCCTCTGAACGAACCTGCGTAGGGATTGTTTGTATACACTACATCCGCGTCAAAGACGCATGCCGGAACCTGATAGAGTGATGATATGGTCTGCATCATTACAAACGAAGTAGTCGCACCCCATGAAGTATAGGCACCATTGTCCTGGACAATTTTGGCTTCACGGAAAGTGAATCGACCATCCTTATCAGTTCCAGTGGTCAAATCAATTACCATTGCCTGCCGGGTAGGGGAGGCGATAAACTCCTCTTCCCGGGTAAAGACAAGGTGCACCGGTCGGCCGGTTTTTATTGACAGCAGAGCACAAATTGGCTCGTATGGGTACATATCTAATTTGCTGCCGAAGCCTCCGCCGATCACCGTTTGTATTACTCTTATTTTTGACGGTTCCATTTTCAGCACACGCGCAATGTCTCGTTGATACAGGAATGGTACCTGGGTAAGGCTGTACAATGTAAGTGTACCCTCAGTAGTCGAATAATCAGCAGTTATTGCACATGTTTCAAGGCAGCAATGAGTCACTCGTGGTAGAACATACCGATTGGTTACGATACAGGTACTTTTATCTTTTTGTTCCTGCAGGTTACCGTGCTCGTAGTAGAAATTTCTCGCGAGGTTCTTATTTGTTTTTCCAGAGCAGAATTTATTAATTTGGGGAGCTTTTTCTTCAAGCGCTTCGAAGGGATCGAATATTCCTTCTTTCACTTTATAATTTACTTTGATTAATTTTAACGCTTCCCTTGCTATCTCCTTTGATTTTGCTGCAACTGCAGCGATTTCATCCCGGATGCTGTTTACCTCATGACTTTTCAATACCGGATGATCCCTGACATAGCTCATGTTTTCTGTGTTTATGTCATCAGCAGTAATAATACTAACCACTCCAGGCAGTTCTAATGCCCTGGAAATATCAATTGATACGACCTCTGCGACTGGATGTTCAGGACGAAGGATTGCGCCATAAAGCATATTTGGGAGTTTTACGTCATGGCCATAAATAGCTTTGCCGCTGGCTCTAAGCTTTGCGTCTAATTTTGGTGTTGGTTTCCCGATCACCTTGTATTCTTTTGCCATCTAAGCGCTCCTGAACAATGATTCAACAGCTTCGACGATCTTTACATACCCGGTACATCGACATAAATTTCCTTCGATGCTTTTTTTTATTTCTTCTCTGGATGGATTTTTTTTATCTTTTACACATTGGTCATAATAGGATTTTATCATCATTGCCATTCCGGACGAGCAGAAACCACATTGAATTGCCCCGTGTTCAATCATGGATTCCTGAACTTGATTAAGTGTCGGGTCCGTTCCATTTACAGATAATCCCTCGATAGTTGTCAATTCTTTTCCGTGAATATTTACTGCGAGATACAGGCAGGAATTGACAGCTTCTCCATCAATTAAAACCGTACATGCCCCACACTCACCCTCACCACATCCCGGCTTCGTCCCAATCAGCGAGAGGTCATCTCTGATCAGATCGATTAATAACCTTGAAGAATCAATGGTTAGTGTAATGTGTTCTTTATTAATCGTAAATGAGATATCACGCTCAAACTTGTTGTCTCTACTCAAAATCTCTACCCAGTTTAAATGCCATTAAACTAAAATCGGACATGCCTGGTCTTGCCGTGTTTTTTATAGCCTCTACAATTGATTCGGGCGGTACAGGAAAGCCGTCAAGTGATGTTGATCTTCCCAAAAGATATACATTTCTCAGAATTGGATTTAGGTCTTTACTGAAATCCTGATTATATATCAGCTGTTTTATGTTGGATTGCAGATATTCGATGAATTTATCGATATCGGGGTAACTCAACTTTTGTGCATTTACGGAATGAGGGAAAATCTGGTTATTATCAATTACCACTCGACTGTCTTTATTCAAGTAAGTAATACAGCGTTGAGCCTCTAACGGTTCAAGACCAATCAAATAATCAGCTCCGGCTTCTTCAAGATATCCGAATGTACTTTTCCCGAATGTAATCCCTGCAACAACAGAACCTCGACGTTGAGCGAGTCCATGAATTTCACTCGAAGCAACCGGGATATCAGCCAACAGGGCAGCTTCAGAAAGGAGATTAATCAGAAAAACCACTCCCTGACCTCCAATACCCGCTATTAACATTTTCGCAATGTTACTCATTTTATGATTGACCGTTCATTTTAAGTGTTCTTTTCAAATCCATCCCAATCTATCTTTATGCCCTGTGAATAGCACCATTTAGACAGACGGCTATGCACAACCCACATCCTGTGCATTGAATGTCATCAACCACTACTTTTCCTTCAACCTTTATCAGTGCCGGGCACCCGAAATTCTCTATGCAATGATCACATTTACCGCATGCCTGGAAGAGGTTGTATTTCTCAATTTCACTTTTAAATTGTGACTTACTCAGATTAATACTACTGAATGAACTCTGTTTTATTGTCGACCGATCCTGTTTGCCCAACACCTCCAGGGCATGTTTCCCCTCGTAATCAAAGCTGTATCCTTCAAGGAGCCTGCGAATATTAACGGCTGCCTGTTTTCCACTACCGATAGCTCCGATCAGGCTGATGTGGTTATCAGAGAGTATGTCACCAGCGATAAAAACGTTTTTATATGAGCTGCCATTACCACCATTCTCAATAATTCGATTGTTCCAGTCTGTTTCAAGATTCAACGTCTTAATGACGTCTTCTTCGCCCTTCTGACCAATGGCACTAATGATGTAATCACAACTCATTTCCCCGAGATCATTATCACCCTTAAAAGTCTTCAGGTGAGTTTTAATTCGGCCGTTTGAATTTAATTTGCATGAGTTTATTACGGTACCATTAATCAGGTTGACACCTTCCGAGATCGCCTCTTCAATTTCTTCGTGGAAAGCAGGCATTTCCTCTCTGGTGCGCCTATAGACGATAGTAACATTTTCAACACCAAATTCTTTGGCTGCCCGAGCTGAGTCAATTGCGCTGTTTCCACCTCCGATAACGAAAACAGTTGAATCGCGTTTGATATCAAGAGTCCTATCATTGTAATCCCTCAGGAATGATATAGCTTCAAATCGTTTATCTTTTGGTAGATTCGATTCTATTTCCTGCATAGTTGTAGATGTCCCCATTCCAATTGCAACAATAACTCCGTCGTAATTATTAGAAAGCTGAGCTAAACTGATATCCTTACCGAGTGATGAATTAAAATGGAAAACGACTCCCAAATCTTCAAGGAGAGAAATTTCTTTTTCATATGCAGGCTTATCCATCCGAAATCCGGGGATTGCGAATTTCAATAAGCCTCCGGCAGTACTTTCTTTCTCGAATATTGATACGTCATAACCCTGACGAATAAGATCGTAGGCAGCACTTAATCCAGCGGGTCCCGCGCCAATTATCGCTACAGATTTGTTTAATTTCTCCGTATTTGCTGCCAATTCAATCTGATATGAAAAATCTTCAAAGTTGTCGTCCTGTCCGGCAATATATTTTTTCAGTTGTTTAATTGGTACAACCGGAAGATTATTTTTCCTGAACAAATACTCGCAGGGTCGAGGGCAGATATCACCACACACCCTGGCGAATAAAGTCTTATCACGGACGACATTCAGTGCTTCTTTATAATTGCCCGTTAAAATTGCGTTGAAGAATCCATGGTTACAGATATTTGCAGGGCAAAGCTGTTCTTCTGCAGGTATGTGATATTTGGCGTCAAACTTAGCCTTTGCTTTGGAGAGTGCATTTTCAGCCGATAGTTCACGGGCACAGAATATTTCAGGATCACTCTGGTTGTGGCAGGTATTACACAGTTCGTGATCAACCACAACTCGATTCTTCAAATCGATGATCTGTTTAAACTCCGGTAGGAAAACACATGGTGATTTGGCTACTACTGCTGCAACACCCTGGAAAGACATTGATTCTTTTATAACTTTATAGCATTCTTTCAAGTTGTTTGGATCTACAGTTTCAACGAACTTAACACCCAATCCTTTTAATAATCCCTCAAGTTCCACTTCCTGATTCTTGGGGTGAGGTGCTGATCCGGGGTGCTCTTGATGACCAGTCATACCGACTGTTCGGTTATCGAAAATGACTACCGTGATATTAGCACGCGTATATACGGCATTAAGTAGAGAAGCAACACCGGAATGATAAAAAGTCCCGTCGCCGACAAGGGCAACGATTTTTTGTTTGCTGCCATCGGCTACGCGCAGTACTTCTGATAATCCTTGTGCCAGGGGAATACTCATGCCCATATGGTGAATAGTATCAATTAATTGAAATGGGGGAAATGCTCCAAGGGCAAAACAACCTATATCACCACATAAAACTGGTCTGCTGTTTGTTTCACCAGCTGCAATTTTCAATGCATAAAACGTAGCGCGGTGAGGACATCCCGGACATAATGCTGGTGGACGAGGCGGCAGGTTCTGGAGGAAATGAGCTTTATCTGCTTCCGGAAATCCCTTCGCTTTTTTCAGATTACATTCGGTAAAATCTTCGATTGCGGTGTTCACGATATCCAGGCTATACTCACCAACTCTACTTAAGCTTGAAAAATCTTTTCCATAGATTTCAGTATTAATTTTATTTCGCTGAGCCACAATCCTGACTTCATCTTCTACAATGGGATCAAGTTCTTCAATAATCAGGATTTTCCCGAATCCTCTATTGAGAAAATCAAGAATGTCCTCAGTCGGAACCGGTTGTGTGATTCCTATTTTTAGTAATTCAATCTTTTCGGATAGTTTGTTCCTTTGGATTATTTCAAGTGCATAAGCATTCGAGACTCCGCACGTTATTATTCCGAGAATATCCTCTGTAATATCACCATCTTTTTTGAAGAATATCTTATTATTTTCTTTTTGAAAAGGTGCAATAAGACTGCTCTCCATCTTCTGCAGGAGATTTTTATGTGCCGCTGCTGTTTTGGCAGGAATGTTGATGTGTTGCGGTGTTTTATTGAACTCAAGACTTCCGGTTTCAGGGAAGATGTTACCAACGGTCACCATGCCGCGGCTATGATCGACTCGGGTTGACATCCTGACTATAACGGGCAATTTCAACAATTCAGAAAGAGCGAATGCTTCGCGAGTCATCTTATATGAGTCTTCAGCTGTAGCCGGGCTGAAAACCGGCACAGAAGCCAGCTTCCCCCAATATCTCGAATCCTGTTCATTTGAACTCGAGAAACATCCCGGATCGTCACAAACCGCGATAACCAGGGCTTTACCGATTGTTTGATATGCAATAGTCACCAGAGGATCTGAGGCGACGTTCATACCAACATTTTTCATGCAGCACAGAGCTGCTCTGTTTCCAAGCGAGAATGCAATAGCCTTTTCGAGTGCAACTTTTTCATTAACACTATATTCAAAATAAACCGGATCATTGGTTAAGTCAGGAAATTTGCTTTTCTGTTCAGGATCGATTTGAAATATATTAATGTTCTTGAAAACTTCAGAGATCTCTGTAGATGGTGTTCCCGGATAGGCAAAAACACCGCGAACTCCCGCTTCAATAGCTCCTCGAGCAACAGCTTCATTTCCCATGAGTACCTGCTTTTCAGGGACTTTACATGGGGTTAATATTTTAATCAACTTTTTGTTGAATTTACTCATTATCAGGTCGTCAATTGTCGTTTAGTGAACTTAAAAAATCAAATCAGATTATTCCATCCCTTTTCAAATCCTGAATGTTGGTAATACTTAATCCAATCTCAGCGTATACTTTTTCATTATTCTCACCCAATCTCGGAGCGCATTTCATTAAATTCTTTTTAGAATCTAGAAAATCTGTTCGGATCGGAGTTGGGAAAAGGGCAACATTCTCACATGATGGTAGTTGGGTTTTCATCATATTATTCTTCACAAATTCAAGTTCTGAAACTGCTTTGGTTGTATTTACAGCAGAAACAGCCAGATTGTTTTTAAGACAAACATTTATGAATTCGTCCGTCTCATATTCCCTAAGCCCTGTTCTGATTTCCTCATAGATATTATTCTTGTCGAGTAATCTACCCTGATTACGCTCCCATTCGGGTTTCTTGAGATGATCGAATCCGGATATTTCCGTTAACTTCCGCCATTGAATGTCATTCCCAATTGCTAAGTATACATACCCGTTTTTAGTCGGATAGCAATTGCACGGAATAAAACTGCGATGTTCATTTCCACTTCGTGAAAATATCTGTGATTCGTCTTCTGTAAATGCGAGTTGCGGCAGAGCAGTAATCAACCATGATGCAGCGCATTGCGCCATGGAAATATGTATCTCTTTCCCGCTTTCCTTCTTCCCATTTAACATCGCATACAAAACCTGTGTGAAAGCCTCATCACCAGCCTTAAGGTCTATAATTGGCAATCCGCAGAGCATTGGATCTCGATCCGGTTCTCCTGTAAGATGCATGTATCCAAGCGAAGCTTGAAGAGCAGGATCATAACCGGCTCGGTCGGGATATTCAGGTCCGTATGCTGATATTCCGCACCAGATTAAATCAGGATTTGCGGACTTTAAAGTATCAAAATCAATACCGAGCTGTTTATATCTCTTTGGCAAAGTGTTACACATAAATACATCAGCTTCGAGTCCTTTGATTAATCTAAGTAAGAGCTCTTGTCCCTCTTTTTGCTTCAAATTCAGGGTGATCGCTTCTTTGCCAATATTCGGAGCAATGTAATATGAGTGTAAATCATCAAATCCTGTATTTTCACCAATATAGCGGTTCGGATCACCGCCTCGTTTGGTTTTGGGATTAGGAGGGGATTCAATGCGAATCACCCGCCAACCCAGCTGTGCGAATCGCTGAGTTGCATATGGTAGAGCTAAAGCTTGCTCGAGTGCTAAAATGGTTTTGGACACGTGGTTAGTTCAGTTTTTTATGTTAAAAGTACTTCCAACATACACCACCAAAAACAGGATTTATTAATACTGATGAAATCCAACCGATTTTATGCGGCATAATAAACCACTTCCAGTTCCGTTTTAGAGTTGGTTCTGCTTAATATCTTATCGACCTGTTCCATTACCGAATCTTCGATAAGAAACTCCTGGCAATTTTCACACTCCAGCACAGGTAGTTTTTTTAGAATGACGATAGAGGTCGCACTAATCTTAAAAGGCAGATCGGTTTCAACACGTCGAACGGTTCTGCCACAAATTTGGCATTTCATGTTTTTTCCCTCCTTTTAAAATCTTTACTCCAGAGTTTCGGATCTGGTGTATAAGCAGTTACAATGCGTACATTCTTGTTTTGGGTATCCACTGCGAACAGGATATGAAAAACAAGATCATCTGAGGTCGAATATATCAGATAGCTTGGTAAATACTTGTCTTGTGGGTATGCTTCAATAATTTCGTAACTTTCATGAGAGTTCAAGATAATCGATCTTGAAATGAACCTATCTGCCATCCGTATGTTGACATGATAGGTCCAAACAACTCTTTTCTTCTGTACACAGTTCTTGATAAATGCTAATGTTTCAGAATGAAGTTCATTATCATTTAATCCAGATATCACAACTTGTACTCACCATCAATAACTTCAGTCAAAATCCCATGAGTCGCACGTGGATGAATGAATGCAAAGTTTCTGTCATGCTCAGCAAAGTAGCGTGGTTTCTGATCGATTAAGGCAGCATTATTTCGCTTCAGAATCCCAAGTGACTTCTCGCAATTATCGACATTATAGCTGATTAGCATTACGCCTTCACCAGACCTTTCGATGAACTTGGCGACTTCACCTGTTCCGTCGAGATCTTCCATGATTTCAATGGCTGTTGGTCCGACCATAAATCCAACAACCCTGATTTTTTCCGGTTCGTCATCGTATCTATATGCCACATCCCAGCCGAAAGCATTGATGTAATCCTCCTCGGCCTGTTTGACATCTTTAACTGCGATGCATATATGATCGACGAAATTAGTTTCTAATTTTTCTGGCATTTAAAATCCTCAAGCTCTAACCACAAAGGCATAAAGGCACAAATGAAAGTATCATATAAATTGTCAGTCAATGCCTGACAATTTAAAATTTAGTGTCTTAGTGTCTTCGTGGTTAATCTTTTGCGTTTGTTTAGTACTTCGACAAAAATGGAATATTTTCTGTTGCCGGTGCACCTGGTGGCAGCTTAAAGAATATTGCACCTTCAACAGGGCATGCTTCAAAACATTCTCCACACTGCAAGCAGAGGTCGAGTACAATCACAGCTTTGTCCTTGTGGAATCCGATGATATCCGGTGGACATGCCACTGCACATTTCTTACAGCCATTACACCTATAAGCGTCAATCCAGGGATAAAGACCTTTGTAGCTCGAACCCGAATGTGGATATCCGGAAATCTCAGTTCCGGGAATCTGCGGTTGAGCACTTGATATTTTCGATAAAATCATCTGTATTTCCTTTAAATCACATTGCGCTGGAAGACGCCCCCGTCTGCCAGTTAAGTTGTTCTTACTGTCACACGAGGGCGTGTGACAGCGCGTTTAAAGCGTTCTTATGCCAAAGAGGCACGAAAGAAAATCTGTAGTGCCAGGCGAGGGCGCTCGACACCACTATCTTTGTATCCTATTGCATCTAAGGCAAAAACAATCTAAAATCTCATTCCTAAGCGAACACCATCCTGAATGGCATCAATACCGCGTCTTACCCAGAGTGAGTCACCTATTTTGGAGATGTCATCGAGATAAGAACCATAAGTCAATTCCTTGTTAGGAATTAATTTTGCCAGGATGATTGTATCAGCCTCGACAATCTGATCGGTAAATTTCTCTTTGGTCTTAGTCTTCTTATCAAAAAGCGTCCAGTCTGCGTGAACACCATCTTTTGATATTTCTTTGACTTTTCCATAAGTAAGTTCACGAACTTTAGCTCGTTTCAGCCTTAAGCGATATCGCCATATATAGGAAGGATTGACGTCCAAACCGAATCTCGGAGCCGGATCAATCATTGCTATGCTGGCATCATCAGCACCTTCATTCTCATGTTTACCAATGACAAACAGGGCAAGAGAGATTGCTGCACCTGAACCTCCAAGAATTACGACATTCTTTCCAACTTTAGCTTTGCCGGTAAAGACATCGAACATATTGACAACTCGTTTGTCATCAATTCCGGGAATATCGGGTACCTCAGGGACAGCACCGGTAGCAATAACAAGTGAATCAGGTTTTTCAGCTTTTAACAGCTCCTTTGTGACAGGGGTATTGAGCACTATTTTTGCACCAAATTTATCACATTGTGCTTTTGTATAACCAACAAAACGCATGAATTCTTCATCATCCCAATACTTGTCTGAGTCTTCACCCCACGGATTTCGAGAAGCATAGTACCATTGACCGCCAATGTTCCCTGTTTTCTCATATACCGTAACATCATGTCCTTTTTCAGAAGCGATAGCCGCAGCCTGGAGACCGGCTATGCCAGCCCCGGCGATCATAATCTTCCGTTTCACTTCTGTTTTTGGGAAACCGTAGTAACCCCATTCTCTCTCACCTTCATGCCCGCATGATGGACGAACGGTGCAGGTTACTGCTGCGTCTCGGAAAAGTCGTGCAAGACAGACCTGGCAGGCCACGCAGGGGATAATATCTTCCTGTTTATCCCACATGATCTTAATTGGCAGGGCCGGATCAGCGATTTGGGGACGGCACATTTCCCAAATGTCGAGCTGTCCCGTGGCAATTGCCTCCTCGGGAATTTCCGGTGTGAATAGTCGATAAGCCATGCTAACCGGAATTTTCAAAGCTTTTTTCATTCTCTCGGCTATATACAGCCATTTACCCATCGGAATGTCGCGTGAAATGACCGATCCAAGTGATTCCTGCCAGCCAACTGTAACACTTAAATAATCGCAACCGGCAGTTTCAGCGATCTTGATCGATTCGAGGCTTTCTTCCTCGCTGTTACCACCCCGGTCATCGAGTAATTCCCAACCACATAATCTGATACCAATAGCCACACTACTGTCACATTCTTTCCGAATGCCTTCGACAATTTTTCGCATGAAAGTACAGCGGTCAAAAATGTCTCCACCATAATCATCAGTACGTTTGTTAGTATAGCTTGAAACGAAGTTAGAAATTAGATAGCCAACAATACCAGAAACTTCGATTATTTCATAACCGGCTTCGACCGCTCTTCTTGCACCATCGATGTGTTCCTGGATACATGTTTCAATATCTTCAACGGTCATTTCTCGCTGAGGGCGAAATCTGCGCAGTCTTTGAGGTACTGCTGAAGGTCCAACGGTATAATCGAGGTTAATACCACCTACTCGTCCGCAGTGCATGAGCTGAAGACATGCCACTGAATCACTGGCATGGATGATATCAGCCATTTTCCTTAAACCCGGAAGGTATTTATCATCCCAGATGCCCATCATGCCGACATAGCCCTGGCCTTCACCTTTAGGGTCAGTATATGCGCCTTGAGTGGTTACAATACCGGAACCACCTCTGGCGTGTGCTTCGATATAGGCAAGTTCTTTCTCCGAAACGAACCCGTCGCTGTAATTATAGTTCGTCTCAGTAGATGCGTACTTAATTCTGTTTTTAGCCCACACATTCCCGATTTTTATCGGACTGAAAATGTGGGGGTACTTCTTCTCTCCTGGTAACATGCTGCTCCTCTTTATGTATGTAAATCAAGATTTTGCTTTGTTTGTGGCGTCAGGTGCCCTTACCTGACACTTCTTACGATTTATAACTCTCGCAACTCTAACAAGCTTGCCGTTGTCCCCATAATATTGCTTACGTAAAAAGTCAACGTGAGCCACCCTTTCTTCGGGTGTTTTACTCTCCCAATAAGCCAAATCAGCTTTGATTGAGGAGTCACTCAGTTTTCGTTTTGTTATTACTTTTTTCATGGTCTCAACATTTAAGAATGTGTTTTGCCAAATTTTCATTGATATCCCTGTGTCTTGGAACTGGCTGTGATACTTTTGTTGAAGGATTAAAGTACCAGTCATGTTTCTTTCCATGTCGGATAAACTCACAACCCATTTCTTTAATCTGCTTTATAAGTTTGCGACGGTTCATTTAACCGCAAGTTCACCAATTTGTTGCACACAAGGAATACTCCCGCTTGTAAGTTCTTCATAGATATCTTTTAGGTTTTCCTCGAGTTCCTCCAAAGATTCACCCTGTGTTCGATAAGTTGGGAACTCTACAAGCCATCCGATCCACATATTTTCGTCCTTATAAAAGACGAATTTCTTTTTTTCCATTTTACTTAGGTCTCCCTTAATTTCCTTTCAATCCCAACCTTACAAAATACAAACGATTCACCCATAATCCAAGAATACCAAGCAGTGAGGGCAGGGTCCATAATAACAAAGCTATGGTTGCTGTTCCCCTGAAGGTGTCCCATCTCTGAAAGGCAAAGAATAGGGGGAAGTAGACACCAATAGTCAGCTCCATAAATGCTGCAATAAAGCCGTAATACTTTTTGCGGATTATCCCAACTAATGCTATTATCCCGATTGGCAGAGCCCAGAGCATATCTGCCAATGCAACACCCCAGCTTTCAATAGCCCAGGCTTTTTCTTCGGCGGAGCCAGTGAAACGCTCGTTTTGCAAGCCGAGTTCAACAGCTTTCTCCCAGTTTAATAGTGAAAAAGCCTGCATTCCCCATCCGAGGAAAAGGAGAATAATTGCTGCAAGAGCGATCCATATTCCAACCGGGAAATTCCCTTTATTTTTTTTTAGAACTTTCATTGAAACTATTAAAGAACTCTAACGACTTAGAAATAAATCGGCTCGTCATACTCGCCATAAACATCTTTTAGTGCTTGAGTAATTTCACCGACTGTAGCATAAGCTTTGACTGCTTCGATAACAGATGGCATTAAGTTCTTATCGGCTTCACCATCTGCTTTGATTTGTGTAAGACACTTTTCAACTTCACCAGTATTGCGTTCGTTCTTCACCTTTTGCAACCGTGAGATTGCCTTTAGAGCATTCTCCTCGTCGTAGGGATGAAACTCAACAGATTTAACTTCCTCTTCCTTCTTAAAGCAGTTTACACCAACTTTAGGTACTTCACCCTTCTGAATTGCAGATTCTCTTTCGTAAGCTTGACGTGAGATTGATTCCTGGATTTTCCCGGTTGCAATAGCGTTTACGATGCCACCTTCGGAATCAACTTCTTCCATCACTTTTGTAATCTCGGTTTCGAATTGATTGGAAAGAGTCTCGACGTAGTATGATCCTCCCAACGGATCAACCGTGTCACAGATCCCCATCTCGTGAGTTAGTATCTGCATCGTACGGAGGGAAATTTCAGCTGCTTTTTCTGTCGGGATCGTGAATGCTTCATCGTAAGAGCACAATGCCATCGTCTGCGTACCGGATAAGGCACTGATCAGAGCGTAATAAGCGCTACGGATGATATTGTTTTCGGGTTGTTCTTTGGTCAATCCTCCACCTCCACCACCCGCAATCATTCTAAGCCAGCTGCTCTTGTCATTCGAGGCGTTATATTGCTCTTTTACAATTTTCGCCCATAATCTGCGACCGCCCCTGAATTTTGCAATCTGTTCAAAGAAATTCCCGTAGATATCGAAGTTAAACGACAATCTTGAAGCGAACTCATCGATTGTCAAACCACGTTTGAGAGTCTCGTCTATATATGCTTTGGCGATGCAGAATGCATAAGCCATTTCCTGAATGGGATTCGCTCCCGATTCGCGGATGTGATAGCCGCAAACACTTACTGCACTGTATTTTGGAATTTCACGAGCGCAGTAGTCGATAACATCGACAACCATTTTCACCGAAGCATCGACCGGGAATATCCATGTTCCGCGTCCGATAAATTCTTTCAGGATGTCATTTTGCGCAGTACCTCGTAATTTGCTGATGTCGAAACCACGTTTCTGAGCCATTGCCAGGTACATTGCGACAAGGATTATTGCTGAACCGTTGATTGTCAATGAAACCGTGATTTTGTCAAGGTCGATTTCATCGAATACTTCTTCAAAGTCGGCAAGAGTATCAACTGACATTCCAACGCGGCCAATTTCACCCGCTGCACGCGGATCATCAGAATCGAGGCCGGTTTGAGTCGGGAGGTCGAAAGCGACATTCAACCCTGTCTGTCCGTTCTTGATCAAGTACAGGAAACGCTCATGTGTCTCGGTCGGCGTGCCGAATCCGGCGTACTGCCTGATAGTAAACGGTCGTTTACGATACATCAGGTCGTGGATACCACGTGTGAAGGGGTATTGTCCGGATTCGCTCAGATCGACTTCCTTCGTTGAGTTTACTACATCTTCGTGTGTGTACAATGGATCAACTTCGATACCGGATTCGAGTTTTACCTTTGGGATTTCTTTTGTTGTTTTCATAATTTCGTTTTTGAATGTTCTTCTCAGGGTATTTATTCACAACGGATTAAACGGATTAAACAGATTGCTTAACGATTGAAATCCGTTCCTTCCGTTTAATCAGTTGTGATTCAAACTTTACTGAAGTAATCGATCACCTCTTCTATTGTTGTTCCGGTTGCGAATGCTGCTTTAGCACCGGTTTTAACAATTGCCTCGACATCTCCGTCCGGAATATTTCCTCCAACGATCCAGGGAATTTCCAGTTTTGCTTTTTTCATTTCATCTACCATTTGATCGGCAAGAACCAAATGTGTTCCGGACAGGATTGACAGACCGATAATGTCAGCGTTATGCTCTTTTGCCTTACGGACAATCTCTTCAATTGTCTTTCTCAGACCGGTGTAAATCACATCAAAACCGGCATCAACCAGCGCGTGACCGAGTACCTTTACCCCGACATCATGTCCGTCTAACCCAGGTTTTCCAAGAAGGATTTTTAGTTTTTTTGTCATTGTTGTTTCCGTTTTTTCTTACCACTAAGGCACAAAGGCACAAAGCAAAGCTTATACTGTGTCAGGCGGGGACGAGTTCTTTGAAATATTAGCGTTATTTAGAAAAATCAAGATTTTTCTTG
>CAYLYZ010000053.1:0-35359 GCA_964387885.1 uncultured bacterium | reverse complement strand
CGGTAATGGCAATAAATTAAATGGGAAAGTGTCAACTTTTTTTAGGACGTGACACTAATAATATGTATAATTTACCAAATAGGTGAGGACATCATCCCAACATTCTACGTCTACATTCTTGCCAGGAAAAGAAATAGAACACTATACATTGGTGTCACTCGAGATTTGATTAAACGAGTTCATAAGCATAAATCCGATTCTACTGGCGGATTCACTAAGAAGTACAATGTTAACAAGTTGGTCTATTTCGAAGAAACACCATATTTTCAAGCTGCTGTCAAACGTGAAAAACAACTCAAGAAATGGAATCGAAAATGGAAGTTGGATTTAATTGAAAAATCAAATTCCGAATGGAGAGATCTTTACACCGAGATCGGAGGTTGCGATATTTATGAAGGGAATTGAAAACGTGGATGCACTTCACAGGTGAAGCAGTTGACCCAATCGAGTTGGGAATGAGGAGGTTCGATATGTCTTGAATTCTATTCTTACTCCTCTTTCTTGTGGTTGTGAACTTGATTTTCTGTAAATTAGACTTGATATGAGATTGCTTTGTCTCTTCGATCCTCGCAATGACATAATTCAATCACCAACAAAATAACAAACAGGGGCACGAACCTCAGCACCCCTGCTGCCATAATAACGGGCATCAAAACCCCTTACTCCCCAAAAATTCATCGTTTATATCAAGCCCTACCGCGACAACCTCCCAAGATAATACTTAGCCTTGTCGATACGTGGGCTTTCCGGGAATACTTCTATGAAGAGTTTGTAGAGTTCTACGGCTTTGTCCGGATCGTTCATCTTGTGGTAGCACCTTGCTATCATGTAGGTTGCGTCTTCGGTTTTGTTTGAGTTTCTGTAGTCGTCGAGGACTTTTCTGAATTCGACAAGAGCTTGCTCGTAACTACCCGCTTCGTAAGTGATTTCACCGATCCAGTACTGGCAATTATCCGACAGTTCGTGCTTTCTGCTCTCCTTCAAGAGTCCTTTCAATATCGGCAGAGCTTCGGGCCTGTTATCTGCTTCTATCAGCTCAATTGCCTGGTTATACTTGCCTTCATAACCTGTTGCTTTTTTGGTTTTCTTCTTTTTGGGAGTTACTTTGGTTACTTTTTTTGTTTCCCCAGCCAGCGGTGGCTTGGTTGGTTCTGGCGCGTATTCAGTTTTAGTGTTGTGCTGAAGTTTCCAGCGGCTCCGTCCGATCATGGTGAGGGCGTCTTCATTTTTGTTTGTATTCTCGTATTCGAGAACACGCTCAAACTCCACTATTGCAATATCATATTTGCCCATCTTGTAGTAACATTCCCCGATCCAGTACTGGCAGTTATCCGCCAGGTCGTGCTGGTTATTTTCATCGAGCATTTCCTGAAACTGCCTGACGGCAGCTTCATAATTCCCGTTTTCATGATTCTTTAATGCAAAAGAATATCTTTTCTGATAGGGGACACTACTCGTTGATACGGGTTTATTCTGCACTGAACCTGAGTAGGTTATCTCCTGGAGCGCCTTGTCAGGACCGCTGAACAACTCTGTTTCCGATGCAAGTGGAGGTTTCTTCTCGTCCGGTTCTGCCGCAGGTTTTTTGATCGGAGGTTTCTTTTTGGGTTGTTTAACGGGAGCCTGAACGAGCTGAGGTTTTTTAGTCGATGAGGATTTTTTCAGAGTCTTACCAGTTCTCCTCCGGCATTTCTCCATCATTATTTCAGCATCGGCAACTTTGTTTGAGTTCTTAAAGTTATGAACTTTGTCAAACTCGACATACGCGTCATCATATTCACCCTTTGCATACTGACACTCACCTATCCAGTACTGGCAGTTGTCCGAAAGGCTGTTTGAATCGTCCTCTTCGAGCAACAACAGGAATTGATCTTCCGCCTCATCATGTTTACCTGCCTCATAAAGCTCAAGTGCGTGCTGATATCGCTGTTTGTACGTTCCCGAAAATTGAGTACGAGTTTGAACCGGTTTGTATGGTTTATCCTTCTTAACTTCGGGTGTCGGCTCTTTTTCGGGAACCGGTTCTTTTTTTACAGGTTTTTCGACTACAACTTCAGGGGTTGCATCTACTTCCTGAACTGGTTTTTCATCAACCGGTTCTTCGACCACAACTTCGGGTTGCCTGACTTCAGGCTCGACAGCTTCAGGAACATCGGGCTCTAATGGGGTGAACTCTTCAGCATCATGGGCAGCAGTCACAAATTCGCGATCAACGCTTTCAATGCGATCCGGGAAATCGAACGATGGCGTTATATAGGCTTCAGGGGATGGAGAAACTAATGGTGTGAACTCTTCGGATGCATGTTCATCTGTTACAAAATCCCATTGGTTATATTTCAGAACAGGGGGTTTATTGAAGAATGGTTTTTTCCTGGCAGGTTTATCAACAGCTAACTTATGTTTCGCAGTTTTTCCGGGTGTTGTCTTTTTTACTACCGGTTGGTCAACCTTAGTTTCGGGCTCTTCTGTCTCTTTTTCAACTTTCTCCCGAACCTCTGGTCTCTCATCGGCAGGTTTTTCAATAACCGGCTTTTTAACGACAAAGTCGGACTCTTTTATCTCCGGCTTATCTTTCTTTTCCTGAATTACCGGTTCTTCGTAAACTGGTTTTTCTACAGCAGGTTCGGAAACCTTATAATCGGATTCCTCTACTTCCAGTTTATCCGTTTTGGGAAGATCAGGTTTTTCAGCAACAAAGTCTGTCTTCTTCACATCGGGTTTATCCGTTTCCGGAAGTTCCTGTTTTTTGTCTGTTGGTTTATCGATTTCCGGTTTCTTAACTAAGAAATCTGATTCTTTTACAACAGGTTTATCAGCTTCCGGAATTTCCTGTTTTTTAACAGTCAGATCTTCGACATCGGGTTTATCAAGGGTAACTTCAGTCTCTTTTTCAACCGACTCATCTACTTCGGAAAGTTCTGTTTTTTCATCGACTGTTTGCTCGATACCGGTCTTTTCGTCCTCAATGTCAGTTTTTTTATCTTCAATTTCATCAATAACAGGTTCGTCAAGTGCGATTTCTACCTCTTTTTCATCAACCTCCTCCATTTCAGGTTTCTCAGATTCCAATACTACCGGTTTAATCGGCTCCCGTCTTGTTGTGGGTGAGACTTGTTTACCCTGTGAGATAAGCAGAGCAATCTTTGGTGGCGTCAGGAATGTTTTTTCCGTATGATCACCATGAAAGACCATCGAAGCCCAGTAGTGAGGGTTTTTGAATTCCGAACCTCCGGCTCCGGAAATGAAATATCTTTTTGCTTCCGTGTTCGCTCTGGCAAAATTGAAGCCCTGCTCTACAATTGATTCATACACGTGTAAAATGAACCTGTTCACATCCTCCTGATCCGGTTGCCATAATGAAACCGAAATTCCCCTGGCACCGGATACCGCAAAAGCCTGAGCCAGGTCGAACACGCCTGGATTATTTATCCTTGAACCAAATCCGGGATCAATATGTGACAGGGTAATAAGGTCAGCTCTCAATTTCAGATCTGCGATTTCCTGCAAGCGCAAATACCCGTCATTTCCACCAGCATCGAGCTTAGAATGTGATAACACCACCCCGGATAATTCGGGTTGCCCGTGCATAATTACACCCCGGGTTGCGAAATGGATAACCTGATAATCCAGCAGGTCACCATCGTCTGACATATTTTTAATGATTTTTTCCGAAGCTCTGTCAGCTACAAGCGCTTCAGTTTTTGAAAAAACTCCCTTTATACCATCGATTTCACTTTCAGTACCCGGCATTGCTTGCCAGCTCTTTACTCCGAGTGCTGAATAAAGCGCTGCAGCAGAATACTCCGCGAGAGGTGTATCCCACATCTCATTCAAAGAAAGCTTGAGCTGTGAGCTATTTGAGATATTTTCCCCCGCATCTCCGGATTGTAGATAACCTGGATTTCCAATCGTCAATATCGGCTTTCTATCTGCTGAATATTTACGTTTTTTGTTTAGCTTGATCATCGCCGCTGCTGGGGAGTATGTAATCTGGTGATATTCTACGAGATAGTGTCCGGATTCATCCAGCAAAGCTTCAAAAGGTATACTTGAAAGTATTCCGTTAGGAATAATGGTAAGTTCGTTCTTTTCTCTAATTTCATGGTAAATTGGTTTGATTAGTAAATCGAACAATTCACGACTGATAATCTTAATTGCATCTGAGCTCGAGCTGCTTTTTGAAGATAATAAGGAGGAATAAAGAGAGAGTATCTCACCGAATGCAGGATTCCCAAAGAGTTTTAGTTCACGTTGAGCAGGGCTGTTAAACCACTTTATCCTTGATTCCCAGGAGCGCAAATTGTCGAGTTCTATTGAAAAACGATTTTGAACTCGACTGGCAAAGTCCTTCAGATTAATTTCCCGGGCACGCACCTTTCGTTTGGTTACAGTAAAAATGACTGGATTTTTCAGCCCTGAATTTGCATAAATCAGTACTGCACTTTGTTCGGATAATTCAAGTTGTAGCTGGTCTACAGAAAGTGTTGGTAATGTCTTTCCCACCGAAGAGTATCTTGTGTCATGGACTTTGGTTATGCATGTTTCATTCTGGAGGAATGCATTTTCCACTTTATTCATTTTCAGGAAAACTGCTGTCAATAGTTGTCGGCAGTTTTCCTGAAATGCGAGGATATCGTTCAGTTCCCGACCGGAAACTCCCGATGAGATATTATCAAACCTTTTTTCTGCTTCTTTCAGATATTTCCTGGCTTCCGGATAGCGTCCCCAATAGAAATATGACCTGCCAATCCTGAAAATATCGGTCGCCATTCCCGAATTATCGCCAAGATTCTTAAAGATCAGGATCGCTTTCTTATAATGTTTAATGGACTGTGAAAATTTATTCTGGAGCTCAAATGAGATGCCGAGATTATCAAGAGAGGAGACTTCGAGCTTTCTGGCGACAATCTTTTGTGAAATTCCTAAAGCCTCATTCAAGTACTCCTGTGCTCCGGAAGTGTTGCCAAGTTGTATATAGCAATATCCTGCCCGGATGAGATCGCGAGCCAGCTCTTTTAAACGCGGATTAGGATTACTGCGTTTGATTCGGATCGATTTATTATAGTTATCAAGCGCTGATTGAAAATCTTCCTGATCCTCAAATTCCTTTGCTTGATCCGAGAGCTTATCAGCCCTTAAATCAGACCCTACAGTAAACTTTACTGTTTCTTCTGGTTGAGCTGAAAGTGTAGAATTCATGGTTAATAGAATTAACACAAGATATGCTAATCCTGAAAACCACCGTGAGTGAAACATCCATCCTCCAAGATATGCCGAGCGTAAAATCTTCATTCTTATTGTAAATTGCAGTTTCCTATTATGCAATCTAAACAATAGTTTGTCTTATGGAAATAAAAATCGGTCAGAATTTTACTTTTCACCAAACCACTTCCTGTAAATTCTGTCGTAAGAACAATCCCCTTGATTACTCTCGTGGAGTTTGAGTAGGGATCGATTAACAATTTCGCGCAGATGGCTGCCCTGTCTAAATGCGATTCCATAATACTCACGCTTTAGAAGGTCGCTTATCAGCTCAACCTGTCCGGCTCCCTCATTTTCTGCAAAGTACATAAGATTGGGAGTGTCATAGACTACAGCAAGAACTTCACCACCTATTAGTTTATTAAATGCTCCTTCAGTATCCGGGCACTCGACAACAATCGCCCCAGTTTCTCTGGCAGCTCTAACACTTGTCGTGCCTTCTATTGTGGCAACTTTTTTACCTCGCAAGTCTTCGGGACCCCTGATCATGGTTTCCATTCTCATTGTTGTCGTAGCAGCGGTAAACTCTCCAATGAGCCAACCAAACAAACCAATCCCGGTGACCATAACCAAAAAAGCTGCCAGCCTGCCTATCCACTTTCGTGGGGCGATGTCACCGTAACCAACGGTTGTAATTGTAGCAATCACACACCAGAACGCCTCAAATATTCCCGGAAAATAGTGGTCATTGATTGCATCCTTCCCGCGTTCACTCCAATATAACACATGACCACAGAGAATTATAAATAAACCCATAAAAATAATTCCCTGAATGATTCCGGGAGTTATCAGTACTTTTAATCGTTTGAACAATCCAATTGTCGCTTCCGAACGCACCATTATTCCAAGACCTGAGTCGAGGTAATGCTGACTGAAGTCAAATTTCGTTTCTCGTTCAGCATTTATTGTGATCCCGGACAGTGCAACATCGACTTCTCCAGCAGCGAGAGAATCCAGCATTTCCGGAAAATCGATAATACGATATTTGAACTGAAGTTCCAAATCATCAGCAATCGCTTCCCAAATATCTATATCAAATCCGGTTGCCTGATTTTCCTCTAATATAACAAGCGGAGAAAAGGAACAGATAGCAACAGAAATTGTATCCAGCATCGTCTCTTCTGCAATACCATGATTTGGGAGAAGGGTGAAGATTGACCAAATCACAATCATCAGTATTCCGTACCGCCTGATATAACATTTCTCGAGAGTAATGAAAGATTTTTGTCTTTGCGAGAAACGAAGTATCGAAGTGATCTGTTTGAATATATGCAACATAAGAGATTGCTTCACTTCGTTCGCAATGACAGTACTTTCAAGAAATTTTCTAAAACAGGAAAGATTGTTGAATAAGAAGTTTGTTTTGTTGTGCATGTTTTTAAGGTAAAACTCTTGAATTTGCAATGGAAGGATAACTCTGTAGCGTTGTAGTGACTATGCAAAAATGAACTGCCTATCTGGTAAGTAATGAATATCAAACCGGAGTAGCAAAGCTTGCTTCACGTTTAATCCTGAATAAGACTTCAACGCGAAGCAAGCTTTGCTACTCCGGCAATATCATAAGTCGGGGAGGACGGACATTCCTGTCCGTCTTTATTACACTCTCAGACCAGCGGACAGGAATGTCCGCTCTCCCCGTAGCCAGGGAAGTGTATTAACTACCCTTTGAGGCTTCCATCAACTTTTTTAGTTCATCCTCAACATCAGAGCTGCTGCCGTTTCCGTATTTGGATTCGAGATCCTGGGATGCATCTTCATCACCCGACAGCTCTTCCCAGGCTTCAGCTTCGACCTCGGAAGCGTTTACCTCTTTTTCGAGCTCGTCGAGTGCGGCTAAAGGGCTGCCACCCGCGTTAAATTCTGAAGATGCCTTTGCTAACTCACGTCGAATTTTTGCGCCTTCGTTTCGGGCTTCAAGTCCGACTATATTTCGTTTTGCCGTCGCAACTTTAGAACGTGCCTTTGCCAATTGATCTCTCAGTGTCGAGATTAATTGATCATTTCTGGCGATGTCGGTATTAAACCGATCAAGGCGTCCCTGTGCTTCAGTCTTAAGCTCAAGCGCTCGTCGGGCGTCATCAACACTGTTTGAAGCAACAGCTTTTTCAGCGAATCCCTGATATTTCTTCACATCAGCTTCGGCTTCCGTGCGATCGCGCTGCATTCCCCGATTTTGTGCGACGAGTTTCGCGATTCTGGCTGTGAAATCTGCAATCAATTTTTCACTATCCTGAATAGCTAATTTGCTGTCTCGAACCGGATCGGCCATTTTCTTCGCCATCTCCTGGCTTTTGCCTCGAATCAGGTTCGAAAAGGATTTTAAAATGCTTGCCATGTTGTATTCCTCCGAATATATTTGTTTTCATCTTTTTGTTAATCTCACTTTCTTAAATACATTTGTGAAAGTGTCAGATTAGAGACCGATTCTTAATGCTTCATCGCTGGCTTTCAAGGCAACGAGAAGGCTATCCATTGATGATGCCAGTTCATCGTTGCAAAGATCCCCAATGGGAATCGCATCTGTCAGGACAATTGGGAACTCGGATGCTTCCGCAAGATCTGAATTATCCGAACCGGTCAAGATCCCGAAAGCATAAGGTCTGATAATAGTGTTCGCATCGAGCAGGATAAATTGAACCGATGGTATATCATCCTCTCTTAGATCACCGAGTTTGGCAACCTGACATGTAATCGCAAGTTTGTTTTCATCGGTTATTGTTGCAACAGCAACAAATGGATTTTTAGCACCACCAACAGCAATGTGAACTGCGTTGTCATCATGCAGGACTTTGTAACCGAGATCCTCGAGTACTTCTGAAACCTGTTCGAGGTTTTCAATGTTTGACATACTGTTTTCCTCCATATCTTTATTAAAAAATTCTAACAAGCCGGGGAGGACGGGAATTCTTGTCCGTCCTAATTAAGTAACTGCAAAGCGGACAAGAATGTCCGCAAGCTCAGTTAATGGGGTAGGTAGTCCTACCCGGTTTCAACCTATTGAGCAGCCCGTTTTACGATCTTCTCCCAAAGTGTAGGTTTTTTCCTCTGAACGGGTTTTTCTATCTGACTTTTCAGGACATCAACTTCACTGAGATTTATGGGGCAACCGCTGAGCATTGAAATTAATCCGCCATCCTCACTTTTATCACCTCCGAGTTCGAGTATCATTACTGTCGGATTTTCGTATGCAGTATCAGTTGAATATTCCACGACACTCGCCATTATCCTACCCATCCCTGAATGATCGGGAACATTAAAGGCTGAACCATATTGAACTCCCTGATTTTTCATACCGAAATAGACATCAACCAGATCTTCCTCTTTCTGACTCCCGGTGTTGTTCACATCGAGGCTCATGATCAGCTCATGGTTATATTTGAGTTCATCGAATAGAAAATCCTCCACGTCTTCAGGTTCTTCAAATATCCATGTGTCTCCACGCATAACCAGATCACGCCGATTTCCGGGAGGGAATTCATCGGGTTCGAAATAAACACCGACATCGATATGCTGGCCAACTAATTTTGTTACCAGATAGATTTCCTGATGTTCATCTCCAAGGTTGTAGAAATACCATTCTGCCAGCCCGTCATCATGGCGTATTCTTAATACTGAGTCGACCACAAAATCGAGTCCGCCAACTCCGAGCCCTCGAGACATTGATTCCTGAATGGATTGCTCATCGCTGAGGGTGATCGTGCTTCCGGGTTTTATGTCACGCCAGAATTCAGGTGTTTTTTTATCAGACATATTTTCCTTTTTTTTCTGTTCCAACTTAAAACTCTTTACTTGCAGGTATAGTTCCTAAAGCTAATGCCTGCGCATGAAAACTGCAAGAACAACTATAATCAGAATAACGATCATCCCCGTCCTCACAGCTCCTGCAAAGAATCCGACAGGATGGGCTCCGTAATAGTAATGATGACGCCCCATCAGCATGTTCATCATTATCATGTCACTCATTACACTGTACGCTATCCATGATCCACTCGGTCCCCAATAACCATATCCTCCGTGCCTCCGATCATACGTAACCGGATATGATCTGCCGTTGACTTTAGTGCTCTGTGGGATATGATCCGGTCTCTTTGAGGGCTCTTTGGAGTATTTCGAGGTGTATTGTTTTCCATATTTCTGGCTGAATGCTTTTTTTGCATTGGCTCTTGAATTGAACGTTGTGCCGTTTGCTTTTGCTTTCTTATATAGATTTCTATCAGCCTTGGACATTTTCGAGGAACTTGCACCCCGTTTGCTGGTCATTCCCTTAGATTTTTTTGACCAACTTTTCGATGCAGATCTCTTACTGGAACCCCAGCTTGATGAACGGCTCCTGCCACCACCCCTGAAACCTCCGCCCCCACGTCGGGCGAGCAGATCTTCCGGAATGACAAGAGACAATGTAAATGCACAAACCAGAAGAAGGATAAAGGTGTTTAATTTATTCAAATATTTCATTACTTGTCCTTAAGGTCTTTAATGTTCACTAACATTTATGGATTTATTCCTCGATGGTCTCGAGCAACTCCGTCTGTACAGGTTCTGCTGACTCGTGCATGTTGGCAGCAGGATTAATAGCAGCCGAAAACAGCACAGCAATAATAATAAAGCTCGCTGCTGCTAATGCACCCGCAGCGGGATTGCGATCAGTCTCAACCTCCTTGGACAGCGGTGATTCCGGAAGGAATACCTTATCGACTATAATTCGACTGAGAACAAGTAATACCATTCCGGCAAGTGCGAAAATTAAAGTCACAATAATTTCTTCACCAATCTGGCTCGAAGCACCATATAGAGCGTTCCGCGTTATCATTCCAAGTGCAACGAGGAAACCGCCGAAACTTATCCCGGCAGGCAGGTTGTCATCAATACCGATAACTTTATGCATGTCATATTTTGTAATCATCTGGAACAGGAATCCGCCGATGATTAAAATGACCTGCCCGACAATCCAGTAGATTACGATATCCCTGAGTCCGATTAAAAATGTATCACTGTAGCCACTGAATACTCCGTTCAGCATAAATCCGGTTGCGATTGAAGTTCCGGCAACAACAAAACCAACACCGGAATTTCGGTCGGATGAAATCTCCTTCTTAATGCTGAAATTGTGTAATATTGCCATGTCGTTGATAAAAAGACTGATTCTCATCAGGATAATTATTAGAACTATTCCGACATCACGGATGAGCTCCGATTCAAGTGTGTGTCCTGAACCGAAGACCGCGCCGGAAAGTGCGATCCCCGAGCCAATCAGATATCCGGAAAGTGCGATACCGAAAGCCGGGTTGTCTTTCTCGGTTAGTTCTGAGTTGAATTTGTATGATGAGGTCAGTTGAAAGAAGTACTTCGATATGACGAGACCCAATACTAATATACCAAAGTTCAGCATATTTGAGAGTATCTCGACAAGAGTTGCATTAATGACTTCCATCGTTACTCCAGTTAGACAGGAAATCCTGTTTTAATGAATTTATTGGGATTCATTTAGACCTTATTCATCCCTATTGGAAAGTATAAGGACAGTTGCTACTTTTATCAAGTTAAAATTGCATATTTCGCTCCAAAGACCTTCATTCGACTTGGAGTTCAGTTTTGTTGTTTTGAACGTGCCTCCGTAAGTGAAATAAGTTTTCATTGTTCCATCATTTTGGGTTAGGTTCGGTTAAAAAAGTGCGCCCGACTATTGTTAACATAATTAACCGGAGGCTTGGAGTTGTTAAGGAGTTGTTAAAGTCGTCAAATTTCGATATAAGTAAAAGTGCACTGGGATATTATTGACAATACCGAATGACTGTAAAACAAGATAACCAGATTTTGGCAATGTTGCAGGAAATGACAATGTCCATCAGATTACAGTTGTATGGAAGCATCTTTTTACTTACGTTATTATAGTTCGTTTGACCTGTATTTAGGATTATTCATGATAGTCATAATCGGTGCTACCAGCTTCATCGGATCATATCTCGTCGAGGAACTTATCAGTCAGAGACGAGAAATTTTTGCTACGGGATATCAGAATCTGAACGAGGAATTCTACTCGAGCAGGGGGATCACCTGCTGCAGGCTCGATCTTACAAACAGGCTGGATTTTAATAAATTACCTGGTCAGGACATCGAAGCTGTGATCCTTATGGGTGGCTTGATGCCTGCCAATGATAATGATTATAAGCCGGAACTCTATATTGATGTAAATATTCAGGGGACTCTGAATACCCTTGAGTACTGTCGAAGAGTCGGTGCGGGAAAAATAATCTTTGCCAGTTCTCACTCAGATGTCGCCGGTTTATGGAACTGTGGCAGAGCGATTACGGAAACGGATGAACGAACAATTAACTACACCGGTGACCACGCAGTTTACATCATTTCAAATATCGCCGCAATGGATCTTGTTGAGCATTATGATCAACAATTTGGGCTTCCAGGTATATCCTTCAGGCTGCCTGCTGTTTATGGATTCGGACCACACACCGAGATTTTTGTCGATGGTAAACCAGTCGTAACGGGAGTCAAGACATTTATTCAGAGTGCAATTGCCAGTAAACTAATTGAAATATGGGGCAATCCGGAAAACGGCAGGGACATTGTTTATGTTAGGGATGTTGTCAATGCATTTATCGGTGCTGTTGACAGCGAATCAGCACAAGGTTTGTATAACATTGCATCAGGTGTTAGAACGACACTTGAAGAGGAAGTACGTGGAATAATAGATGTTTTTTCACCTCCCGACAGGCCTTCATCAGTGTCATATAATCCGGAAAAGCCGAGCATTCCGACATACTTGTATGACATCAGCAAAGCTAAACGCGATCTTGGGTATGAGGTTCAGTATCCTTACCGGGAAATGCTGAAAGATATAAAGCTTGAGATGGATACCAAACGTTTTGAGCACCTGATAAGGCGTGAACAAAAGGTTTTAAATTAAGTGTCGCCGGGTGCAATTTTCCGGCAGGTGAGTGCTGTCAGATGCCCTCGAGACCTTTGAAATATTCAATTGGTTCAGAGGGCTGTCATTCCCGCGCAGGCGGGAATCCATAATATACAGTCACTTACTAGGTTCCAGCCTGCGTTGGAACGACAAGATTTTTCATAATTTCTGAATTTTTCAAAGGTCTCGTCTTCACCTTACAGTTAAGTCGTTTTTTTTTCAGTCAGGCAGGAACACCTAACTGGCACTCGATGCTTTGAACATCTCATCAGACGAGAGAACAAGGTTTTAAATATAGAAATTAATCTGGATGCACTTCACAGGTGAAGCAGTTGGTCCAATCGAGTTGGGAATGAGGAAACTGTTGATTCCTGAGTAAGAATAATTTACTCCCAACATAAAAAGCTGTGTAATTGGATTCTTAATGGATAAAAAAATCCCATTCAACCGACCGTTCATAGTCGGTAAAGAACTTTTTTACATTTCGCAGGCTGTGCTTGGAGATCATCTCGCAGGAGATGGACGATTTTCAAAGGCTTGCGAAGGGTGGATGGAGGAGAATTTCAGTGCTCGCAAAGTACTCCTTACCACATCGTGTACTTCAGCGCTCGAGATAGCAGCACACCTCGCGAAACTGAAATCCGGTGATGAAGTAATACTTCCGGCTTACACATACGTTTCGACAGCTAATCCATTCATCATGCAGGGCGCAAAAGTTCGTTTTGTCGATATCCGACCGGATACGCTGAATATTGATGAGACCCTTATAGAAAGCGAAATAACACCAAACACGAAGGCAATTGTCCCGATGCACTACGCCGGAATTGCGTGCGATATGGATGCAATCATGGAAATTGCCCTGAAGCATAATCTGCTTGTTATAGAAGACGCTGCACAAGGCGTTGACGCAACATATAACGACAAATACCTCGGTACAATAGGCAACTTCGGTGCCTATAGCTTCCACGAAACCAAAAACTTCATCAGTGGGGAGGGCGGAGCTGTAGTAATCAACGACGAGAGCTTTATCGAACGCTCCGAAGTCATCCGTGAGAAAGGGACAAACCGCAGTAAGTTCTTCCGTGGTGAGATTAAGGAATACACCTGGATTGATGTTGGTTCGTCATATTTACCATCTGAGTTAGTCGCTGCATTCCTGTGGGCGCAGCTCGAAGCGTCGGAGCTGATAACCACAAAACGATGGTCTATTTTCAAGTATTACGATGAACATTTCAGGCCGTTGCAGCATAAGGGAGTCCTGCGTATCCCGACAGCCCCTCCCGGATGCCGTCACAACGCACACATGTATTACCTGATTATGCCTGACAGGCAGAGCCGTGACGGTTTGATCAAACACCTTAAAGAGAAAAACATAACCGCAGTCTTCCATTACATTCCGCTGCACACCTCCCCGATGGGGCAGAAGATGGGCTATAAAGCAGGTGATCTGCCAGTAACAGAAAACCTGAGCCAGCGCATACTCAGGCTGCCCTGTTACTATGAATTAACTCCGGAGGATCAGGATCGGGTGATTGCAGCAGTGTTCGAATTTGTGGGTATGTAAATTGCGATTCAGGGGAGGACGGACATTCCTGTAGGTCCTGAACTGTACGGGCACGTCGCCACGTGCCCTTCACCCAATTGCAACATTTTCCCCCATACGCGCCCCGCACGGGCGATTCACGAATCGCCCCCTCACACTAATCCCAATAAAACACAATAATTCAGTATTTGTCTTGAATTCTGTTTGTTTTTGTGGTTTTGGTGGTGGAGGTGTGGTTGGGTGTTTTTTTGGGGGATTGAACGCAGGTGATATTGAAGTAAATGAGAAATACGATCTAAATCCTTTGGATACGGTTTCTAATGAAATTTTATCATGTATATATTTGTTAGCAAACAATTTACATCAACGAAATGCAGCGGCGCCCAAGTTTCCTTACGATGCGTTTCTCCACAGAACCACTTTTGATTTTAATAACGTATTTATCAAGTAAAGAATCTCGGGTAATAAATAAACCGAGCCACACAGGTGGAATGGTTTACGCTTGTTTTGGCGTGTGGCTTGGGCTACTCGTTGCCCAAGTTTCCTTACGATACGGTAATCCACAAAAACACAAGTGATTTTAATTACATATTTGTCAAGTAAAGATTCTCGGGTAATAAATAACCAGAGCCACATCCGAATAGTTTACGAAAAAATTACCCTCCCTAATCCCCCCTACTGCGCAGGGGGGAAGAAATGTCCTAAGTAGTAAACCAATACGACAACTTCGCCAGAATCACATTCTCCGGTTCGCGGTTGAAGAGGTCTCTCGATGTTGGTTGAGAACCGTCGTTCATTACGTAATTTTCGTAGCCCTGTTTCCAAACGAAATAAAATGTACTACCGGCAGCGTATTCCCAGCGTAGTACGACGTTGGTGTTGATGGCTGCGTAGCGAAAGTCGAACATGTCGATGCGTTCAGGATCGAATCCCGGGACGTTTTCAATCGGTTTGAAATCGTATGAATCAGGTTGTGCGAGTTCGGATGGATCGTAGTAATCTCCGGTTGTGGTGAAGGGTTGGAAGTAAAGCTGAAGCGATAAATCACGAGTGAAAAGGAAATTTGCTCTTAAGGTAAAGTCGATTATCTCCTGGTGAAGTCTGGCAAAAAGGTAACTGACGCCACCGATTCCGTTGCCGGGATTCGGGAGGTTTGCTATGTGAGATTCACCGTGATAATACCGTTTGTAATTAAGGCTGAAAAAATAATTCTGCCGGGTTGATGTGTTCCACTGGTTCCGGAGCGAAATCTCATTTGAATATCCCCAGTCGAAATCGAGACGGTTCGTCACGGTAAGAGCAACTTTGTAATCTGCCCGATGATCCGAATGGAATCCCGCCCAGTACCAGTATGAAGGTGGTATTGAAAGGAGCGGTCCCCGTCTGCCAGCGTAGTATCTCGTTTCATATTTCGTCGTCGCCCAGGAGGCACCACTCAAGCCTGCATAGACATCCCAGTTTGAATATAGCTGTCCGTTTGTCCCGAACTTCGCAATGGTGACCCGGTGATGTCCCTGTCCATATTCCCATGCTTTCCCTCCTGAATCGAAATCAAGACCATCGCCACCTGCGTATAACCAGTTTCTTGAAACCTCAGCCTCAAACATACACTTCCTGAAGAGCGATTCACCAGGCGTGCCAATAAATTCGTATTCCGCCCATGCCTTAGCTTCCACATCATCCGGAGCTTCAATAAATCCGAAGTCGTTTATGTCAAGCCGGTCGCCCTGCCATGTTCCTGAAATTCCGCCTCGAATTAATCCACCATTCTTTGCCAATCTAAGCGTTCCACCGGTTCCGAATATTTTCTCATGATCGAGTGTTAGATCGGACTGCGAAGCAGCGGGATCGATCACTGAACCGATGAAAGAACCGTGAATGTTATATTTTCGGTTGAAGAAATTAAGGTCGAAATCTGCGCCTGTCGTATATGCGTCGCGCGTTGCGTAATACCCGTATTTATCCCGGTCGTCAGTCTTAAAAACGGCGCTCTGTGAAAGATTGAACTGATGCGCACCATCTTGGAATTCCCTGCCAAATCGTCCAAATGTGTAATGCCTCACCTGCTCCCCACTTTTCAGGAAATTATGTGCCTGCCCCTCGCCAGTTATGTCTGTCGCAGCGTACATGGCTGCAACTGAAATCCCTCCTGCAGTTTTACCGAGCAGCTTTCCTGCAGCCCGAATTCGGGAGTTGATATTGTCGGTTCCAATACGTCTGGAATGAAACATTATAAAATCTGGATGCATGAAATACTGTGCGCCCTCAGTGAAAAACGGTCTTTTTTCTGAGTAATGAGTTTCAAAGGGTGATATGTTCAGCACTGCCGGATCTGCCTCGACTTGTCCGAAGTCGGGCTGGAAGGTCGCGTTTAATGTCAGGTTTGATGTCACCGACATCGAGAGGTCTGCTCCAAAATTATGATAATGGGACAGTTTGTCGGTGTCGGTATTCAGCCCAAACGGTGAATATCCCGGATCGGTGGTGCTATGGACTATGTATGGTAATATCTTAATCGAGGTTTTGCTCGGAATGCCGTCTAATCCGCGCAGCTCGCCGAAACGGCTGACCAGTCCTGGAGTTTGTTTATCCCATGTTGTCCATGCATCGACTTCACCGCGCTTCCGCATTGATCGATACACATTCAGTCCCCATGTCATCGAATCGCTGTGCTTAAACCGCATGGACGAGAATGGTATTCTGTATTCACCATACCAGCCGTTTTCATCAAAAGAGGTCTCAACCTCCCAGACGGAATCCCAGTTGTAGTCCATATCTCCATCATTGTAAACATATCTGTCAGTTTTAGCGCCGGCGAGGCTGACCATGTAATTGAACGCAGTGGTGTGGTCGTGGTAGGGATCTACATAAACGCCAAATGCATCACATCCGGCGAGATTATCTCGTCTGTTCAATCCGCCTGACATTTTGGATGGATCATCTTCAAAAGCTGCGAATCCGATATATAGCGCGTCATCGTCATAAGCGATTTTAAACACGGTTTCCTTTACCGGATCATCACCTCGATTAGGGTCCCATACTCCGAATCCCTTAGCAGCTTCGGCCTTCTCCCAGGCGGGATCATCAAGCTTTCCATCGATTTTGATTTTTGATTTTTTCAATGGATAAGCATTAATAGCTGGTACTTCGGTTTTGCGTCCATCGGCTCCGTCAGGGAACAAATCACCCGAACCGGTTGGATTAAAGGTCTCTTTTGTAGAGGCTGAAAACAACACTGATGTACATACAAAGAGGAATAGTAAACCTAAGTTTACGAAGAACTTGCGGTAGGTAACAACTTTCATGTTCGGTCTCTCGTTGTTAGAGCAACAAAAATGGTTTAGTTTGGACGCACGACCATTCTTGACAAGTTCCGAACATTATAAATTTACACATTCAGACGGACATTTATCAAGTCTGAGTTTGGGTATTACCTTTGAAATTAAGAATTTTCGGGGGAGGGTCATTACCTATTCCCAAGACCTAATCGTATGGACGATTCACGAATCACACGATCTGTGGAGTGATAAAATGGTTAAACAGAGCTTTCTTTACTTGCTTAGATTTAGTCCATAGATTATACTATTCAGTGTAGTTTCAAAATGTTCAATAACGTCCCTTTTTATAATTTCGAGTTCGCATGCAACTGAAAAGCCTGACTGATAAAGATAAAATCGAGTCGTTCCTTCGTAAGGATACGTTTCTTCACATATATTCTATCGGTGACCTCGACGGCAGGTTCTGGTCTTTCACAAAGTGGTGGGGACTGGTTGATGACTGTGAAACAATTCAGGCTATTGCACTCCTTTACGAAGAGACAGTTCCGTCAACCCTTCTGCTTTTTCATGATGACTCTGACCTATTGGGTCAACTAACGAAGAGTATCGCTCCACAACTGCCCAATGAATTATATCTCCATGCGAGCCCGGGAATTCACGAATACCTGACAGTTGATTTTAATATTATGTCATGCGAGAGACACATCAAGATGTCTCTGACTGACGAAAACAGTCTTTTAAGAGTTGACGTACAAAATACTCGGCAGTTGCAAATGAATGATATGGCGGAAATTCAAAATTTATACAAAATCTCTTATCCGGATAATTGGTTCAATCCCAGAATGTTGGAAACGGGGCAGTATGTTGGTTTGTACATTGATGGAAAGTTAGTCTGTATTGCAGGAATACATGTCTATTCACCCCAATACCGTGTTTCAGCATTGGGCAATATCACAACGCATCCGGATTACAGAGGTAGAGGTTTGGCTCAAAAAACGACATCTGAGCTATGCAGGCAGTTATTCAGGAATGTTGATCATATTGGCTTGAATGTACATGTTGATAATTCGGCTGGAATAAGATGTTATGAGAAAATCGGCTTCAGGTGGTACGCTGATTATGAAGAGATAATGCTTGTAAAGAAAAGTGTGTCGTCAGGCGTCCTCGCCTGACACCACTCTTAATCAACGTTGTACAAATTACTTGGACTCTTGGATGTGACATTTCAGTACGTGGATTATGGGGTAACGTCTTTACGAGAAGCGAAGCGACGAAGTAATCTCTTAGACGAAAGGTACGGATGAGATTGCTTCGCTTCGCTCGCAAAGACAACGAGAATATTAATATAATTTTACTTACAATCCTTCATGAACCATCCAGACATTTGGTTCGTTATAAATACCCATGTCCAAACTGAGGTCAACAGTAATCGGTACGAGTGCGCCGGGAACTTCGTATTCACCGGTTTCAGGGAATTCCTGTCCTGTCCATTCTTCCCATTCAGCAACTGTTCCTATTATACGCATAGAGAGAGGGCAGACTTTTATAATTCTTGCTCCAAGGTTGGCATGAACCCGCATCCAGGCGTCGTATGGCAAACCCTTATCGTTCTTTAGTTTAATATATCTTTCAATTGGCATTTTCGGATGGTCGCATTTCTGGTTGGGTCTCACCGGGGCTATCATAGTTCTAAGGCCGTAAGCTCTTCCGATATCTCTCATAGTCTGAACCATAACATTACTCAAGCCTTTTCCACGAAATTCCGGGATAATCATCACCTGAATTGCTGAGAACATATTCGGAGTTTTACCGGTGAAACGATCCTTCACTCCTCTTTCAAGCGCCCAATCCCAACCATCGTCCGGTAAATTATCGAAATCCATTTTCCAGAACAGTGGAATGCTGTTTCCAATAGCCACTATTTTTCCGGATGCTTTTTCTTCGAGTCCGAACTGAAAATCCGCAAAATTCTTATATAAATCGTCAAAATGTTTCGCGACAGGATCTTGACGCATAAACTCAGGCCAGCATATTTCAGCGAGTTCGCTGTTGAGTTTTTCTAATTCAGGTCTTTCTTTAGCGTTTATAATGTTAAAATCTTCTGGTGTCAATTGGCTTGAGTCCTGTGGCTCGGTTTAATTAATTGGCTTGTTAACTTCATTATGTTTTGGTAGTAATTATTGATTCCTGACTTTGTAGCCGGCATCATAATTATCGAGCGGATTGTAATAGGCTCTTAATGTTGCAACATGATGGTATACCGGGCATGTTATAACTCTGCCATTGCCCCAGGGCACAACATTTTCCCACTCGGTATATATGGTTCCTAATCCGTCAGTTACAAGGCAGCTGTGTGCAAATCTCAGTGAAAACCTCCGCAAATATGAATTATAAGCTGAGAGGCTGTCTCTACCGGAAAAGCCCGGATTTCCATAAATCGACAGCAATGATGGTCCCTGGTATATTATGCTGTAATGTTTAGAAGTTACGGTTGTATCATAGATGGTTCGCCAGAGGGATGGCTCAAAAAACCAATCCTTGAAGTGCTTGGGATCGTATATGTCGGGCCCAAATCTGGTTTTTGAGCTGTCTGAATAATCAATGTTAAATGCTTCAATAATCCGATCCTTCAAAACCCTGTACCACATCGTGTCAACTTCGTTTCCAAATTGTGGGCTCCAGATCGAGATCTTTTTGTAAAACAAATCCAGGTCTGAATTATAACCTGTTTTTACTACATAAGGTAAAGCATTATCTATTAAAAAGAGTTTTACGAGACCTTCGTCAGGGAAAATGAAGTTGGGTGAACGTTTCTTATCTGTACTGTTGCGTTTATAGATTTTATCCTCAAAGCTCAGAATGTTATCTACCAGGGAGTATTCAATCCTGCTGAAATCATATTTCTGTTCGCAAAATTCCCTGCCATTAACTCCGTACTCAACTCCTATCCCGTAAGCATCAATTATGATGTCGCCCTCCCACAGGTGGTCAGCCTTAACGAGAGACCAGACATCTATAAGTTCCGGATTTGCATCGGGCCCGGAATTTCCAGGTGCTACGATCCGTTCCTCACACCCAATGCAGCATATGAGTATTGCCACAATTATTGTTAATGTGGATATTGAAGTGATTTTCAAGTTATCTGCTGCCTCCAGCATGATATCCTGCATCACATCCAATGAGTGGATTGTAATATCCGACCAGACTTATACGGTGATGGAAGGATGGAGGATAATATCCGGGATCGTTTGCATCATTTCTACCACGCTCGTTATCATTAAACCACTCAGCATGAATTGTGCCCAATCCTGGAACAACATACCCGGTGTAGAGGAAGCTCCATTTAAATCTCTGTAAATAGGAGTACACAGGGATGGGTTCCTCATCTGCAGAAATAGGTCTTCTGAATGAACCGGAAACAAAAACCGGACCTTGATAAACAACCCTGTAATCACCCGATGCGAAGGTTGTATCATAGATTGCACGCCAGGGTGACCAGAAAAAGCTATCTTCATCATTATATGGATCACCTATGCCTTCACCCAGAACAATAGATGCCCGATCTGATTGATCATTAACTTCAGCCGGATAAATAAAATCCTCAGTGACACTGAACCAGACAGTATCGACTTCATATCCAAACTGAGGGCTCCATAGAGAAATCTTTTTGTAAAATAAATCGAGGTTTGAGTTATAACCAATTTTCATAATCAACGGCAAAGCCTCATCGATTAGAAAGAGTTTTACTAATCCTTCATCTGGCATGAACATGTGGGATGATCGCTTGTTTACGGTAGAGTTGCGTTTATAAACTCTATTCTCGAAAGTTAAAAAATTGCCTTCTAATATGTAATCTATAACAGAAAAGTCATGAGATTCTCGAATGAAATCTCGACCATAAAGACCATATTCCTTACCTTTCCCGTTCTCGCTGATCTTCAGATCACCTTCCATAAGATCATCAGCCTCAACAAGCGACCAGACACCAATGAGTTCCGGTTCAATTTCAGAATTTCCCGGTATTAAAATCCGCTCTTCACACCCCGAGATGCAGAAAGAAATAAGAATTGTAAACAATGTTAGTACTGAATACTTCGCAACCATATCAAACCTCCTCCTTGCCCTAATGGTAAACAAGTCTGGTTTCATGCATGTCTGACAGAATTACAAGTTACTATAAGACAACTTACGTTATTTGATGTTAATTTTCAACCTTCAGTATGTTTGGTCTGTAACTCTGAAATACACAAAATTTACAGAAGTTTGTTCAGTCGCTCCTTTGCCTCAATAAACTTGGGATTAATGTCCAAAGTCTTTTTATACTCCTCAATCGCCATATTTTTTTCACCGGTGCTTTCATATGCCATCCCCAGATAGAAATGAGCTTCGTCGTTAAACGTTTCTAATTCAATCGACCTTTGGCAGGCTTCAATTGTCTTTAGCCATTTTCCCTGCAGTGCATATGCTTCTCCAAGATTCGAATAGAAGAGATTTTGGTCGGGATTGAGATCTATTGCCCTCTTGTATTGGTCCACAGCTTGCTCAAACATTCCCTTCCTGCGGAATGCAGCTCCAAGATTGTTGTACCCATCCGGATCGTTTGGATTGATTTCAATAGCCCGTTGATATGCTCGAATCGCCTCATCAAGTCTTCCGAGTTGCTTGAGGACTACTCCGAGGTTTACAAAGCCAAAACCATATCCGGGTTTGATCTTAATTGCAGTCCGATATTGTTCGACCGCCTCTTCGAGTTTGCCCTGACGCCTTAGTGCCATTCCGAGATTGTTGAATCCTCGAACGAAATCCGGCTTTATCTCGAGCGCGGATCGATATAGCGAAATTGCTTCTTCAAATTTGTTTTCACGGAAGAACTCATTTCCCCGAAAGAAGAGATGATAAGGATTGTCGGATTCGAAGCTCCCGGCAGTGAAATTGAGATAAGACTCATCTTCCGGGGATATCTCCGTTGAATATGCCTTTAGCTCAAAAACGTAGTTCCTCTGCAATTCCTGATAGTCCTCAACAGGTACAACTATGATATCACCTATGCCTTTTACATTAATAGTAATCGGTTCTCCGATTTCGATACCGCAATCAATATTTTTTAATGGTTCGATTAATGTTGCCTGGAGTAAAATCTTTGATTTCGCTGCAATCTCGGAAGCCTTTCCTTCGATACGTTTCGCCTGAGCGATTGGGAATCCCTCAGCAGTTACTCCCTGTCCCCAGATGCTCTTCTCCAATCTGACCTTACCGAGTCCAATCCCTATTCTGAGCTCGACTCGATGATCTGTTTCTTCTAATACCTCCTGGTTGAACTGAGATTCTAACCATCTGTTTCGTAGTTGAACCGCACAGTGCAGAGCATGACTCAGGTCATTCGGGATATTGTTGGAATAGAAGAAGATTGAAATTTCATCTCCATAAGCGCGTTTCTCGAGATGATCATTTTTAATTTTAATGCTGCTGTATCTATCAATGGTTTTCTGAGCAGTATTATGAAATTCGCGAACCATTCGATTATAACGTCTCAACCCGCCAAATTTGGCATATTTTGACGAGTCGATTATATCAGCGAACATAATCACAGCGGGCACTTCACGGTTCTTCTCTGAGTTGCTAAAGTTGATGTGGTCAGTTGTGGTCAAGGAATCACCACTCAGATATTGATTTTTGCGAGTAAACCTGAAAGGAAATAATCAATAAAAATTCAAGAATGAAGAAAATTCTAATGGGTATAACAAAGCTTGTTTTATGATTTAACATCAGTTTTTAAGTTTCTTAATTTTTTTTGCAGGTTTGCCGTATTCCGTAAGATATGTCTCCGGTAAGTATTCGAGTAGAGGCCAACGTAAAAGAGAAAATTATCTTATGAGAATCATCTTTCTTGTTTGTGTTATTTCTCCTGCCGAGAGTTTAACGAAATACACCCCTGAGCTTATACTTCCGGTTTTAAAGACTATTTCGTGACTGCCAGGTGTATGCCATTTGTCGATAGGAGTTTCAATAACTCGACCCTCCATGTTGAATATTTTTATACTTGCCGGGGATGGTTTCCCAATGAAGTAATTTATTGTCGTTTGGCAATTAAATGGATTTGGATATGGTGCAGATAAATTAAATAGCTCCGGAGTAATTTCTGTCTCTGATTTGGCTGACATCGGATGTGTCACTGTAACATCAATTGGTACTAAAACAGGACTATTAGCACCATTATGGCTTATAATTATTTCTGCTTCATAATTATCAATTTGTAATTCTTCTGAATCTAAAGTTAGATTTACCTGAAGCAGGTCATTTTGATTAAGCACTCCCTCGCTCGGATCATAGGTTATCCAGTCAAGATAGGCATCCATAAGAAAGAGGTCGATACGATCTCCGTCATCTTCTCCAGTTGAGTGGAATGCATTCATAAATACTGTAGCAAGAGGATAAAAATCCGTTGAAATAAAAGACCCACCACAATCACCACCTTCTGGACTAACAATGCTACTTACATACGCTGTATCACCGGTGGTGGGATTCATTTTATGGACTGTCCGGTTTATACCAGCGTGATGGGTAATGTAGAGGTTGAAATCGTCCGGGGCTTCATCCCAATATGATAAACCTGTAACTTCAAAGCCTGGATTATGGAGATCGCTTATAATCTCACCTTCGGGATCAACCCGGATAAAATCTTCCCGGTTCAGGCCTATCCAAAAACTTCCACGTTCGGAATCCCACGTTATGGCTTGATTAACATTGAATGGCCCATCAAAGGAGCGTATCAGTTCTCCATCAAGGGAGTATCCGAATATGGTTCGCTCCCCCGAGCCCCAGAGCAATTCTCCATCCCATGTCAGGTCGGTGATTCCGTTATCTGGATTTCCCTCATAATCGAATTCATTTATCAATTCTCCATCCCGATCGAAGACGTTTATATTTTCAACTCCGTTTGAATCACTTGAGGGGATAAAGAACATTTCATTAGCAAATGCAACGGCTTTAATCGAGCAATTGTCAACCTGATGTCCAAAGGGGAATGTCCGGCTCCGTTCCCAGATATCAACGGCAGCTTCACCACTTAACCTGTGATCCATGTTCCACTCGAGCACTCCATTTCCGTTCCTTCCAGCGTTGAATAAAAATACTCGCGAATTGTTCCGATCGACCTCGAGTACCTCTCTTTCAAGGAGGGGAGTGAATTCTAATTGCCGTAGCGAAAAATCTATCTGCAAAACCTCATCCGGCTCAATTTCAATATCGATTTCGGTTGAATCTGTAAATCCGGAGGCCGAAGCGGTTATGGAAAGATTTGCAGCTCGGGCATTATCAATTTGCCAGAAACCCTCCTCATCAGATACTGTTATTATTCCATTTGAGGTTGAGACGCGAGCATCCTCAATCGGACTGTCATCCAAAGCGCTGAAAACATGTCCCTCGAGTGAACCACCATTGAAAAATGGAAATGCGCCCATATCAGACCTGCTGCCATCTTCATCTTGTGGTGCCTCGGGGTTGCCAGTATCAATACATGGTGAATCTTCGTGGAGATGATATTCAACATTACCCAACTCCATGAAAAGAGGATCAATTGAAAAATTTCCATCCCCCCAATGAAATTCACCTCCCTGGAAAATGAATGAATCTCTACCATTTTCTATGTCTGAATAATTCACATCTACGACTGAACCTTCAGCAGCCACCGTTATTAATGCCGGCTGCGAATTATTCCAGAGAATTGAGCTGTCAAACAGTACTTGAGAAGGTCCTGATATCGTTATTACACCGCTATCTTCCCCGGAATTGTTGGAAAAGGTTGAGTTACTCGCCATCATGCTGCCCAATTCAACCCAAACAGCACCACCAAACGTTGCAGAGTTCTCGGCAAATAATACATAGGTGGCAGTTACCAGAGATTCATTCCAAATCCCGATTCCACCACCAAGTATGGCTTGATTTCCCTTGATTATTCCACCGGTAAGTCGCACCGAAGCTAATCCAAAAACATGTATTCCCCCACCGTACTGACCGGAGGTGTTATCTTCGATGATGACATTTTCGACATTAGCCAGTGCGTTTGAGCATTGAATTCCTCCGCCATAAGATTCAGCGTGATTGGACCTTATTTGACAATTGGAAATTGAAACAGCTGAGAGCTGGTATACACTGACACCACCGCCACCGTTATTGGCGGTGTTATTTTCAAGGGTTATGTCTGAAATACTTGTTTGAGATTCCCCGGTGTTATAAATTCCAGCACCGTTTCGTTGAGCGGTGTTATTTCTAATAATCAGGTTTTCGAGTTGCGGGGCGGAACTTCTAACGTAAATTCCACCACCATAATCCGAATGACCATTTGTAATTGTAAATCCACAAATACGGCAGTCTCGATCCTCGGAATCTCTTATGCTGATTACACTTAGTCCGTTTTCATCTCCGTCGATAATTGTTGAATCAATATATTCTTCATTGCCAGTTAAAAGAAAAAGGCTTGCAAGAGTTAATGGTGTATCAGAAATGCGTAGGTTTTCAAAATAAGTGCCGGGGGAGACAACAATCGTGTCACGACCGCCACCGGTATCTATTGCACTTTGAATGGTTTCGAAGTTTTCAGGAACCCGCAAAATTCGGGCAAAGGAATCTCCGGGTATCAACAGAGAGAAAAAACAGGTCAGTAGAACTGTCATTAAGACTGATAATGATGTCTTCGTATGACAATCCCGCAGATGGTATGTCAGAGAGAGTTCAGACATGATTTTTCATTGAATGGGCGTACAAAGCCTCGTGCTATGTTTGCAAAAACGTAATCCGTGCCTAAAACTAATATAAAACCTTTACTATCATGATTCAAGAGGAAAAGCTTGAAAAGAAATTTTCTATAAGATAAATCATTCGTTTTTAATTAACATAATTATAATTCATTATTATAACTCTGTTTAAATTCAATGTTATTTATTATCAATAGTTAAAAAAAATGGGTCAGGCATCGAGTTAAATTACTTTTCAGTAACGTTTAAGTGATTACTGACCCTACAAATTTGGATTACCGGATAATGTGTAACGGTTTGCACCGGCAGTTATAGAAATCCGGGTATCGGGCTTATTAAGGCAACTTCAATTTGCGAAGTTTTTTTGGATAGCCTGTTCAATCATTTGTTTTGGAAGTGCGCCAACGACACGATCGACTTCTTTGCCACCCTTAAAAAAGAGTAGAGTTGGGATTCCGGAGATTCCGAATTGAGATGATTTGTCCGGATTATTGTCAACGTTTAACTTGGCAATACTCAGGATTTCTGATTTTTCACTGGCAATTTCACTCAGCACAGGTGACATGAACCGGCAAGGACCACACCAGGGTGCCCAGAAGTCAACGATCACAGGTAATTCAGATTTCGAGATTATCTCATCGAAGTTGGCGTCTGTTAATTCAATTTCTTTAGCCATTATATTTCCTTCTTTATGTTGTTTTTTTCATCCTGCCATAATGGCATTAATTCGAAATGAAAAGCAGCCAATTATGGGATTTTTACTAGTTTATTTGTATTTATGCAAATAGTACGCCAATCAGATTTTTTTATTTGATTATTATTCAGGAATGGCATTAACAGCAAGTTGATCGGCTCTTTCATTCAATGGATGTCCGGCATGACCGCGCACCCATGTCCATTTCACGTTATGTCTTTTAGTGAGTTCAACAAGAGTTTTCCAAAGGTCGGTATTCTTCCTGAGTTTGCCACCTGTAGTTTTCCAATTCTTCTTTATCCAATTAAAAATCCACTCATTCATTCCTTTTACAACGTATGATGAGTCTGAAATAATTTCTACTTCAGATCGTTTTTTAAGTGCTTCGAGTCCTTTTATGACAGCCATGAGCTCCATTCTGTTATTAGTGGTTCTTTTTTCTCCACCGCTGAGCTCTTTGCGTTTTTCGCCATATGTTAAAATTACTCCCCATCCTCCCGGACCGGGATTCCCTCGACATGCACCATCCGTGTATATTTTTACGGTTTTTATTTTTTCTCTCCCTTTGCCTGTTGTGGTCGTCATGTTAAATGTAAACCTACTATTATGTGTACCATTTCTTGTTAAAATGCACAGGAAATCCGATAATAGCTGCGAGTATATCTTCACCTGGTCGTCAATTAAGACGGGATGATGAATCACCAAATTTCCTTTTTCCAGAATGATTATCAATAAATAATCATTGGCTCCAATGCTAATAATTTACACTCAAACCTGGATAATACAAGTTATTTACATCCAAACAGAATTTCATATCTTATTAGTTATTCAACACTCTAACTAACCTCCCACAAAGGCTTTCGCAAAATCACCTTGACTTAATTCAAGTATTTTACTATATTTCAAGGTTGTCAGTTTCTTAGAAAAAGCAAAATCCCAGGCGAACAAAACCATTATGGCTAAAGAAAATACGGCTAAGTCAAAACCTTCTCCAAATTCCCACCCAAAACTTCTTGTCACCAAGTACATGGGCTCAAAGAAAGCAATATTGGACTTTGTAGCAAGTGAACTAATAAAATTAACAAAACCCGGTGATATAATTGTTGATTTAATGGCAGGAACCCATACAATCGGATATGCCATGAAAAATCGCTGCCAGATGGTGGCTAATGACATACAACGCTATTCGAGAGTTATTGGTGAGACTCTTTTAAATTACGATCCTGAACCTCGGTTTGAAGGTGTTCTATTAGATACCTTTCGAAGGTTCTATATTACTAATGCCAGACATCTTGCCGATATTTTCGGATATGGCTTACGTCGTGAACAGGAAATGCTGTCAAAGGATGCTGATACGAAATATAATTGGTTTGAATACAGGGAATTTTGCGAATCGTACCCCTACTACCTAAGGGAGACACCTGCACTTGGCTGGCCAGAAGAGTTCTCTCTGTTATTTGGGCACAGGAGAGTTGAAGCATATCGCACTCTGAATAAACTTGAACCTTACAGTCTGTTTTCGCTTTATTATGCAAATTCATACATCGGTGTTCAGCAGGCAGCTGAAATTGATTCAATAAGGTGTGCAATTGATAAACTGTGTGACATGTGGCTTCCGCAGCGGGATGAATTTAAGCATGTTGATTCCTATAGGCTACGTTGTTTGTTAATTTCAGCATTGATAGGAGTTATAAACAAGGTTAATCCTGGTCCCGGCCATTGGGCAGCATATCAACACGTTAGCGACCATAATATGAAGTATATGAAAGGTCAGCGAAGACAAAGTGTGTGGGATATTTTCCTGGACAGGGTCAGAGAATTTGAGAATAACATTCTGAGCAATCCCTCAGATAAGGGTCCTCATATTGTCATGACAGAGGACTATGTTAATTTTATGGAAGAAGTTCATGAATACATCCGTCAGGCACGGGTTGTATATCTTGATCCGCCATACTCCCAGGGGCATTATTCCAGATTCTATCATTTGATAGAAACGCTGGTGCTGTACGATTATCCTGAAATTGCCTTTGCCGGACGATATCGTACAAATCGTCATCAATCACCTTTTGCCCACAAAGAAAAAGTTGCGTCGGCAATTGGGAAAGTATGCGAAATTGCACGAGAGGGTGATGCGTGGCTGGTTTCAAGTTATTCCAAAGGTGGAGTAATCCCGGATGATAAGGCTTTCAGGAAAATCCTTGAACAGTATTATCCTTCTAAAAACATCTCTGTGAAAAAACTCTCATCTGTACATTCAAAGCTGGGGCAGGCGAACAGGATGAAAACAGAAGAGTATTTGTTCAAGTGTAAACCCTGATTCAGGAAGGGTAATAATCACGACACATCATCAAAGGAAATCAGGTTTTGGGGATAAAGTCGGATTCCGGGGTGTATTGATCTTGTCCTGGGTTTTCCGACGACTCTCACTGAAAGGTTCCAGAAAGTTAGCCGATCTAATCGCAAATATTCTATCCGGTGTTGTTCGGTTGCGACGGGGTGTTGCGATGGAAAATCTTAATTTAGCATTTCCTGAAAACTCAATTACGCAGAATGAAACACTGTACAGGAAATGCTGGCGGCATTTCATTCGTGTTGGTGCTGAATTAGCCAGACTGCCCGATCTGGACTCTGCATTCTTTAGCGAGAATATCAGCTTCCCGGACATGGAGGTACTTAAAAATACTCTCGAAAGGGGAGAGGGTGTTATTGCAGTATCAGCCCATATCGGAAATTGGGAATGGATGGGCTCGGCAATCTCGAATCTCGGATATGACATAACATATGTAGTTACTTCCCAATCGAACCCACTGGTTGAAAAGTGGATGAATGATCTTCGTGAGATTACCGGTATACATACGGTTCACAAGCGAAATGCAGCAAAGGTAATTTTAAAGGCTCTGAAAAAAAAGAATATTGTTGCGATGCTATGTGATCAAAACGCCGGAAAATCGGGTACATTTACACCTTTCTTTGGGAAGTTGGCTTCAACACCCCGTGGCCCGGCTGTTTTTCACCTTAAAACCCGGGCTCCGGTGATTTTTGTTTCTTCAGTGTTAGATAGTTCACAAAGGTATAGCGTCACCTTCGAGGAGATGCAATTTGACGACTTGACGGGTAACCGTGATTCTGATGAGAACTTAATAATGGGTCGGATTACAAACCGAATTGAACAGGAAATCCGTAAACATCCTGATCAGTGGCTGTGGTTACACCGGAGATGGAAAACCAGGCCAGACGCAGAAATCGATCCAACTAATCATGCTGCCTGAATTGAAAAGGAGATCGACAGGAGCAATGCACCAAACACTTTTACATCGAATTTAATAAATTATGATTACAATAGAAGACCTGCTCGCTGAAGTTCAACCGCGACTTGAACAGATAGAGTTGAAAATGGCTGATCCTGAGACTTTAAAAGATCAGTCGCGGATGAAAGAGCTTTCACGTGAACATAAACGATTGAGCAATCTCAAAGGCTTGCGACAGAACCTCCTCAAGTTCAAAGAGGAGAGGGATGATCTTCAGAACGCTTTAGATGATCCTGAACTTGCTGAGCTCGCGGAGGCTGAACTACCTGACAAGATTTCTGAAATCGAATCGCTGGAGACGGAAATAAAACGACTGCTCGCTCCGGAAGCGCCCGAAGATGCGAGGGATGCAGTTCTGGAAATTCGAGCAGGAACAGGTGGTGATGAAGCAGCTCTGTTTGGAATGGATCTGTATAAAATGTACACGCGTTTTTTCGAACAGAGCGGTTGGAAATTCAAGTTAATGCATGGAAACTTTACTGAATTGGGTGGGGCTAAGGAAGTGATAATCAATGTTTCCGGTGATGGCGTTTACGGTAGATTGAAGCATGAATCGGGAGTTCATCGAGTACAACGAGTTCCGACAACCGAAACTCAAGGCAGAGTTCACACTTCTGCTGCTACGGTAGCAGTGCTGCCGGAGGCAGAAGAGGTTGATATTCAAATCGACCAAAAGGATCTCAAAATTGACACGTTCCGTTCATCCGGACCCGGTGGTCAGCATGTGAATAAAACCGATTCTGCAATTCGCATGACTCATTTGCCCACTGGACTTGTCGTATCCTGTCAGGACGAAAAATCGCAATACAAAAACAAAGCTCAGGCACTTAAGGTACTGCGAGCCAGGTTGTACCAGAAAGCTCTGGACGAGGAAAACAGTAAAAGAGCTGCCGAAAGGAAAAGTCAAGTTTCTTCTGGCGATAGATCGGCAAAGATAAGAACATATAATTTTCCACAGGGACGAGTAACTGACCACAGGATATCTCTTTCGCTTTACAGATTGGATGAGATTCTCACTGGTGCGTTGGAGTTGGTTATCGATCCCCTGATAGACCAGCTATCTGCGGAAATGTTAGCAGATGTAATGAAGAGTTCAGAAAGTGCGTGAGATAACCCGAGCACAAAAAGCCAGACTGGGAATATTTCTGACAGTTTCAGGAAGTGTTCTCCTGATAATGCTCCTGTATATTACCGGAAAAAATGTGTTTGAGAAGCGGGATGAGTATTTTATCCGCTATGAGGATGTTTCCGTAAGTGGTGTTGAAGTTGGGGCACAGGTTAAGTACCATGGAGTTCGTGTTGGACGTGTTGATCATATAAAAATTGATGATCAGGAGGTTTCGACAATAATCGTCGAAATTTCTCTACTCGATGGAACACCGGTCAAAACCGATGTTCGCGCCGAAATAACTGCCCTTTCACTCACCGGTTTGAAGATCATTGAACTCACAGGTGGATCAAACGAAGCCGCTCTTTTGGAACCGGGCACAGAGATACCGGCTGGTGCATCACCTTTGCAGGCATTTACCGGAAGGGTTGAAGCTGTATCGGAAAAACTTGAAATTGTGTTGAGTAATTTTATAGAGCTGACCGGAGGTGAGAATCAGGAAAAGCTATTTGAATTGATCAATTCCACCGCACTGGTTTTGGAAGATTTCCACTCCGTATTCGATGAGAATCGAGAGCCAATTGCCAATACGATAACAAATCTTGAGCTTGCTTCTGAGAACGTCCTGGCTATTACCGAATCACCTGAGATTTCAAGAACACTTGCTAATCTTGATTCGGTTACAACAACAATTAACGATGCTGATCTGGCAGCAGTACTTGGAAATCTGTCTTCAACCCTTGATGAAGCACGCATTGCTTTCAATCACATTGATCTAACATTGTTGAAAGGACGGCATGATCTGCTAATGTCACTTGAAGTCCTGCGCGATGGTCTCGAATCATTCAATGAGTTCAGCCGGCTGATATCTGAGGACCCATCGCTGATATGGCGCGGCAGGCAGGGAGGAGAAATTAATCCCTCGGGAACAAGATAATCAACCAAATGTCCCCGCTTTTGCGAGGAGGAGTTTTGTGAAAAGGAAATCGAACTGGTTTTTGCTTTTAATCCTGCTGACGGTTGCGGGTTGTACAAGTCAGGCGGTATTTACAACTTATTACCTTCTGGATTATTATCCGAGTGCAAAGAATTCTGATCTCATTCTTGATGAACCACTCCCATATAAGACTCAGGTACTGAACTTCAAGATCCCGCGCTCCTTCGATTCGATTAGAATCATTGCAAGATTTTCATCCCATCAGATCAATTATTATAGATATAGCCTCTGGGCAGTTAGACCGCAGGTTGCAGTCGCTGATCTTGTTGCGCAGCATATCAATGCTTATGATATGTTTCAGAAATGTCAGAGAGAATTTCTTGAGGATATCCCCGATTATGAAATCACAGGGGAGATTTTTCAAATTGAGCTCTTTGAGAGTGAGGCCTATTCGGCAGCACATCTGAAAATGGCGTTCGAGTTATATGACAGGAACAAAGCAGAAATCCTGGTGAGGCATGCTTTTGACAGAGAATACCCGATCCCAGCGCAGAACATGACCATTTTTGCGAAAGCACTAAGCGATATAATAAACGAAGAGACTGAGATTTTCCTCTCAAAAGTCGTTCTCCATTTCCTCCCTCCCGAAGAGGATAGCCTGAAGGTTGGAGAATGATCTTTGTGGAAATTATCAGGATTATCAATCAGGGATATAAAAGAAGAGTACTGGAAAAAGTGCAGCTCTTTGTTATTGCATTTTTGCTTTCTGGTCTGATCTTTGAAGCACTTGCTGAAACTGATGAAAATGATCCATACCAGACCTGGTTAAGTCTGCCACCTTCTCAACAGCTGTATGTGGAGGGTGAAGATGATCAAAAGGGCATGGGACGGATCTTCGTTCCAGCAATCACCAGCCCGGCAAATGAACCTTTTTACGCTGTTTTTCAAGGTGAAGAACTAATTGGTGAAAGACGGATGGGATCGAGTTTTTTTATCCCACCCGGTAAATACTCCGTTTTATTCGGGACAGGTTCAATCCAGCAGAGGATTAGAAGAGAGATTGAGATCGATCGCGGTCAAACTATTATTTTAGAACCCGACTGGTGTGCCCTGACAATTGATGTAATTGACGAATCGAGAAATAATTTTAAGAAAGACCTCCAGGTTTATAATAATGAGACATTAGAAAATTTCGGGATTATTTCGGCAATAAATCCTGAATTAGGTGAGCAATTACAGACATTATTATTAGAACCCGGACTGTATAAGATTGTCCCGCGGGGGATTGATCCTAATACATTTGTAAATTTTGCAACTGTACATCTCGAAACAGGGACATACATCCCATATACACTCGTAATAAATTCACAAACAGGTGATTTTATTGGCTCAGGAATTTTGCCATTTGCAACCCGGGTAAAACAGAACAGCCTCTGGAAACATTTTCCCGCAGTACATGGCAGCATAATAATAAATGATGCAAATAATGTGACAGAACAGGAATCAAAGATAAATATATCCGTCCTGACCCAGTTTGAAAACCGTCTCCTGTATGATCAATTGCCACACTTTTTGCTTTCAAGTAACCTGATAGAGATTGGAGCCCTGCGCCAGGAAAAGCAATCTTTTCTTATAAGTCAGGACAGAGTGCAGTTGAAAAACACCTATGTGTACTATTTTCTCCCATTTCTTGGTGGTTATACGAGGTTTGAGGTCTCAACCCACCTGTTTCCGACAATAAGCCGATTCGAAACATCTCGAGATATTACTCTTCGCGATCTTGAGTTAAATGACGAGATGCTCACAAATGTCGATGATGTTGAGTTGGAGCCGTCTCTTTTTCCTCTTGGACTGAAAGAGGGTATTGGTGTTAACATTACTGCTTTGCGAACCTTCACTTCCCGGTTGAACATCAGAACCGGATTTGGTTATCGACAGACATACAATGATAAAGTCTACAAACAATCGTCCACCGATCCGAATCTCTATCTAAGAATTCCGAATAATTTTGTCCGGGGATTTGAGTCTTCTCTAATCTCTAATCTTTCAATACTTAACAATCTTATGATTACAACTGAGCTCGATGTTCTATTCCCAACAGGCAGCATGGATAAACCGGTTGTTGATCTTGAGAACACCAGTACGCTCGGATTAACCCGTAACGTGACCCTCGAGCACATCTTCCGCCTCAACCGCGACCCGGCACTAGACTGGACAATTCGCGAGCAATTCCTTTCAGTCCGTATCAGTTATTTCTTCTTCTAAGCTATGAAAAAACCTGATCCATCCTGTACACTAACGGCTGATGAGCAGAGAATCTACCTCAAGGGATCGATGAGGAATGGAGGTCCTTCCGATTTACTTACACAACTCACCAGGGCAGTTGCGGAATTTGAATCCCAGACTATTCCGATAGACCTCAGCGAAGTTACTGTTTTAGACAGTCTCGGAGCATCAGTTCTTGCAGAACTTGACGTTTCCTGCAGGATTAAGGGCAAAACGATCCAACTGGTTAATGCAATAGAATCCGTTGAACATGCGCTGGGGCAATACTATTATCCAGCTCCTGAGATCAGGTTTCCGGAAGAGAAATCACGGGCAATGGTTTCTCTCGGGGATAAAACGATTGATCTGTTCAAATCGATAGGTGATTTGCTGGTAATTATCTCCGAATCCGTCTATTGGACAATTATCGGATTATGGAACCCTCACGGACATCGTAAAGGATCGATTCAGGCTCAGGCGCTGGCTATCGGGGTCGGAGCGCTCCCGGTAGTTCTTGTAATTGCTTTTCTTGTCGGAGTAGTCCTGACTTTGCAATCAGCGGCACAGCTCAGGCAGTTCGGAGCAAACATTTTCGTTGCTGATCTGGTGGTTATCTCAATGACGAGAGAGATGGCACCTTTGATGACTGCCATAATGCTCGCCGGGCGTAGCGGAGCTGCAATTGCAGCTGAGATTTCTTCAATGTCGGTAAACGAGGAAATCGACGCACTGGTAACAATGGGCTTAAAACCGATCCGATATGTTGTTGTACCGAAGCTAATTGGGATAGTGATTACCGCTCCATTATTAACAATCATGGCAACTGTCGTCGGAATCTTCGGAGGTTTCTTAGTCGCGATAGGAACCTTAGACTTAACTCCCCAGGCATTCTTCCTCGAAGCCCAGAGTGCTTTATACAGATGGGATATAATAACCGGACAGATCAAAAGTGTTGTTTTCGCCTGGCTGATAGTAATTTTTGCTGCCTTTTTCGGTTTCAGAGTCACAGGTGGACCGGAGGGGGTCGGACGCGCGACGACCAAGGCGGTTGTGGCGTCAATCTTTGCGGTAATTGTTGCGGATAGTTTGTTGGGGTTGTTGTTTTATCTGTAAAGGTAATTCACGAATCACCCAACCCATGTCTGGGGAGTGCGGACATTCCTGTCCGCTTGAGGTGTGAGAGTGTTCTAATTGCGAGACAGACTATTCAATAAATACTGAAGATAAGTTCTCCTCATTCCCAACTTGATTGGGAATCTATTATTCATGTCTTGTCCTGAAATAGG
>CAYLYZ010000052.1:0-39028 GCA_964387885.1 uncultured bacterium | reverse complement strand
TGGACTCTAAATCAAGCAAACACAACATAAAAATGCTAATATTTCAAAGAACTCGAGGACGCCTGACACCACTCACTGGTAATTCTTGGACAGTCTGGGTTGCAGGGAGGACGGACGTTCTTGTTCGCACATCCGTGTTTGAATTATAGTACGTCTCATCCCAGGATTAAAACTACATTTCAACCTCCGGATAATCTGATTATTTCACACAAACGTAAAGAACTATGCTTTTTAGATTGAGCAATCTGTTGAAGTTCAAATCACTTCATGGTATATTAAATATGGGGCTTTCGATTAACCTAAGGGCTTTGATTGGCTAAGAAAAAACAACCGCGTGCTCAGACGAGAAAAGTTGAGCCTGAAGTAAAAATTGACGAACAGGAAATGTCACTGCGCAACCGGAACCTGATGCGTATCGGTATATATCTGTTTTTTGTATTAATCGCCTGTCTTGCCAGTGGCGGAGCCTTTGTTGAGCTCCGTGATGCAAGCCCGGTTTATCCGAGCTCTTCAATGACAAAAAAACAGAAACTTAGTTATTATCTTCCGTCACTGAAGGGCACAAGAGGAGAAACCGAAGTTCTCATTTTCGAGAGCCGAAATCCCGGAGGTGCGGTACTTGTTTTAGGTGGAACACACCCCAACGAACCCGCAGCGAATGTAACAGCTGTATTGCTCGCTGAGAACCTGAGTGTTGAGCAGGGAAAGGTGATCGTTATCCCGCGTGCAAATGCATCTGCTTTTACTGCAACTGAACCCCAGGAAGGATTTCCCCAATCATTTCACATCAAGAACCGGAAAGGCAGAAAACGCGAGTTTAAGGTCGGTTCACGCTATACAAATATGCTTGACGGATGGCCTGATCCGATTGTATATCGACACCACCCATCAGGTCAACTGCTTTCAGGAGCCGAAACAAGGAACCTGAACAGGGCGTACCCCGGAAAGAAAAATGGCAGCCTGACAGAGATGATTGCGTATGCAATCACTGAAGTCGTTCGACAAGAGAAGGTTGATATTGTTATTGATTTACACGAAGCAGCACCTGAATATCCGGTTATCAACGCGCTGGTTGCTCATCAAAGAGTAACGGATATCGCTGCGATGGCAACGGTAGATCTTGAAATGCGGGGTGTTGAAATCCAGCTTGAAGTGTCGCCAGAAAACTTCCATGGTTTGAGTCATCGCGAAATTGGGGATTTTACAGAAGCGAGCGTTGTCCTTCTGGAAACTGCAGGTGCTTTACAGGGCAGGATGCGTGGAGTTACAAACACTGAATTGATTACGAAGAGTAAAGATCCCTTATATGCTCGAGCTGATAAACTTGGCAAGTTAGCTGTGCCATTTCCCGAAGAGGGGATTCCAATTGAAACGAGAGTCGGACGACATCTTGAGTCGATAAAAGTTTTAACCGAAGTGTATAGTGAATTCAATCCTGATAGGGCAATATCTTACACAAGAGTTCCGGGGATTGATGAGATTAAAGAGCGCGGAGTAGGTTTTTACCTGCGTTAGGCATAAATAGAGAAACAACAACCATGCGACATATAGCGATAATTCTGATTAGCATCTTTCTGATACCTGTGGTATTTGCAGAAGATGTCAAAACATACAAGCAGCCGGTATTGCTGACTTCAATCGGACAGGCAGCGGATATACTGATAATGAAGGGTTTATGTAAACGTGCCGGGGTCGAAGTGAGTATGCAAAAACTCGCGAGTGCAGACAGCCTTGAAGGATTCAAGAGCATCATCCTCGTAGCAGGTGGCTCGTCTAAAGGATTAGGGGCAGCCAAAATTGATGTCAGCGATGAGGAGAAAAGGGGTGAAGTGCTGATTAAGGCTGCCAAAAAAGCAGAAATTCCCATCCTTACTTTCCATATTGGCGGAGAAGCCAGGCGGGGAGCTCTGTCGGACGGCTTTAACAAATTGGCTGCTGAAGGTGCGGAATTAGTTGTTGTGGCAGCAGATGGTGACAAGGGTGAGCTTTTCAGCAAAACTGCAAAGAAGAACAAAGCTCGTTATATTCACATCGAGAAGTCGTTTGGTGCGATTGCTGTCTTAAAGGAGATATTTCCTGCACCTGAAGTAGAGGAAGACAAGGAATAAATTATCAACTGAATGTGCTGGCAGACGCAATATCTGCCATTTACCGTAGGGGTTGAAAATCTTCAATCCTAATCCAGTCAAAAGAGGATATGTGTGGTGATTCGAGCAGGGCTGAAGATTTTCAGCCCCTACAGCATGTCCTGAAGTCCATGTTTTCCGAAATCATGAGTAGTGGTGTCAGGTGCCCTCACCTGACACTTTAGTTTTTGACATAAGCATCTCAAACCACCCGAATAACCGCCAATCCAACAAAAAAAGCCACAATCCCAACCACAGTATGCATGAGGATATTTCCCAAACCCTGAATCCACTGCGAATCCACCATCAGGAAACTCGAATCCGAAATAAGCGTTGAGAAAGTCGTGAAGGCACCCATGAATCCGGTTAGAATCAATATTTTCGCTTCACCACTCAGGGCAAACCTCTCATTGGAAAGCGACCAGATCGCTCCAAATAAAAAGCAGCCCATAACGTTTACAGCAAACGTCCCCCAGGGAAACGCGTTCCCCATATATCGCTGCACGAGGCCGGATAGCCCGTATCTCGCGAGCGTACCGAGAGCACCTGCAGCGCCTAAGTAGAGAATTTTTTCAAGTAATGCCATACAGGGATTTAATCAACCTCCAACAGTATTTCAGGCATAAAAAAAACCGCAAAAAAAGCGGTATTATCCTGCCATTTGAGAATCACTCCGCGATGTAAGCCATTAAATGGTAGGAGTCATCAGCCTGGCTCTGTGCAGTTAAAGGGGAACCTCATCCCCGGATAGCATTTTAAATATATTGGGTAACTTGGTTGGGTGCAAGTGTTTAGGTATTTAAGATTGTCAGAGCTCAAAGATAGACTTGTCCAGGAATCGTTATATTTGCGCTGGCAGACGCCCTCGTCTGCCAATTATTTCCAGATTGCTCGTAATGGGGAAGTTTCAATCAACAACTAAAGGAATTACATTAATATATTGCAAAAATTCATTTCTTCATTCATATTCTAGTAATACTATTCAATTCAAAGAGCCTAAAATAGGATAACACGATGAGAATTGAGACAAAATTCAGAGATTTAAACCTCACCAAACTAAAGTTATCTCTCGAGACGATTTCAATGCTCGACCAATCTCAACAAATATTAATGAGATTTTATATTGTTGATGTCTTAAGGGAGGTTCATCACATTCATATCTTTAAAATACAATGTCCCAACTCACTGGGTGTAACTGATGTCGAGGAGATTCAGAAGCATTATGAAGTTCAGGGAAAACAAAACGTCTTTCTACCGGTATTCAATTGCTTGATAGACCTAATCATGGATGGAAAGTGGATGGTTGATCCAGATAACCGAACTGATAGAACCAGAACTCATGATTGTCTTAAAAATGATAAATATGCTAAGAATTTTCGAATAACTAAACCCCTTATAAAATACTCTCTTGCACCACTCAATATAATTCGACAAAACCGCATGGTTCAAAAATCTATTCTGCATTCGCTTTTTTTTATTGGGGATAAGGAATTGGATACTGCCGGATTAACAAATGTTGTTCATATACCCAAGAAACTGGTTGAATCAGAGTTGGCTGTTCTTGAGGATCTTGATATTATTCGAAGGTATATAGCACAAGGTGATAGAGAGAATATCGTTCAAAGTGCTAAGAAAATAAGGTTATCTGCAAAAGGTCGCCAAAATTTAAGTGAATCATTTTTGGGATTTGGCAGATCAGTGTTCATAATTTTAAGGTGCCACAATAGCTTAGAATGGTATGAAAAATTTGTAATAGAGGAGCTTAAGAAACATGGTTATGAAGGTGATGTGCAGGAGAAAAAAGAACCGAAAGATGAAATAAGGCGGGATATGATTGAGAGGATTGAGAGTTGTGCATTTGTCATTGCTGATCTTACAGGAGGTAGAGAAAATTGTCTCTATGAACTCGGTTATGCACATGCACTTCACAAAAGGTCAATAATAACACGAAAGAAGAAAGAAGTTGAAAAGATGACGACAGAAGGCGATATTATTTGGAAAACAACATTCGATATTAATCAGTATAAATTGACTTTATGGGAAGATGAACAAGATGAGGAATTTAAGTCTAAAATCAGAAATAGTATAGAACAAACAATTAAATTAATTGAACAGGATTTTCTTTCTTAATCGTGATAATTCCAATTATTAATAACTAATTGTTTTTCGAATCTCCAATTAAAGAACACAAAGCCCTATTCACTGAGGCAGAGTCAGGAAATACTTTTGCTATAACAGGTTCAAGGACAATGACATTCGAGCCTTCCCTTCTCAACTCATCTATGTACTTGCCCCGAACTGCTTTTTTATAATCAAGATCGTACTCGGAGCGCATATTGTTTTTTTCAGATTTATGTTTCGAATTCATGTTTTTTCCTCTAGCCCATAGTATAGGTCGATACCCCTTAATCTCTTATAGCAAAACTGGCAGACGAGGGCGTCTGCCAGCACAGTTTTTGTTCGCAGGCGAGGACGCCTACGCTACCACTGAAACGCAGGCAGAACATAGTTTATTAGACGGGTAAATATACCCGTCCTCCCCCCACATGTATATCCTATTCCGTCGCGCCATCCGCATCCGAACTTGTATGCGGTTGCAGCATGCTGTTGTAACGTTCCTGGTCTTTGAGAATGTCTATTGCTACTGTCAGGACAGTATCCTCATCGAAAGTCGACATGATGCGCCATTCGCGACCGCCAAGGGCTGAGGCGAGCTGCCTATCGAGATTCTGGTAGATGAACTCCTGAACTTCAGGTTCTAATTCATTATTTGATTCTGCTAGCTCAGATTCGAGGTTGTCGATCAGAGTGAAGAAATCCTCGTTCAGAGAATCTTTTTCACCGAGTTGACGCAACGTGTTTAGCTCGTCCATTCCCTTGATCGGATATTCAAATTCTTTTTCTTCAAGAAAATCGTTGAAGGCTGTTACCATCTCATCAGAAACTATGACTGTATCCGGTCGTCCGTTTTCAGACAGCCATGCATCTACAAAGTTAAAGAACAAGTCCTGTCTGTAAAGCTCCACGCTGATTGGATTCATCAGTTTCGGCTTAATGACCATATCAGGCGATATACCACCGCCACCGTAGACCTCTCTGCCGGCACGTGTGGAAAACCTTTCAGCAGTTGTGTCTACTTCAGCAGGATCAGGTTTCCTTTCGAGTTTGGTCAGGAATCCGTTTTCGTCGTAATCCTGCTTCTTTTCCCTGTCCTTTTGAATCAACCTTCCGGAAGGGGTGTAGTAACGAGCTGTTGTTATTTTAACAGCATTGCCGTTATTCAGGTTGATAACAGTCTGAACCAGTCCCTTGCCGAAACTGGGAGTACCAATCACGACTCCGCGATCTAAATCTTGAATTGCTCCGGTTACGATTTCAGATGCGGATGCGCTGCCGCCGTTAATAAGCACAATTAGCGGAATGTCGCCAGCAAGAGGAGCTTTTCTCGTGCGGAACTCCCTGTTTGACTGTTTTATTCTGCCTTTGGTCGAAACAATCGGATCGTTCTTCTGCAGGAACTGCTGGGAAACTTTAACCGCAGCAGGAAGCAAGCCTCCGGGATTACTGCGCAGGTCAAGAATTAGACCTTTCGGGTCCTCTTTAAGCAACTCTTTTAACGTTTCTTCGAGGTCATTACCGGCATTCTTCGAGAATCTGGTGAGTTTAACATAAGCAATTTCTTCATCGAGCATACCCGAGTAGGCGATGTCATGAATCTGGATGTTTTCGCGAACGAGAGTATAATCGAGAGGTTCATCAACACCGGGTCGTCTGATTGTCAATGTTACTTCAGTACCGGAGGGTCCTTTAATATGTTTGGCTGCATCAGAGGTGGAGAAACCTGCCGTAGATTTGCCGTCGACTGCAATAATTACGTCACCTGAGCGGAGTCCTTTACGAGCGGCAGGAGTATCACTCATCGGAGCAACGACTGTCAGCTCTTTATCCTCTCCGCGAAGTCCGATTTCTATTCCAACACCTCCATACTCACCCTTGGTGAGCATCTTTATGCCTTCCTGTTCTTCCGGATCAAAGAATACTGTATAAGGATCAAGGTCACCGAGCATGCCGTCAATGCCGGCACGCATAAAGTCCGAAACATCGAGTTCATCAACGTAACGCCTTCCAACTTCCCTGTAGACTTCACCGAATAGCTTTACCTGGGAAGCGATATCTTTATATCGTTGTTCCTGTGGTTTCTTTTTCTTTTCAACTTCGTCACCAATCGAGATTGCAACGATGGCGAACATGAGAGCTGCAACGAGAATTAATCGTTTGTACATGATTGTCACTGTATAAAAGACTATGGATTTTTCAACCTGATTTCTAAAGATCAAAAGATCTCTAACAGGTGATACGACACCAAATAGAGATAGTTCCCTATCCTACAATTTAAAGAAAGCATGAAACACCGTTTTAGCAATCGATTGCGTCACATTTTTAATTGCTTTTACTAATGATCCAGGCTATATTCACAAACAAGGTTCGAATTCCAAGGGTAAACACGTGTTGTCAGGCCTCCTCGCCTGACAAAAAATATCGGAATAATAATGACAAAAACATCAAAAACACTAATTACAATCCTGATTGTAGCATTTCTGATTTCCGGATGTGCATCATTCAGGTCGGGAATCGAGGGTGAATTTACTTCACCATCCGAGAAAAACTTCGGTGCTGATAAGGTCACTGTACTATTTATCTTCAGCCATTTCAAGCAGTCAATAGGCTGGGACGCCATCCCGAAGCTCGAGAGACGAAACCAGATAATCCGCGACTTTGATGACTTGTTCGGTGATGCGCTAAACGAGCTCTCAAACGTCCGACGTTACACAACCTTCACCGAGTTCTCATCCGATTATGGTGATCCTAAACGGCGCGACATGAAGGACAGCCTCATATCAACACACGATTACGTAATGCGAATCAAATTCTCAAAAGAAAAATCATTCGTAAAACACTTCCTTGGTGACCTCTTTGCAACAGTCTCAGCGACATTATTGCCAATCCCTTTTTCTAAGGACTATGCAATCTCCTTAGACCTCTATAACTCAGAAAACATCCTCATAAAAAGCTACACCCGCGAGGCATCACTGACGAAATGGGTGCAGACCTTCCTGATTTTCATTTACCCCTTCCATACCGAGAAGCGTAAGGAAGAAGAAATCTATATTGCATTTATGCATGATATTTTCAGACAAATTGAAACAGAGAAGGTTTTAGTGGTGAATTAGGATTAATTATTGTTTCCGAGAAGCGTATATTTTTTTGAGTGAGTGTTATAACAGTGCTTGAAGGTATTTTCTCATGTTGTTCTGATACTGGTTCTTGTCAGATTTCAAGCGAAGCGTAATCTGGCAGTTTACATTCACTTTGTTCATTTGAAAACAGCCAGAAACATCTTAAGTATTTATACGAAAATACTTTTAATCAGAGTTATAAAAGAAATTCTTTGAGGTTTTTCTTAAAGGAAATGACATTGGCAGCAGCTAAGCAATCTGAGTACCAGCAGGATGTTCACGAAAGTGAACTTCTGACCATGATCAACAGCATCACTGATGGTGTAATGGCGGTAAGGTTAGATAGAAAAGTTACCTTCTTCAACCGTGCAGCAGTTGAAATAACCGGATTTGCAATGGAGGACGCTCTGGGAACTCCCTGCTATGAAATTTTCGGATTGAAGCCAGAAGAATGTGTGCTCGTAAAAACTCTGGAGTGTGAGAAACCAATATTAAACCATTATGCAGACATTACTATCGCTAATGGCAGAAGAATACAGATCAGTGTTTCGACGAGTGTTTTAAGAGATGAGAATGGGAAGGTTACCGGAGCTATAGAAACATTTCGCGATATGAGCCTGGTTGAAGCTCTACGTAAAGAGCTTCAGAGCAGCTATTCCTTTGAAGACATAATCGGTCGTAGCAAGCCGATGCGGGAAATTTTTAAACTCCTTCCCATAATATCCAATAGCGAATCTTCAGTTTTAATAGAAGGAGAAAGTGGAACCGGAAAAGAATTGGTCGCAAGGGCACTTCACAACCTCAGTCCTCGCAGGAACAAACCACTTGTAACCGTTAACTGCGCTGCAATCCCAAGCACCCTGCTCGAATCAGAACTATTCGGATATAAAGCAGGCGCTTTTACCGGTGCAAAGAAAGATAAAGCCGGCAGGTTTAATCTTGCTGATGGCGGCACACTATTTTTGGATGAAATCGGGGAGATTGAGCCAAATATGCAGGTAAAACTGCTAAGGGCAATTCAAGAGAAAGAGTTTGAACCGCTGGGATCGACCAAAACAGAAAAAACTGATATCAGGTTTATCTCTGCTACTAACAAGAATCTGTCTGAGGACGCGAGAACAGGAAAATTCAGACAGGATTTGTTCTACAGGATTAAGGTTGTATCATTGATGATTGAACCGCTGCGGAATCGGATGGAGGATGTTCCGGTTCTGGTCAATTATTTTATCTCCAAATTTAATAGATTATTTAACAAGAACATCTCAGGGATTAGCCCATCCGTAATGAAAATATTGTTGAACCACACATTTCCCGGTAATGTTCGCGAGTTGGAGAATGTCATTGAGCATTCCTTTGTATTGTGTGCAGGTGATTTGATAATGCCTGAACATCTTCCAAGAGAATTATGGAAAGAGTCCATTCAGGAGTTTATGCACCTCGGTTCATCACTTGACGACCTTGAAAGCGCTTTTATTCAGGCATCCCTGAAAAGGAACAACTTCAGTCGAAGTTTAACCGCGAAGGAATTGAAAATTGATCCGTCAACGTTATACAGGAAAATGAAGAAATACAGGTTATTGTCAAAATAACATCCCTTCCTCTCCTTTTTGCCTTCAATACATTGCAATACTGCATGATTATTTTCGTAACATATTGCAGATATGCATTATGACCTTGAAGATCACATTCTCTAAAGCTAAAATTAATAATGCCTAAGGCTGTTTGCGAGATATTGTGAAAGCTGGCACACATATTGTATATGTAGTAAGTGTTAGTTAAGTTCTTGTGAAAAATTTATTAATTAGACCGGAGTAGAAGTGTTAAAAAGATTGTTAGTGATTTTAGCTGTATCTGCAATGCTGTTTGGACAGTTAGCAAACGCTCAGGCAATCTGGCGCAGTGCAAAGACCATTAAAAAAGGATCTGTAATTGCTTTTGGCGAATGGTACCTGTCTGATCTTACAAAAAGCTACGATTGGGCAAACGAGGAATGGAAGGACTTCCCTGATGGCAAGAAGAAAACCGTCTGGGGGCTGGAAACTATGGTCGGTTATGGTATTTCCGACCGCTGGGAGGCAATGGTTCATGTCCCGGTAGCATTTAAGTCTTTCGAATTTAATGATGATGAGAAGAGTTCCTCAGGTATCGGAGATATTTACTTCAAAACCCGTTATGCAGTCCTTCCATTTAATAAAGTATCCAAACAGGGTTTAACCTTACATGGTGCGCTCAGGTTAGCCACCGGCGATGAGGAAGCTGAGATGGCTCTGGGTGATGGAACAACCGATTTCGCGTTCGGTGGAATATTCACTAAAGTATTAAGCCCCAAGTTTGTAGGTCATGCCAAATTGAATTACTGGGCAAATGGCAAAAACGAAAATGATTATAATTTGGGCAATGAACTGAAGCTCGTTGGAGCATTGGGTTATAAACTCACACCGAAAATTATGCCTCGTGCAGTATTTGTATATTATTCAATGGGACAGAGAGAAAATCCTGATGGTGATGCTATTGATAACTCAGAAAAGAACCGGATGAACCTGGTGCTCGATGCAGTTGTCAGATCCAAAGCAGGCTTAACTGTACGCCCCAGAGTCCTGATTCCGTTGGGTGGTGAAGGTGCGGAAAACGTATCCTTTAAGCCCATTCTTGATGTCTGGTATGTTTTCTCAATCTAAGTGAGATAAAAAACTATGCGAATTTTTAAATTAGTTCTGATTGTTGTTCTACTAATCAATGTTGTTCCAGTTATTGCAGGTAACACCGATCACTCTCAGTTCGATGAGCTGAAGCAGGCTTTCAAGTCAGGTCCGGAAGTGACAAAGGCTTGCCTGCAGTGCCATGAGAATTCCGCAAAGGAAGTTCATAAAACACTGCACTGGACCTGGGAAGTTCCGGGATCGGATGGTAAACTCGGCAAGAAGAACGTTGTAAACAATTTCTGCGTTGCGACCTCTTCCAACGAACCGAGATGCACGAGCTGTCACATCGGATACGGCTGGAAGGACAAAAGTTTCGACTTCAATTCTGAGCGAAACGTGGACTGCCTGGTATGTCACGATCAGACAGGTGAGTACAAGAAATTCCCGACAGCAGCCGGTCATCCCGCGTATGAAGACAAGAAATTCAATAAGAAGACTTTCAAAGCGGTTGATCTTACCAAGGTAGCACAGAACGTGGGATTGCCGAACCGTAACAACTGCGGTAGCTGCCACTTCAACGGCGGCGGCGGTGAAGGTGTCAAACACGCCAATTTGGACGGCTCGCTGAAGAAACCGAATTTCGAACTCGACGTTCACATGGATTCGGAAGGATTAAACTTCAGCTGCCAGGAATGCCACACGACTGAAAATCACAAGATAAGCGGTAGAAACTACAACATTGCCTCAACGGTCACCTGCGCCTCATGTCACGAAGGGAAAGTGCATGAGAATACCAAAATCAACAGACATTTAGACAGAGTTGCCTGTCAGACATGCCATATTCCCAGCATAAAAGGCAAACCAACCAAGATGTGGTGGGACTGGTCGAAAGCCGGTCAGTTCAAGAATGGTGTGAAAGGCAAAGAAAACATCATGGTAAAGAAGCGCGAAGACGGCAAACCGGTATACCACTCCAAAAAAGGTGCATTCCGCTGGTCTGAGCCGGATGAAAAACCTGAATACTTCTGGTATAACGGAACAATGGATTACAAAACGGCTGCCGATAAAATTGATCCATCATCGCAACCTATCGACATAAACAAGCTGAACGGTAGAGACGGAACCGCAGGATCAAAAATCTGGCCTGTAAAGGTACACCGCGGCAAGCAGCCCTACGATCCAGTCGGTAAAAACTTCGTAGTACCGAAATTATTCGGATCCAAAGGCAGCGGTTCATACTGGACAACATACGACTGGAACAAGTCAGTTACAGCCGGTATGGAGTACATAGGTCAGGAGTTCAGCGGTGAGTTAGACTTCATCGAGACCGCCATGTACTGGCCCATAACCCACATGGTCGCTCCTAAGGATCAAGCCCTGAAATGCATGGCATGCCATAAAACAGACGGCATCCTGAAGGACTTAGGCGACTTCTCTTTCAAAGCATTGAAGAAAAAGAAATAATCTGATCCCTCTGATTTTTCTTCCTTAATGACCCGGTCGGTTTTGCTGATCGGGTTGTTTTTTGTGCTGTCAGGCGCTCCCGCCTGACAGGTTTGTTATCCCTTAGCAGGCAGGAATCCAATATAGAGTTGCTGGCGAATGCTTTCATGAATTTACCTGTAATGGAAAGGAGAGTGATTATGATTGAAAAGCCAAGTGAAATGTGTAAGCTATTGAAGATGTTTTTTTTCTTAAAATCTAACAACTAGTTTCTTATATTTGGATTATAAAAGTTTTTATGAACCTGCTCGCATATTTGTTTTTATGTATTTATGGAAGATGTGCATTAGATGTTTACAATTGTTACCTGAAGCTTTATAATCTGCGTGGAAGTCTTCGGGGACACTAAAAGTAAGGTAAATTCTCGATTCAGAGTTGAATACATTACCCTCAATGTTCGTATTCTTGATTCGCCAAAGTACAATTATATTGCTGTGACACATAGCGTCAAAATTATCTTCAAAGAGAAAATTCTTTGCTTCCATTACTGCGTAAGATGTGAAAAACCATAAATTTTCAAAGATTCTTTTTCCATCATCATCTACGTATTCCGAAACAAAAATATCTTCGATCTGTTCGCCGTAAATATCGAAATAAAAACTATAAACTCGTTCTGCCTTTTCAAGAAAAGGAGTTGTAAATCCAATTTTTTTCAAGTATGTTTCAAATTCTGGTTTCATTGTCTCTCCTGTTGTTTTTCTCTGATTTCCATGATCATACCTTCAACATAATGAAGGATGTGCCCTAAATAGTTTGTGGAAAACTCATCGCTCTTGTAATCCCATTGCCATTTTATAGGGCTTAATGCTATTTTCTTCCTCTGTTCATCATAATACTTATGAAGCAATTTTCTTATTCCTTCTTGTAATTGAGTCGTGATTTGTATTTCGATCGACATTTCTTGTTTTAGGGTATCCCATTCTTCACCAGGGATATCGAAGATTTGGGTTACCAGAGCATGTGCAGCGTAATAACCTTCTTCTTTTGCTTCAAAATCGACGGTGGGATAGAGTTTGTTTTCTTTACATATAGTACACAGCGCATCTGCAAAATATTTGACCCCGTCTAAGTACTTTACTACAAAACATGTCCGTACAATATCAGTTATTTTTGAAAGCCAGTTTTCCGGCAATATCCAACCAGAAGCTGGTTCTGATGGCCAAGATTTGTTCTGTATAACGTTCTTTCTAAAAGTTTTTAGTAAAAAGGAATCGAAGCTCTTTATCTCAAACTCAGGAGGTTTATCAGGTAAGAATAAACCATAACCAGATGTTGCTAAAATATATTCTTGATCAATCCTTTGGTAATTATCCTTTATGGATATCCAAAAGTCGGATTTTTCTAAATCTGATTTTACTTTAGTCGTTATCGATTCATAATATGTTTTGGTTTTTTCATTAATTTCAACACCATGTTCTTTCTTGAGCCATTCCTTGTATTCTTTTAATGTCTTAGGTTTTTCTGGAACGTTTTTAGTTATTTTTGTTTTCACGAAAATTTCGCTCTGTTTATTATGTATTTATTATATAGCGTTTTTACGTAAGGTCACTGAACAGCAATATAATGATAATTCAAAAAATTATCAAGATTTGTGAGTACAAAATATTGGATTTATGGTCAATAATTTTTCAGTTATTACAAGATCATACGTCAAAAATGCCTCAGAAATTCCCATTCTAAGTTAATGCTCATATCTCGTCAACAATTCTGTTGCCAACTATCTTGTTGACAATCCACGTTCATTTCGTCAGGTGATTTTCAGTGAAGATGAGTCAACTTAGTACTTGTTTCTTCTGGGTTCCCGCCTGCGCGGGAACGACGTGTATCTGAGGCTGTGTCATCGGTTCCTGTCAGGCGAGGGCGTCTGACAGCACTGCAAAATCCATTTTTTGTTGCCAAAGTTCAGATCATTTAGGTAATATGTAAAACACATTTTTTTTTATTTGGATCTTGCAGATAGCTATAATGTATAAAAAAATGCCTATCTTATACATCAAAATTAAGATAGGCATAATTGCATCGCAAAATCTAAGTGATTATAAATCACCTGATTAAGCTGATAGCTACCAAGATTCGCTATCGAGAGTGTACATTTTGTTCCTCAATTTTCTTATTTTTTTTCTTTTTTTCTTTTTTTCTTTTTTTAAATATAATACACTTCCGTGTATAAATCAAACTCTATGTAGGTAAATCTTCTTTTCCACACTCTACTTGATTAATAACACCAAAAACAAACTTTTGATGTGATTAGGGTCTCAAATTAGCTTAATATCCAAAAAAGAAAGTACCTTAACCCAAGTAAAGTAGTTTCTTTTTCAGAGTGCAAAGAAATCTTACTCGATCCATCACCAAGTTTTTCATAAGAAACTCCATCAGTATACAGTTTATTCTTTATTTTTGGATTGTTAATATCTGCATCCGTAAAGGTTTTGACATCAAAGTACTTACTTTTTGCTATTTGTTCATTGTCAAAATTAAATGTTTTGGGAAGTGTCACATCAATAAATAATTCCTCAGTGGGTACAACAATTGAAAAGGAAGCATTATCATGTTCTTTTTTTCCGTCCAATTCTTTCCATTTGTTTATCTTTTCATTTGTTACATGTTCCTTATAGTCATCTAAATTTAGTAAATATGAATTCTTGGGATAAGCCAAAACTAGAGCATATTCTACAATAGATTCTTCTGGTAATGGAGGCTCAAAATGGAGGATGTTGATTGTTTTAGCACCCGCTTCAATCTTCTCAAAACGATAGTTTATATTCGGTGGTTTATTTGTTACGATGAATTTCGATTCTATTGGATTATTTCCTAATACAGAATATTGTGTATGCCTGAACTGAGGAATTATATTATTTAAGACTTTTACCTTACAAATTACTTGAATTTCCGCACTTCCATCATCTTTTATGTTTAATGAATAATGTACTTTCTCTCGGTAATAACCGATAGCCTCTGCTAAACGGTCACTAATAATCCTTTGTTCGTCACCTAGAACCCAATTGACTTGATTTGGTGACAATCTACAGGACCGTTTTAGGAAAAAAAGGTATGTTAATGTCCATGCGAAACCAATAGCGAAAAATCCAAAGATTACTTTGACTGGCAAATTTGTTTCAAGACCGATTATTGGACTTACCCACTTGTCCAATATGAATATTATGGTAAAGGCTGATAGAATTGAGCTAAGTATGACAAAGAGCGTTCTGAAACTAGAGAATGTTTTTTTTGTTGCCTTAACTTCAAGTTCTTCTTGAAGTTCACGAATTTTTTCTTGTACTTTCTTATTTGTCATAATTAATCCAAGAAAAATCAGATAAGCATTTGGTTTTAAGTTTAAAGATTACACAGACTACATTTATGTGGCATGATAAACAAAATATTAGATCGTTGTCAAGCCTTATTTGCTTTTTTTTTATATATCCGTGTTTTATAAAAAAAATCGATCCGGCCAAGTTGAGTAGAAGAAATTAATACTCTAATACACTCTCACCAAATCACTTAAAGTTCTCAAGGTTTCTTCTTTTCAATTACTTCCATGTTACATGGAATCCAATTTATCTGCTCTAACTCTCCATCGTCTCCCCATCCTGCCAAATCGGCAAAATCTTAGCAATGACATACAAAATAATAAACGGCAGAACCAACAGGAATAGCCCCATAAACAACCCCTCCGTACCCAGCATTTCTACTTTGTAGATTGTTAATCCACGCAGGCTCTTTGAGAATAACTGACCTCCTACTACTACGTTCCAACGGGTGCTGAAGATGCCCATCTGGATCAGGATGGCTGCTATCAGGTAGCCTAATCTGCGTAACTCCACTGGTAGGTCTTTCTTGATGTGGAGGACGCTCAGGGTGATCAGGGGGATTATTGTGCCGAGCAGCATCTGGACTATGATCAGGCTGATGAACAGTCGGTTTGAGATCATGTGACCTAGTATTTCGATTGACTCTTCTGACTCATAAAGACGATGTATGAAGTCTAACATCTCGAGAGAGAAATCGACTAATAATGCGTAGAGCAGAAATGCTGCCAGTCGTTCCAGACATTTCATGTCGATGGGGCGCGACTTGATTAGCGATGTTATCGTATACAAAATCATCACGAGAGCGATCCCCGACACAATAGCTGAAAACAGGAATACCACGGGCATCAAAACGCTGCTCCACCACGGGTTTGCCTTAATCGCACCAAAGATGAAACCGACGTATCCGTGCAGCAGGAATGCCGATGGGATACCGATAAGAGTGATAATATGAATCGCCTTGTGGTCAAATTCGATCGATTCTTTGGAAGTGTCTGTCGCCCACAATGAAACCACTTTGTAAAACAGCTTCTTCAGACCTCTTTTTGTCCTGCCCTTTTCAATGAGGACAATACGGTACTCGAGCCAGATCTCCGCCAGCAATACCATCATCAGATACCAGGCATATACAAAACCAAACATTGCCATCGCGGATTTTGGCTGCGGTGTCAAAAAGATCTGCAGTGACCGCTCGGGATGACCCAGGTGGGCGAGGAGCGGTAACGGGGCAACAATCAGGAACGACAGTGCTGTTAATAAAGACAGTCGGTATGTTGGAAGCAGATCCTTTACGTTGAATACTTTCACGAGCGATGCCAGGATAAATGCACCGGCGACGAGTCCTGTAAGGTAGGGATATATTACAACAAGAAATCCCCAGTGCAATTCGGCTTCGTTCGGGTAAATGTATCCTGAAACCTGACGCAGAATTTCGGGTAATTGTTCAATGCCTTCCATTATCTCACCTCCCCGTCCAATCGGGCGTAAAATACCTGTGGATCAGTATTCAAGTCGCCTTTTAATACCTGGATTTCATTTTGGCGGAAGAATCTTGTAAGCTGGCTTGATCTCAATTTGGTGTCACCGAAAATTCTCGCCTTTGTCGGGCAGACTTCGACACATGCCGGCAGCAATCCTCGCGACAAGCGATGGTAGCAGAACGTGCATTTATCTGCCGTGTGCGTAATCGGATCCATGAAACGAGCGCCGTAAGGGCATGCCTGAATGCAATAACTGCAGCCGATGCAATAGTCCTTATCGACTAATACAACACCTTCAGAGGTTGTATAGGTCGCACCAACAGGACAAACCTGGACACATGGGGCACTCTTGCAGTGGTTGCAGAGTTTGGGTACGAAGAAGCTCTTCAGAATCTTACTCTCAGAAGTATTTTCGGAGAAACCTTTGCCTCCACCGTGTGGGCTTTCAACAATAGTTTCACCACTTAAGAGCTGGGTGTAACGCTCAATCCAAGTCCGGTAGTAAAAGGGCTCATCGGGGACGTTGTTCTCCTGTTTGCAGGCGTTGACACACTTTCCGCAGCCAATGCATGCCTTAACGTTTATCCCCATACCATAACTGCGGTTCTCTGGAATGTACTCAGATAAACCATCAACCGATCCAAGGACACTTTGCATTTTGGATATTGCGGGTAGAATACCCAGTCCAACTCCCCCCATCAGACAGCCTTTAATAAACTTTCTTCTATCAAATTGGTTTTTGTTTTTACTCATCAGTTTGTCCCCGGATGGTGTGGGAAATGGCATTGCCAGCAAAGGTATCCCGGTTCGTGTTCTGCAATATCAATTTGTTTTATAAACTTATTCGATTCGTTATCCGTTGCATGGCATTTACCACACAAATCACGACTGCGAGGTTTGTCAGGTCGGAACGCCCTCGGATTTATCATATGCTCATCCTTAGTGACATGACACTCAATACACTCAACGTTACTATGTGCAGACATTGCTTTCGTTCTTGTTATTCCACGGTGACACGCTATGCATCCATCAGGGGTGGTGGGAGGATCCGGAGCATGAGGATCATGACAGGAAATACACGGTTTAACCGGATTATGCGTAACAAGGTCGATTTGAGGAAATCCCGTCGGTTTTGCGGGACCATATGCGTGACATACCGAACATTCACTCCTTTCGCGAGGAGCGAATGGGAGGATAGTTTCATCTTCTTCAAGGCTCATCACATGGTCGTTCGAAGGGCCATGGCAGGATTCGCAGCTGACAGTCCGGTGATATGAAGCATCTTTGGTTTCAGCAATGTCGTCATGACAGTCGTTGCAGACCGCATGTCCTGCGAAGTTGATGGGCAGGACTCTTACGGAATCAATAGCCGAAGCCCGGTAATGACCATATTTTCCGAAACCTTCCGGGACAAGGAGAACTCGGCTCGTCACGAAAAGTACACAGATAATCACTACGAAGATCAAAAGCCTTTTGATTTGTCCAGGCATAGAAAATCCGTTCTTGTTAAATTGAATTGCGGATTATTATTCGCGTAATCTCGATTGTCGAATAACTGGGGTGCTTCAGCGCAGGAATGTCTAAACTATGGCAGTATGACGTGCTGGTCTGACAGTGAAAACGACAATCCAGGAAATGATTTCAACTTGTCAGTCTGTAGTGAGATCAGGAAAGCACACCATGAAATGATGAACCTTCGTCTATAGCGCTCAATACGCTACCCAGCATAAATAAAGTAAAAATAACGCTGAAAATCAACACACGGCTATGCTTTATAAGATAATGTAGAAATATAGTATTATATAATGCAGGAGCGAGTTGGGTTTTTACTTACTGAAATGATCCCAGCCCTTCCCGGTAAGTTTCTCCCTATAACCATCGTTGGTAATCATCTGGACTCCCTCAGCCGGATTAATGATCTTACCAATCTCCGTTATTTTGATGCCCATATCAGCACTGAACTGTTTAAGAACGTCGTTTGAAAAGAGTGAAGGAACTGTAAAGAGAAGTTCATAGCTGTCGCCACCGTGGAGTGCCATTTCATGAGGCAAAACACCTGTCAGAGCGGATAGATTGTTAAGTGCAGGATGGATTGGGAGTTGAGACAGGTTGATTTCAGCTCCTACTTTACTCCTGTCGGTAATATGCTGCAAGTCGCTGGATAATCCATCGCTCAAGTCTATCATTGATGTAGCAATTCCGGATCTTGCGAGTTCATTTCCGACCTCCACACGCGGAACAGGTTTGATGTAGTTCTCAACCAGAGGGGCGTAATTATCGGGATAATCGAGTCCAAATTTATCGAGTACTTTGAAACCACCGTAACCTGTTCCCGGAAATCCGGTAACGAAAATTTTATCACCGATTCTTGCATTGCTCCGGGTTATTATTCGGTCAGGTTTTGCCTCTCCGAGCATGGTGATATCAACTATCAACTTATCGCTGCCACCACTGAGGTTTCCACCGATTATAGATGCATCATACACAGCCATTTGATCACGCATGCCTTTAATCAACTGGTCGAAAAAGTCGATACTGAGATGATCCGGTAAACAGAGGGAAACTAAAGCATAGGAGGGATTTCCTCCCATAGCTGCGATATCGCTTAAATTTACTGTAATAACACGTTTACCCAGTGTATATGGTTTAATCCAGTCAAGTTTGAAATGACGGTCTTCGACTTGCATGTCAGTCGTGAGAAGCTGTGCGATGTCCTTATCAGGCAGGACAACGGCAGTGTCATCACCGGGACCGATTATGATATCTGAGGGGAGATCCCTAGGGAGAATCGATTCGATTCTGGCGATTAGATCGAATTCGCTGACTTCAGATATGTTTTTCATGTTGGTCTCTGTATTAATCTTCCATTTTTCAAACTAACTGTGCTCCGGTCAGCCTTTGATTGAGACCTTTGAAATATTCACGAATTTGGGAAATACTTGTCGTTCCCGCGCAGGCGGGAATCCAGTAAGTTGCTGTGTATTCTGGATTCCCGCCTGCGCGAGAATGACAACCCTTACAAGAACTGAATATTTCAAAGAACTCGTTGATTGTATGAAAAGCTTGAATCACTTCGCTTTTTTTTCGGATAATTCCAATATTCAAGCTGACCGGGTTTATCACCTTGGAAATCACGGTCAGCTTAAATCTGGAATGTTGCAGGTTCGGAAATAGCCTTGTCATCCAATCTTTCTGTTCCAATATGGCTGACCGTGCCACAGGCGTGTGCTACTTCAATTTTCTTAAAAACCGTTTAACTTCATGCGGAGACTTGAGAACATGAACTGTCAGGTGTTCCGAGTGCTTTTTAATTGTGTCAAGAACTCTGATCCGGTGATTATAGGGATACCGCCAAATCCATCTTGCCATTTCCCAGTCAAGATGTTCGGGGCAGTTTGCAGCTAAATCGGGACGACTCTCGCCGTAATTTGTAATCACCCGCTTCATCCACCTTACAAAGCAAATCCAGCGTGGGAAGTCAAGGAAAACAATTGTATCAGAAACTCTTAAACGTGTATCGAGGGTTCTGGCGTAGGAACCGTCGATTATCCAGGAATCACCCTTCAGGAGATTTTCGTGTAATAAATCCCATTCGTCGTTGGGAGTTTCAATCCAACCCGGATTCCAATAGAACTTATCAAGATGGATAACTTCGATACCGAGTATTTTTCCCATTTCTAATGAAAGAGTCGTTTTTCCCGTGCCTCCGCATCCTGTAACAGAGATGCGTTTCATTCCGGATTATCTTCTGGAAGTTTCCATTCAGCAATTTCAATCTTTAAGCCGCGTTTTGCCATTCCCTGCAAATATTCGGTCGGTGGGACCGACAATTCTTGTTTGATAACTCCCTTCTCAGAAATAATTCCATCTAAAATCATATTCATTACTACTGCCGCTGAGAATCCCGTTGTACGCGCCATCGCGCTGAATCCCGTTTCCGGATCGAAATAATCGAGCATCCGATATTCTACCTTGACCTTTTTCCCATCGCGATATCCAAATGCCCAACTCAGCAGTATTATCAAATCTTCATCAATCCACCCGGCTTTTTCAAGAACCGCCCCCATCATCTGTCTTGGTGATAAGGTCTTGTTGTTCGAAAATTCCAGCGGTTCCGAACTGAAAAGCCCTATATCGTGTAACAGCTTGATGTTTCGCAAATGCCCGGGATAGCGGAGAGTTTTGTAGGCTAAAACCTTAACTTGTCCTGCGAACGTATCGACCATTGTCGATGAACCGCCAGAAGTATGAAACGCTTCAAGTTCTCCAAATGGCGGTCCAACCTCAACTCTTTCCCAGCCGGTCAGAGATTGAGTTTCAATAATCTTCCCATCCTCGATTAGTCTCGCAGGTTCGACATATTCGTTAATTAATCCTTCAGCTGAAAAACAGAGCTTGTAATTCAGGGGTGGTTCCGGTTGCTTGGGCAGTCCACCAACACGAAAATGGAGCTCTTCAACACTGTCAAGTCTTTTGACCGCATCACCAGCCAGTATACTGACCATACCCGGTGCAAGTCCACAGTCCGGGACAACGGTTACACCAGCGGTTTTGGCTCTCTCATTTAAAGCAAACTGTTGATCAACAATCGAATTGTTTCCCCCCAGATCAACCCAGTGAGTGTTCGATTCAATTGCAATCCGGGTGTGATCTGCGTTGAGATAATATCCAGCGGAACCGACGGCGGCTATTGCTTTTGAGAACAGTTTTCGCATCATCTCAGCGTCATTTCCATTGCCGACAACACCATGAATATCACCTTTAAGATTCTGATTGGCAAGAAGTTTATTTACAGCTTCTTCAGCCTTATCCAGCACGACAATATCACAGTCTGGCTGATGCGTTTTCAGGTCGTATGCGATTGCGGTTGCCATGCTGCCCGCACCGATAATCAGGATGTATTCTTCAGGGAGGTTTTGCATTTCAGTTGAAATTTGTTTCAGGAACATTTTCGGATTATCCGAACACGAATTTAAAAATAACTCATCTTTGAGTAATTACCAATCTTCTGCAGTGGGACAACTAATTTTCAGAAGTTTGTAGTTAGGAAATTCACCAGATATTTCAACTTTTCACAATTTATGACATGACCTAAGGCAGTTACAAATCAGCAGGAATTAACGGGGCTTTGAATATAATCATAAAGTTCTTATATTATAATAGTTAATAGAATTGAACTATTGTTAAAAAGATAGATAGAAAAGTCGCGGTTAGAGTAATTTCCCTGGAGATTAGTATGCGCGGTTTCAGTTTAAAACTATTCCTTTTCCTTGTCACATTTTTCCTAACCAATCTCTCTCTCGCTCAGAATGGCGAGAACATCCGTCACGTCAAATGGTTGTACAGTTTCTGGGATAATCCTCAGCAGGTTGAGCTGCAGGGGGATTATGCTTATAACCTGGTTGTGGATTTGCAGAAAGTTGCTCCTTTGATTTTGGTTAAATGAGGATGAATGGAGATTAAATGATTATGAAGAACTATTATATGCTAATAGTATTATCTCTGATAATTATTCAGGTCAATACATTGCAAGCACAGGATTATTATGGTATCAACCCTGTCAACAGGCTTTTTCCTCAATGGGGGCTGAATGCTGTCGGGGCGTCCTCTGGTGATACTCTTTATTTTATCCAGAGAGGATTGCACATGTTTGATTGTCATGACCCGGAAAACATTTATGAAATTCGTTACTTTCCCTTGGCTGATCTGGATTATTGCAGTATTGGAGCCAGAGGCAATTTTGTATTTCTGGCACACTCTACTGGAATGAGAACAGTCAGAATAGATCAGCGAGCTGTTCTCAATATTGTCTCAGATTTCAATCTTGAAAGTGGTATCACAACAGTTGAGCTTTGGGATGAATATGCTATCCTTGGAACAGGAGATAGTCGATTAATAGTGTTAAATATCAGTGAACCTCATCGACCGCGATTGATTAGTTCCAGAAACCTCGGATACATACCATCACAGATTAAGGTCGCAGATTCTTTAGCATATTTAGTTGGTGAACAGTTAACTATTATCAGTCTTGAGGAACTTGATAATCCCCAGATTATAAGCACTGTGAATCAGAGCGGATTAGATGTTGAGATAATAGGTGACGTTGTCTGTATTGCATCTGGAGAAAACGGTTTGCGTTTGTATGATATTTCGGATCCTGCAAATCCTTTTATAACTGAACATATTAGAATTAGCTCATACAATCTTGAGCAATATAACGGTATGTTGCTGACTGGGCATGACCGTCGGGAAACCATTGTTGGAAATGGTAGAATAACCGCTTATATACCATACTGCTCAATGATAGATATATCAAATCCATTTGAGCCGGAAATAGTATCATCAATGGCATATTGCGAAGGTGATTTATTGTGTGTTGTCGGAGACCTTATTGTTCAATTTTTCCGCTACTGGCAATCTGACTTGAGGCTGTCATTCTATTCAATAGGAGATGAACTCGAATTTAACCAGGCTCTGTTGTTACCATCATTAGGAGAAACTCAATTTGTTACTGGTAACAATGATTATATATACTACTTTAAAATCGACACGTCCAGGAACTGCTCATAATAATTTGATGATACTGGATGCATCAAATCCACGACAGCCAATTGAGCTGTCGCATATAAATCTTGAAGACTCGGATCGGTTGGTTCTGAAGGATGAGAAAATATATTATTATAATTCAAGAGATGGCGCATTCAGGTCAGTCAATGTGGGTAATCCACACCAACCCATTTTTACCCGTTTCAGTTACCAACCTCAAATAGATCTTGGTTATTTTAGCTTCATTGCTGAAGCAATTTACCTCATCATTACCACACGAGGACCAGAACACTCTGGAGTGCTTGTGGTTAATACAATTCATGGCATTAGAGAAACGTATCTTGAGATGGATGAGAACGTTCATATGGAACCAGTGATAGTAGATGATTATATGTATGTACCTGCCGGGAATGATGGAGTGTTTATTCTTGATGTTTCAAATATGATCAATCAAGTTGAAATAGGTCAGTTCGAAGTTCCGGGAGAGGCCTTGTATGTGGCGGTTGAAGGTGATCTGTTGTGTGTCGCGAATGGCAATTTGAGCGTTTACAACATTGAAGATCGCGAAAATCCCGAGTTGCTTTCCGTCTTTGATCCACCTGATTCGACACTGAGAATTCAGATGATGGATGGATATGTTTATTTGGGATTAGGCAGAATTTTTGAAGACCGAATATCAAGATATATTCGAGCAGTGTCTATCCTTGATTTGGCTGATCCTTCAAATCCAGTTGAAGTTGCTTATGGGGGATTTCCTCATTCGATTTATAACTTTCATGTGGAACCACCATATATATATACTACCGAACAACATGGATTGGGAGTCTACGAATGTTCCGAAGTAGTCGGAGTCAGTCCGGACAGGGAGAATCTGACTCCCCAAACAACTATCCTCCACCCCGCCTACCCTAACCCCTTCAACAGCTTCACCACCCTGAAATACCACCTGACCAGCCCCGCAACAGTAAAAATCGGCATCTTCGACAGCCGGGGACGGCAGGTACTCGATGTTACGGGTCAGCGGTTGAAATATCCGGGGATTCATACGGAAATAATCGATGCGTGTGGGTTGCCTTCGGGATTGTATCATGCTTTTCTGAAGGCTGGAGATGTGTGGGAAGTTGCTCCTTTGGTTTTGGTTAAATGAGGGAAGCGATACAAATGTTATCGAGATTTTAAATATAAACAAATTCCAAAAAAATGCAACTTAAATCTAAATTAAGGCCAATTATTGTGGATTTATCACAATTTTGTACGTATATATTATGTTGCGTTACAAAATTAAGAGGTTTGTCATGTTGTTAGAATTTTCAATTGAGAATTTTCTTTCCTTCAAAGAAAAGACCACATTTTCCATGCTGCCACATGAAAGTTATAAAGAACTTTTGGAAGGCAATGTGACACATACAGGTGGAAGCAGAGTTCCGCGAGTGTTGAATTCTGCTGTTATTTTTGGACCTAATGCTTCTGGAAAAACTAATTTTGTTAAAGCATTGAAATTTATTGACCGGAAAATAGGGGGACCGTTAGATGCAAAGGTTGATGATACTCTGTTGAAATTCGGTTTTTCAAAATTTTATCGAAGTAATCCATCTATATTTTCGATTCTTTTTCTCACTGAAAACAAAATTTTTGAGTATTCGTTTTCGATTTTTAATGAGATAATCCTTCATGAAAAGCTAGAGTGTCTTGAAAATGAACCAAAAAGACAAAGGAAGCTAATATTCGAGCGTTCGGTCGAGTTCGAGAATAGTATTAAATATGGTAGCTCACTGAAGGGTGCAAGGCAAGGAATTTTCGAGAAAACAAGACCAGAAGTTCTATATTTGCGGGCACTTTACGAATGGAATAATGGATCTATTAAAGATGCTTATGAATGGTTTCAGGAAAAGTTCATGATTTTTGATTCTGACTTCTCAGAAAATATAGGTGCAGTTATCACTACAACGGAGTTTGCTAATGAGAGTGAGACAACTCGAAAAATGAAGAATTTGGTGAAAATGGCAGATCTTGGGATAAATGGTTTGAGAGTTGATTTCAATGTAGATGGTTATAAGGATGCTCTAACTGGGATGGAAGAACTTTATAAATATGATATGGTTTTCTCAGACAATATTCCGGGCATAAATAAGGATGGGAAATTCTTGCCTATTTTAAACGTAAAATATAGTCACAATGCAATTGATGAGAAAGGAGACGAGATTCTAATTGAATTGAATCCGTCGCAGGAATCATTAGGAACAAAAAAGCTTTTTGCGTTATCGGGACCAATAATTGTATTTTTACAAAAAGGAGCAACCTTTTGTATAGATGAGTTAACAAGTTCCATGCATCCCTATCTCGTCAGAGCAATAATTGACATGTTCCAAGATCCAAAGATCAACACAAACGGTGCACAATTAATATTCAATACACACGATGTATTTTTCCTGAATAAAAAATTCTTCAGGCGTGATCAAATCTGGTTTGCCAGTAAGAATAAATATGGTGCGACCGAACTAACAGGTTTACACGATTTTGATGTCAGAAATGACGAAGCTCTTGGAGCTAAGTATTTAATGGGAGCTTATGGGGCAATTCCGATTATTAATCACAAGGATTTATATACTTTCGAAGGTGAAGATAATGAGGAAGAAGGTTAGGGAAAGACTTAGACGAGAGAATTCAAAGAAGAAACCAGAAAATAAACCCATCCTCCTTGTAGTTACAGGAGAGAATGAGGAAAGGTATTTTGAAGTTAGAATTAAAGAGAAGAATTACACCTCAATAACTGTTGAACTTGAGAACTCACACGGAGATGCAAATCCACTCACCGTGATTGAAGATTTCAAAAATTCAAAATACGAACCTCCTTTTGGCAAACCGGTAAAATATGATTCAATCTGGTTTCACTTTGATTATGACAATGAACCGAACATCAATAGACAGGAACGTCAACCTCACAAAGATGGAAATTTCAATAATGCCTGTGATCGTCTTGTTGAGAAGGTTGATGAAAAAGGGGCTAAGAGTTGGGAAATAGATTTGCGTGGCAAGAAGAAATACAAGGTCGTTTACTCTAATCCCTGCTTTGAATTATGGATTCTTCTGCACTACAAATATCAAACGGGATTTATTAATAGATCAGATGCTTTTAGAGCGGTAAAACAGCTATTGTCGGGATATGATAAAGGGAAACGTTTTGATAGTTACTCTGAAGTAAGGGACAAGGAATCAATTGCAATCGCACGCGCAAAAAGACTCGAAAACCATCAAGATGGAAACAAACATTTCAATTTTCACGAGAGAACACCCTCTAGTACTCTATTCTTTTTGATTGAGGAAATGGATAGAGAATTTAAGGAAAGATAGATTGGAATGTCGGGTGGAATTTCGGAGAGTGACTTTGGTGAAGTAAATAGAGGATTTAGATGGGATGGGGGCTGTCATTCTGGCGAACACCGGTCATCGTTTACGCTGTGAATCGCAGATGAACAGAATCCAGAGAAGTTAGATAATCATACATTATTCCTAAATAGAGTCAGTCAGAGAATTACAGAACACGAAAACACCTGCCCGGTTAAGATAATATTTCAGTCAATCCAACTCCTCTGGACTCCTTCGTGCGCAGGAGTGACAGGGGTGTTGCAGAGAATAAAAAAAAGCAACCGGCAGAACACATCCACCAGTTGCTTTTTCACTTGCAAACTTGTAAACATGCAAACTTGCTAACTACTTAAGCAATTGCAAAAACACCCCCGCCGCAACAGCAGACCCAATAACACCAGCTACATTAGGTCCCATTGCCGCCATCAGCGGATTAACCTTCCCGCCAGTTTCATCACAGACGAGTTTCTGAACAACCCTCGACGACATCGGGACGGCAGAAACTCCGGCTGCGCCGATGCAGGGATTGATCTTTTTATCCTTTGACAGGAACAGGTTAATAATTTTTGCGAATATAACACCGCCTGCAGTTGAGAAGCAGAATGCTACTGCACCGAGTATCAGGATTGACAGGGTTTGAACACGCAGGAAATTCTCAGCTGCCATCGTCGCACCGACTGAGATTCCGAGGAAGATCGTAACGATGTCAACTAACGCTCCACCAGCCGTTTTCCGCAATCTTTCCGTAACACCGCATTCCTTGATCAGGTTTCCGAACATCAGCATGCCCAGTAATGGTGCACTGCTTGGAATTCCCAGAATCGCAATAGTACCTGCAACGATGGGGAAGAGGATAACTGCGGTTTTGGAAATTGGTTTCGCCTGCGGCATATTGATCGCACGTTCCGATTTTGATGTCAGCATCTTTATTATCGGAGGCTGAATAATCGGGACGAGTGACATGTAGCTGTAAGCTGATACAGCCACTGCTCCAAGCAGGTGAGGAGCGAGTTGAATCGTCAGGAATATTGACGTCGGACCGTCCGCACCGCCGATGATTCCAATAGCTGCCGCTTCCTTAAGTGTGAAACCGGCAAGGTGGAATGCACCGAGAGCGGCAACAAATATCCCGAGCTGCGCCGCTGCTCCGAGCAGGAAAGTGTATGGCCTCGACAGCAGCGGTCTGAAATCGGTTAATACCCCGACTCCCATGAAAATAATTGGGGGCAGGAATTCTGTTTTAATACCGTGCTTGTAGACGAACTGCAGCAAACCCTCACCGGCGTTCATTCCTGCCGACATGTGTGCCAGCGGCAGGTTTGCCAGTATTGCTCCGAAACCGATTGGGATCAACAGCAGCGGCTCAAACTCTTTTGTTATCGCGAGGTAGATCAGCACACCACCAATCACGAACATGACGAGATTAGTCCAGTGCAGGTGCGCAAATCCCGATGATTGGAGAAGAGTTCCGAAAATCTCCATAGAGGTTACCCCCCTGTGTTAATCTGGATTATCGGTTTTCCGGAATCTACATCGTCTCCGATTTCAACGCAGACTTCAGCGACAACACCATCTGCCGGTGCATTGACCGGGTGATTGGTTTTCATCGCCTCGACCGCGCCAATGGTCTGCCCCTTAGTAATCCTGTCACCCTTTTTGACCTTGAGTTCGACGACCGGAGCATCACCCTCGAAGGGAGAGAAAACTGAAACCAGGTCTGATGATGGAGCGGGAGCGGTAGCTGGTGCTGTTGGTGCTGCCGGAGCTCCACTTACAGCGTTATCAGGAATCTCAACCGTAACCCGGAAGTTGCGAACCTGCCCGTTTTCTTCGATCTTGCAGGTGGTTGTAACAGGACCGGGGACGAATGCTGGTACTGCCGGGGCAGCCGGAGCTGCAGATGTTGCTGGAGCAGCCGGTTTCGGAGGAGCTTCTTTTTTCTTCAGGGGCAGATCAATCTTCGGTTTACCCTTGAGTAGTCTCAGTCCTTCATTGAGTTCGATATTCTTGCTGGGTACCATAGCTGCCGCAACGAGGAAGACCGACTTTTCATCTGTAGGCAGATTTCGTTCCTCAAGTTCCTTTTTCGCCTGAGGCAGAATGTTCGGAGCGGCTTCGAGCGGATTGTCTTTCAGAACGGGGAGATTTAATTGTTCGGATGCCAACTTGACAACTTCCGGATCTGAAGGTAACGGAGTTCTGCCGAAATATCCGAGCACCGATTTGCCGTAGCCGGGTTCGATTTTTTTCCAGCGTCCATATAGGACATTGTTGAACGCCTGCAGCCAATACTGCTGACTTCCGGGTGTAACACTCGTCCAGGCGCCACCAGCTTGCACAACAACCGGGAATTCGGCAAGAACCTCGCTGTAACGGTCGAGGATGCCAGCCTTAACCATCATGTGAACGTTCGGTCCAATCGCACCACCCGGCATCGGGAATCCGACAACACGGGCATCGGCTGAAGTAACAACCGGGTTGAAGCTGTAATCCTTCAGACCTTCGTTCAGCAGATCCTCGATCTCACCCATTCTCGAAGCATCAAGATCGAGTGAATATCCCGTACCCTTCAGTGCATGATCCATTGAGCGAACATCGGGCTGCACAGTTCCGCTGGCAAGCGGCCTGACGGAAAGATCGATTCCATCGGCACCACCCTCGATAGCAGCCATATAGCAGGAAACTGCTGTTGAGGCTGTATCATGAGTATGAGACCATAAGGGAATTTCCGGGGGAAGTATTTTTCGGATGCCTTTCGCGGTCTCATAAACCACATGTGGGGTCGTGGTACCACTTGCATCTTTCATGCACAAAGAGTCAAAATGAACACCGCTGTCTAAAATCTTTTGAGCTATTCCAATGTAGAATTCAGCGGTGTGAGCGGTTTTTGATTCAAACGGCAAGCCCATAAATGCGACACAGACCTGATGGTGCATACCTGAGTCAACAATTGGTTGACCGGTTTTAACCAACAAATCGACGTCGTTCATGAAGTCAAAGTTTCTGTCCCAAGTTGTACCGTATTGTTTGTGTAATTTAGCTTGCAGATTCAAAGCTTCAATATTCTGGGTTGTCAGCGTGACTCCACTGATCGATCGGGTAAGTATTTGCAGATCCGCATCTGGACCAACGGTATTGCGTATAGTCTGCATTGTTTCAAACGGGTCTTCCCCGCAGTAAAAATATGGCGCTTGATAACGAGCGCCACCACCGAATTCGAAATGTCGAATGCCCATTGCTGCTGATGCTTCGATGGCTGGTAATATATCATTTATCCTTGTTTTTCCGCCGAACATGCTCTGCAGACCGTCGCGAAATGGTGTGAACATAACGCGAATTTCCTTAGGATTATTTGTAAAAATCATTTAATCTCCTCAATCCGAGTTACCTTAGACCCGGGGATTAATACATTGAATGTGCTTGATATTGCCGCTAAATGGGCGGTGGTAAGTTCTTCTTTTACCATTGGGAAAAGTGCAGTTATCAATTTCATAACTACCGCAAGCAGTGCTAACAGGAAGAAAACCGCAGAAAATGCGATTAGACAAATTGCCAAAATATTTGTTGGCTCCACAAACCCTCCGTTTAACGAAGTGTATTTTTATTAGCAGTATTTCAGTTTATTGGAATACTGCAATGAGATTATTGGTCTTTTCAAGGTCAAATAAGTTTTCAACCTGTCCATTGGTTGTTGGGAATAACTACTGGAGATATCTGCTGAACATTTTTTTAAGCGGTGCAAATCTTCATTTATCAAAAGCAGATTCCAGCCATTATTACCAATCCTGAATTTCCCGTTCACCTCTTGGAGACAGGGAATAAACACCGCGCTCTAATCGATCAAACCATCCATAAACATTTCGGTACAGAATATCTCTTGCCCTGGGTTCGTCAAGTTTATGCTTTATGATTGCAGCTTTTGTAGAACCCTTATCCTTCAAATAAAAGGCTATCCTGAGCGCTCGCTGTCGATAGGCAGTTAAGATTCCCTTTCGATGGTCTGCGCCTCCCCGGTTTGGATCCCCTACTCGAGTTTCAAATTCACCTAACAACCGTCCAAGGTGCTTCTTCAATTTGCGCGGTTTGTACTCAACAGGATCTGTCAGAACCTCTACACTATTCCGCTTCCTGGATAAATCAACTGTAAGCAAACCAAATCCCAGCATCTTGAATAGCTTAAGGGTTCGTCTCCGGTTCTTTTTGAGCACGGAACAGTTACGCGGCACCCCGACATAGACCTTACTGCTGATTTTCAATCGGTCAACTACCTGGAGAATAACATTCAGATTGAGACTCAGTTTGAGCTCAATAATTATGGGTTCCTCCTCCCCTCTCAGGGCAACCACATCGCAGTTATTTATCTCACCTTTAACCTCAAATCCTTGAGATTCAAGGAATTGTTTGATAGGTGGATAAAGGTCTGTTTCTCTCAAAATATCCTTCAAGTACTTCAATCGGGTAGGTGATATCCGGATACTCAGGAATCTTTTACCCGGCAAAATTCACCTGTTCACCAAATATACTCAGTACTATTGATGTCCGCCACATGTAAGTGTGAAATTTTTCTTTAAGTTGTAATTTTTGTAAGGGGATTTAACCAGGAATAATGTTAGTTAATAAATAGAAATCACCTGTATTTACATAATCACGAAGAGAACCAACGCAGGAAGGTACAATGTGTGAGTGAAATACAGGAATTGATAAATAGCAATAATACTATGCTCATAATTGAATTATTGCGTTTGCTTAAGATAACCTTTAGTTTAGGTGAATATTACATCAGATTCCGATCCGGAAAAAACTGCAAACTGTGGTTTTTTTATTTTAGTTCGTGAAAACTTGCATTTATTCGAATACCATTCTATTATTACAGATAACTAAAATGTACGTTGGATAAGATTATGATGAAATCACATTATAATTTTTAAGTAGTCATTTACATTTGAATGTAAGAACTCAATATTGAACAATCGTAGCAAGTTCAATTTGAGTACTGGTATATTTCTAAAAAATTAATTCTCAGCAATAAAAATCTGGGAAAAACAACCTCGCAAGAGAATCCAACCACCGCAAATTGGTAACTTTTGCCGTGAGAGTTAAACTCTCTTCAGTCAACTAACATCTGTTAGGATAAGCATTCAACCGGAGGTATATCAAATGTCACTTCATCATGTTTTATCATGGCTCATCACTGCCGTCTTTCTGGTACCCGGGGTTGCAATCGCTCAACCAAACCAACCTTTTATTACTGACCAATCCACAATGGGTCTCTGGCATCTTGATTCTAACGAACCTGTCGAAGATTGGACCATGGAATGGGATCAGGAAGCTACCCAGAGCGCTTCAAGACTGATATATCGCCAGGATGGATCAATTATAATATCCGGTACTTCACAGAATGGTAATGATAGACATCTATTCCTGATGGAAGTAGGAATTGATGGTGAAATTAATTGGACACGTTCATATCGAAACCTGAATAATGCGTTGTTTTTACCTTGGGATATGGTTGAGAATAACGAGGGTGAAATTGTTATAGCCGGACAGATACGACCCGGAAGAATCCGGTTGGGTTGCGTCGCCTTTTTCAATCCTGAAGGTGAATTTTTGGAATGGCAAGGATATAATTCCCGGGGCTGGATCGAGAGGGAAATTCACGCAACCAATTTTGTTGAAATAATAATAGACAACGCAGGCAATTATATTATTGCGTGTGAGAGTACAGAACCATGGTCGAGAGCATTGAGTGTTGTTAAAATAGATCGAGATGAACTTGGTGTGATGTGGTCGGTTGAAACCAACGGACATTGTGGATATTCGCTTGTGGGAACATTAGATAATGGGTGTGTAATCGGTGGTGAAGGTTTCAGACTAAACGATCCGGAGCGCTCTGCATATATTGCGAGAATTGATCCGGCTGGTGAGATATTATGGGAGAGAAATTTTGGAGAATTTGGTTTGAGATCAACATGCGCAGATATTACAGCCTATCAGGACGGATTTCTCTTTTCAGGCAATCTCAATTACGTAGTTGGTCAGCCACGCAGGCTCTGCCTTTTCCTTCTTGATTCCGATGGGGATGTTATATGGTCTACAGAAAATGAGAATGCCTTCGCTTTCGACCATATAAGATGTTGGGATGATCGTATTACCACCTGCGGTGATCATTTTACGCTAACCAAATATACCCAATTTGGCCTGCCCGAAATGTCACTTCAACTTATTGAGGACACCAGAAGTAAACAGATCGTACAATTAGATGACATGAGTTATTTAATGTACGGTTACGATCACCTCCACAACTGGACTGACGTTGTTGTAGTAAAAACCGAACCAGATATTCCAATTACATCAGATTATTCCGATAATCATTTGAATGGTACATATTCTGAAGATCATCAATCCGAGGAAGGAATGTTCGGACAAGGATTAGTCATGGAAAATGAGGAAAATTCAATTCTCGTTCGTAACCATGAAAAACTATGTCGACAAGTGTTTACTGTTGAGTGCCATTTCAGTATGGTGGGTGATGAAATAGAACAAGGTGTACTTGTCGGAAAGAATTTCAACGATGAGTTCGACAGTTATCAGCTATTCGCAAACAGTGTAGATTCAGAAGTTGGATTCTCAATTCTCACCGATAATCAGCAATACACAATTACGTTTGAAACAGATCCGGATAATGGTGTGTGGCACCATATTGCCGGGTCGTATAACCGTTGGGCAAGATCTATGAAAATGTTCTATGATGGTGAACTGGTTGGTGAGATGCGGATTGATGAACCGGTAATATACTCTGAGGAACCTCTCATCATTGGAGCTACCTTAATAGATGTCAATGCAGTATTTACAGGCATTATCGACGAGGTTAGATTGTCTGATGTAAATAGATATTCTGAGGAGGAATTTATAATTTCCTTTGAGCGGGGTTGGAATATGGTCTCTTCTCCTGTATTCCCACCAGAAGGTGAGTTTGTGGATATCTGGGCTGAATTTGTGGAGCGCGGTATCTTAGATTTGGTTAAGGATCAGGATGGGAACTTCTATTCTCCGAGATTTCAATTCAACAACATCCTCGTATGGGATGTAAGATATGGGTATCAGGTGAAAGTTACCGAAGCAGAGGAGATTTCCTTCTTATACAATCCGGTGCAGGTCGACACACCGATCCCCGTGGGTGAAGGATGGTCTCTGGTAGCTTTTTTTCCGGAAGAAGATATAGGAGCACCAGAATCCTTATCAAATCTGGGTAACAATCTCATTTTAGCCAAGGATCAGTCTGGCCGTTTTTATCTTCCTGCTCAGGATTTCTGTAATATGGAACCACTTAGGAGAGGTCAGGGTTACCAGGTTAATGTACAGGAAGCAGCTGATCTTATCTGGAACAATCCCGCACGATTAGACCAGGTAAATCATGCGAATGATGAGCCATCATACTTTCCCCAACTTCATGAAACCTCAACCAGTATGAGCCTGTTAATCATTTCTCAAGATTCACATCCCGGGGAAATGGCTGCTTTTTCAAGTGACGGTACCATTGTTGGGGCTTCTGTTATTCAGGCTGATGGACGTTGTGGTCTTGCCGTTTGGGGTGATGATCCAACAACAGTTGTTGTCGACGGATTACGCGACCATGAGAAGTTTACTTTAAGAACCTGGAATTCCAATTCTCAGGAGATTGAAAAGGTTAAGTATATTAATGGATTGGAAGTATCGGAGTTGGTTTTTAAACCTGATGGCTTATCCATTATTGAAATATCCGGTTCGATTTCAATTCCGCGAGAATTCAATTTATGTGAGGTCTATCCGAATCCTTTCAATTCAAAATCACAGGTGGAATTTTCAATACCTGAAAGAAATTTTGTTGAAATAGCAATTTACGACATATCCGGAAGAAGAGTAAAAGAGATTGTTCACGGCAAATTAAATCCGGGATTTCATAAGATAGTATTTGAAGGAAGAGAGTTAGCTGCCGGTTTATATATTATGGAAATGAAAACCTCAGACTATTCAGGAAAGGCAAAGATTGTGCATATAAAGTGATACATTGTCTTTTGGTTGATACCCCGGGAAATTTGATTGTTTGAAAGGTCTTTGCAGAGCCTTTAGAGAGTTTTCGAATGATAATTAAGAGTAGTTACTGCCTGATTTCAAGCGAAGCGTAATCTGGCAGTTTACATTCACTTCGTTCATTTGAAAACAGCCAGAAACGTCTAATGGAATTATACGAAAATACTTTTTGTACAACGTTATATTCGGTAATCCAGGCAAAATGTGATTGCTCGGAATTATCATATTCCGAAAAAATAGAGTCAAATCCTTTCCCACTACAGAATAAAAAACCAGCTCATCTGAGCTGGTTTTTTTGTCGTTTTTCAATCAAGTGGAATTCTCACCAATCCACGAACGATAGGCTGTACATACCAATTTAGGCTTTTCGTTTTTCCAGTGCTTCGACTGCACCAATCGCCGCAACATCAACTATTGCTTCGATAGAAGAACCACGCTGCAAAACATGATACGGTTTGGAGAAACCGGTTAAAATTGGTCCAATTGCCTCGGCACCACCGAGTTCCATCAGCAGTTTGTATGCAATGTTACCGGAAGTAACATCAGGGAAAATCAACAGGTTCGCTGATTCCTGCAGTTTGCTGAACGGGAAATCCCTGTTGAGTATCTTCTGGTTAATTGCAGTATTCGCCTGCATCTCACCGTCAAATATCGCATCCTGTCTTCTGTCTCGAACAATCCTTGCAGCTTCGCGAACAGTTTTTGCCAGCTTATGATCGACTGAACCAAAATTTGAGAAGGACAACAAAGCCGCTTTCGGTTCTATATCAAATCTCTTAACGGTGTCCATTGCTGAAAGAGTAATTTCAGCCAGAGTTTCCGCATCCGGCCGGATGTTAACGGTAGTGTCAGCTAAAAAGATAACTCTGTCTTTAAACATCAGCATATACAAACCGGAAACGCGGTTGATTCCTTCCTCCATAGGTATAACCTGCAGAGCAGGTCGAATGGAATCCGGATAGTAACGGGTTTGTCCGCAGACGACGACATCCACTTCATCATTAAGTAGCAGCATCGGTCCGTAAAAATGACGTCTATGCATTAACCGTTTTGCTTCTTCGAGATTGATCCCCTTACGACTTCTCAGATCGAAGAACTGCTTGACCATTTCATTTTGTGATTTGTGGTTAGCGGGATTGAGCAGTTCAATACCGTCGAGGTTTACAGATAAACGTTTGGCAATATCATGAATTTCATCTTCGACACCCATTAAAACGGGAGTCCCAATGCCTTCTTCGTATATTCGACGAGATGCCCTTATTATCCGTTCGTTGGATCCTTCAGGGAATGCAATGCGAACTTTTCTGCCGTTGTTGTCAATTCGTTTGGCTTTGTTGATAACCTGACGCACGACCTGTTTCAGCCTGCCGAGGCGCGATTCAAGCTCTTCCCAGTATTGATCGAAATCCTTGATCGGTTTTCGCGCAACTCCGGTCTCGCACGCAGCACGTGCAACAGCCGTAGTTTCCCATAATAACACACGAGGATCGAATGGCTTGGGAATGAGATACTCAGGACCATATTCAATCCTGTCAACTCCGTATGCATTGCAGACAACTTCAGGTACTTCTTCACGTGCCAGATCTGCTAAAGCCTTTGCGGCAGCAACCTTCATTTCTTCGTTGATTTCTTTCGCGAAAACATCAAGTGCGCCACGGAAAATGAACGGGAAACCAAGGACGTTATTTACCTGATTGGGGTAATCGCTCCTGCCGGTCGCCATGATCACATCATCACGAGCAGCAATAGCATCAGGGTAGGTTATTTCTGGATCCGGATTTGCCATAGCAAGGACGATAGGTGTATCTGCCATCGATCTTACCATATCTTTTGTAACCGTATCCGCAATTGAAACACCGCAGAAGGAATCAGCACCAACCATTGCCTCACCGAGTGTGCGCTTATCGGTTTTTACTGCAAATTTTGCTTTATATTTGTTGTATCGGGGGTGATCAGGATTGGTGTCTTCGCGTCCTTCGTAAATCACACCCTTGCTGTCGCACATTACCAGATTTTCAAGCTTTGCTCCAAGGGAGATGTAGAAATTAGCGCATGCAATCCCGGCAGCTCCGGCTCCGTTGAACACAATCTTCAGTTCATCAATTTTTTTACCAACATAATCGCAGGCATTTATCAGACATGCACCGGAGATTATCGCAGTACCATGCTGGTCATCATGGAAAACGGGAATATCCAGCGCTTCCCTTAGAGTCTCTTCAATATAAAAACAGTCCGGCGCACCGATGTCTTCGAGATTGATTCCACCGAACGTCGGTTCAAGCATTTTGCAGGCGTGGATTATGTCATCTGCGCTTTTTGCATTCAGTTCGATATCAAAAACATCAATATCCGCAAACCTTTTGAAAAGAATTCCTTTCCCTTCCATAACGGGTTTGCTTGCCATCGGACCGATATTGCCAAGTCCAAGTACTGCAGTGCCATTACTGACAACCGCAACTAAATTACCTTTTGCTGTGTACTTATACACGTCATCCGGATTCTTATGAATTTCAAGGCACGGCTCGGCAACACCCGGGGTGTATGCTAAGGATAAGTCACGCTGGGATGCACAGGGTTTTGTTGAAATCACCTCGATCTTCCCTACACGCGGCCGAGAATGGTACTTAAGTGCCTCTTCTTTTGTAACCATTGTTACTCCTAAAAGAGCATTTTTATCTTCGTAATGAATTTAAGAAAAAACAAGTGTTTATAATGTCGCAGTAAAATGACGATCCACAACAGAATAAACACTATTATAACGTAGTAAAGGTGAAATCTAAAGCAAAGTATTTTTTTAAAATAATGAACATATCCTGCGAATAATGCGAGGTTTTCCCATCATTTAAGAAATCGTCCGGGTGATTCACGAATCACCCCATGACTCCAGCCGGTTATGTACACCAGGTCGCAAGAATCCTGGTTACGTCAATCTCCCCCCTGCTATTTGCAGGGGGGAACCCAAAGGGGGTAACCGGACAAAGTCTGGTTATGTATTTAGTCGCGATCCCCTGCTTGCAATGTTTCGTTTGCATCGCATGCCCCCGTGGAGGTCAGACCGTAGGGGTTGAACATCTTCAACCCTATTCCAACGAACTTTAATAGTATTATAATTCAAGCAGCGAGTAGCTCGGGAGTGATCCTATCCCAAGGGAGAGTAGAAAACCAGAATGCAGTCGTTCCTGCGCTAAGACACAGAGATTCTTTCACGATTTACATGTTCTGAATGTGATCAGTTTTCAGGAAATCTTCAATTCGTTTCCATAGAGATTCCAGGTTATTATTTTTCGTCTCACATTCCCATATGATAATGAAGCTCCAACCTTTATCCATAAGTTCTCGATAATTCCTTCCGTCTCTATCTACATTACCTTCAATTTTTTCTTTCCAGAATTCAGCGTTTGTCAAAGGCCATTTAAAATATCTGCAATTATGTCTGTGCCAGAAGCATCCATGAATGAAAATTGCTTTCTTTTTTCCGGGAAATACAATATCCGGTTTACCTGGTAAGTCTTTTCTGTGCAATCGGTACCTGTAACCATAATGCCACAACCATTTTCGCACAATTGATTCAGGTTTTGTATTTTTACCTTTAATTCGGGACATGTTGTAACTGCGTTGTTCGGGGGAATGAACGTCCATAGTCTACTTCGTTGAATATAAGTGTTTTGACAAGGCTTTAATATCGAAATCGGGTTGACCTTGACGAGCGTAATAACTTGAGAACCGTGAGACAATATCCTTTATGAAATGAGGGGATATCTGCTGCTTAGGTGGGTGAAATTCCTCTTCAAATTCTGTTTTGAAAACGGAATAAATCCATCTGAAGTTTATTAATCCACCTTCAAAGGAGGAAGTTGGTGGTAACCAATGATAATAATCAGAGAAGTTGTTGCCAAGGAGATTGTCTTTTATCTTCTTTGTGTTTTTGCTGTTTTCCTCTGATGTAAAATCTGTAAAAACACTTACAAAATCCTCTATTTCACATATCAATATCCTGTCAGTTTTGATGTTACCATTTTTTCGAATTACCAAATCACAGGCAGGAGTTAAAATCACATAATTCTGTTCTGTTTCTTTATGTTGAATAATACTACCAGTTTTATAATCTTTAGAAATTGGAGGGGATATATACATTTCCTGGATGAAGTGCTTTTCATCATTATTGGTAAGATGTTCAAAAAGGTGATTTATTGTAAATCGGAGTAAGGCTTCTTCGGTATATATCCCTTTTTTTGCATGCCCTTCCCATTCAGATAAGTTAGGTAGAATATTCTCCCAAAAAACACTGCTCAAAAATTCTTCAATTTTTCCTCTTCCACCAAAAATCCTCGTTAATCCTGTATCAAAAATAGACATCAAATGTTTTACTATGTCTTCGTAACCATCTTGACCTTTCACAAATTTATTAACTAATCCGGTAGAATCGTCTACATTTGATGGTGTTCCAGTCATCACTGCAATTGGTATGAAAAAGCTGCTGTGAATTTTTCGAACTACATCATTGCCCGTTAAATCTCCATCCTCCAGCTTAATATCAATGATTGCCCCATCGAAGCTATGGTCAATTGAACGCTCTACTTCTTCAAATGAATTGCATTTTACATATTTAATTGTCCTCTTACTTTCAGAATTGAACCTCTTAATTGTATCTTCAAAGGTTCTGATATCCTCTTCGAAATCTTCAACGAATAGAATTTTGGTTCATCCGACTAACGCGTACTTAGCTTCGTGAATGGCCATGATTTTGAG
>CAYLYZ010000051.1:0-40741 GCA_964387885.1 uncultured bacterium | reverse complement strand
CTAAATCAAGCAAACACAACATAAAAATGCTAATATTTCAAAGAACTCGTCCTCATCTGACACATAGGAGTGTTGTCAGGTGCCCTCATCTGACACATAGGAGTGTTGTCAGGTGCCCTCACCTGACAATATATTTGAAAATGAAAACGCAACATCCCGCGGGGGCGGGATGTTGCGTTTTTGCGTACGGGCACGTCGCCACGTGCCCCTCTCCCAATTACAGTCACACCAAAAGTTCAGAGTACAGCCTTCAGGCTGAAGACCCACACCAAAGCGAGTACTCAAAACTTTCTCCCCTAAGAGCATTCAGTGTGGTGTCAGGTGCACTCGAGACTTTTGAAATATTCGTTTTTTTTCCCAATTCCTATGTTTCACGGAAAATTGAGATTCCCTAAGAGCTTGTGAATTCTGGATTCCCGCCTCGCGGGAACGACATGCTTTCTCAAGAGCCGAATATTTCAAAGGTCTCGCCCTCACCTGACGAAATAAACAGCAAATATCAACTAATGTAGCCCGGGATCTCGCATCCCGGGGAGGAACTAAAATTTCGAGTGCCGTCAGGTGCCCCCACCTGACGAAATAAAGAGCAAATAACAAAAATACCAAAGGCAACAAAAAATGTCCGATCTCGACATAATCCGTCAAATAGAAGACCAGATAAAAGTCCCGCTAAGAAAAATGACGCGCCAGGAGCTGACAAAAGACACCTGGAGACATCTCCGCACCTACTGCACCGACGAAAACGACAACGTCACCGGTCTCTACATCTACAGCATGGGCTTCTCTGATGGTGAGCTTATATCACGTTTAGAACACCTTGAAACGTTAATCCTCAGACACAACAAATTCGAAAGTCTCGAATTTCTAATCCAACCGCCAAAACTGAAAGAACTTTTTTTTACAGATAACAAACACACTGATTTTTCGTTATTATCTGAAATAAAAGGACTTAAATCGCTTGAACTTCACGGACAAAAAAATATCTTAGATTACGATTTTTTCACGATCTTAAGGGGCTGACATCACTAAATCTCAGTTCTTGGTGGCTTGAAGGAGCGATTCTCTATAACGATGAATATAAAACAAAAGCTTTATTAATTGCGGACAAAGTTGAAAGATTTATCTCCATCGACCTGATTGGTCACAATAAAAAGCAGTACATAGCATATTTGCTTTCAGTATTCTGAGGTATCCATCGGACATACCAGAAGATCAACCCGGTTGAGAAAGTCTGCCTTCCGGAAGAACATCATATTGCTGTAAGTTTGAAGAACCTCTGGAACCGGGAGAATCAGGGAATTGAAGAATTCATCCCTGAAGGTTCAGACAGAAAGTATAAAGTTCAGGATTTACTTGGGTTATATGATTCACCGGATTTGGAATTTGAACAACTCGTTGCATTTTTCGGAGATATTTCAAATCTCGATGAAAAAGGGATTCGAGTTTTCCTTGAGAATATCCCCGGGGAACGGAGAAGTGAAATAATCTATTTGATTCAACTATCCGAAGATAGAGATACCGTAAGGTCAGGTTTAAGGGGATTTGGAAAATGGCTGCCTAAAAATGTAGTTGTTGGAAAACTGTTGGATATTATCAAGAAGTCTCAGGGAATATGGGATGGTTTTAATAGTTAGTATTGCATTATCGCGGATTTAAGCCATGTTTGGCGGAATAAGATTCCGCCCTACGAGACTCCACCGTCACTCCGGCCTTGCGCCGGAGTCCAGAGAAGCAACCGTGGATGAAGTATTGTTTCTTACCGGGAAATGAATTGGTATGAATCCGTCTTCCGACGGATAGTCGAACAGGATGTTCGACCTACTGAGAACGCGTTTTAAAGCATTTCTTGAATGTACTTTCTTTGCGATCCTGACACTTCGGGAGAGGCAATCCGTTAACCGGAACGAAGTGTAGCTCGACGAAGTCAAATCCGTTGTGAATTTTCTACTTACTGTGTATTCCTGGTATAATCTTGCAGGCTAAAGCCTGTACTCTGAACTTTTTACGTCCCCATCTGCTTCATCCGCTTCATCTGCTGTGAATATCAGCCTGCACCACAAAAAACTTGATCCCTTGATTACTTTCTCCCTTGATCACTTATTTCCGTCATTTCCGTCACATTTCCGTCACACCCTCAATCCCCAACCCACAACCACTTTCCGCCAAAAGTGTGACGATGTGACGATATTTCTTGCTATCCCCTTTTCTCTTGTGCTCTGCGCTGAAGCTTGATTTTTTCATAAGATTGTTGTGTATTGTCAACATATTGAGCTCAGATATTACAGATATTGTTGAGTATAATTATTATGTATGTCTGATAAAGAACGAGGACGGACGGTTTATGATGCTGCGTTTTCAACTCTCGAAAATGCCTCCATGGCGGGAGACACTGTGGTTTCAGTTGAAGGTTTCGGAGTTTCGTAGGGCGGTATCTTATACCGCCGAACATTCGCGATATCCCAATTTTGTCGGGAAAAGTTCCCGACCTACGAAATCCCACCGTCACTCCGGCCCCCGCACCGGAGTCCAGAGAAGCAACCGTACCTGAAGTATTGTTTCTAATCGGAAAATGAATTGGTATGAATCCGTCTGCTGACGGATAGTCGAACAGGATGTTCGACCTACTGAATTACGTTTTAAACGACAAAAAAATAAAAACGCCGAAGGACGATTACGTCCCTCAGCGTTTTTCAATAACCAAAATCTGGTAATTATAATAGCCGGCTTAGCAATGACATGAACCGCCGCATTCGGGAGGCTTTGGTGCATTGGGATTATTGAAAACGAAACCTGTGTTAGCGGGATCCGATGAATAATCCAGAGTAGAGCCGTTTAAGAACGGAGCGTCCTTCTTGCTGATCAGGAGTTTGAATCCTTCATAATCCATGGCTTCGTCAGTTTCGTTTATCTCAAGGTCAAGTCCGAGGAAGTACTGAAAACCGGAACATCCCCCACCTGCAATACCCATTCGCAGGTGATGTCCCTGCTTGTCTTCAGAAGCGATAATGTTTCGAACCTGCTCTGCAGCGCTGTCTGTAATTGTAATCATTGGTGTATTTTCCTTAAACTAAGTTTTAAAGTCTATTTCTAAATATATTACGAAAATGAAATAATAAAATAGAGCTATATCACAGAAAATTAGCCTTAGAAAAAAAAACCTCTATTTCCCGCTTTAGTTCAAGGCAGATGCAAAAACTTGCTTTTGATCCGTTTTTATTCGTAAATTGTATGTTTGCTATTTAAGAAAATTCTGAGCTTAGGAAGGATTTCTAATGCCTGACGAACAGAGATTTGCAATATATCCCGGGACGTTTGATCCAATTACACATGGACACCTGGACATTATTCAGAGGGCGACACCCTTATTTGACAAGGTGTTTGTGACATTGGCTCTTAACAGCGATAAAAGTCCGCTCTTCTCGACCGATGAGCGCCTCCAAATGATCCGTGACTCAGTTCAGGGAATCGAAGGCGTCGAAGTTACCCATTTTGATGGACTGTTAGTCAATTTCGCTCAGGAAATCGGAGCAAAGGCAATTATCCGCGGTTTGCGAGCAATCAGCGACTTTGAATATGAGTTTCAGATAGCCCTGATGAACCGGAAGCTATGGCATGGCATCGACACTGTTTTTCTTATGCCCGACGATAAATACACCTATCTCAGCTCAAGCATTGTCCGGGAAATCGCCCGGCATGGCGGAGATGTAAGCTGTTTTGTTACTCCAGGTGTAGCCAGTAGACTTCAGGAAAAAAACAAGCAATTAACAGAAACCGAAGGACAATAGTGGTTTTGTTTGAACCACATTAAAAGATGAAGAGCATTTACATATCAGCAACTGAGCCTCGAAGCGGGAAAAGTACAATCGCTCTTGGATTAATGAACCTGCTGAATCGTCGCGCTGATCGTGTTAGATATTACAAACCAATCAGCAATGCACCTGCAGAACAAATTGACGATGACGTCACCATGGTGAGGAAGTTATTCAGCCTGGACTCCAAACTTGAAAATATGAATCCGCTTCGTATGAATGATGCCGGTAGACTTCTGGCATCGGGAGCCGAAGATGACCTCCTGACTCGAGTCCTGAGATCCTTCAATAAGATTGCTGCTAATTCTGATGTTGTTGTTATTGAAGGTACTGATTATACAGGAACCTTAACTGCTCTTGAACTTGATATTAATGCCGACATATCAAACACGCTTGATGCACCTGTCCTCATGGTCGCAAGTGGAGAAGGCAGAAGAACTGCTGAAATAATTGATCAGATTACCGCTGCAAAAGAGTCATTCGATGAAAAGGGATGTGACCTGATTGGTGTCGTAGTCACCAAACTGAATCGATCTGATATCCATGAAACAACGGAAAAACTGAGAGATAAATTAGCTCACCACAATATCGAGTTACTCGGTGCAATTCCGAGAAACGAACTATTAGCCAGACCCCGGATGGGAGAAATTGCTCGAAAGCTGAATGCAAAGATTATGTATGGTAGAGAATACCTCAACAACCTGGCAGCAGAACCTCGAGTTGCTGCAATGATGATTGGGAATGCCATTGAGAGATTCAGTGATGGAACATTACTAATCACTCCGGGTGACCGTGAAGACATGTTACTTGCTGCAATGGTGTCACGTGTTGCGACGACCTATCCAAATATCAGCGGGATTGTACTGTGCGGTGGTTTTGAACCAACAACCGCTATAAAGAGGCTTATTGGCGGACTCAGTGGATTTAACATCCCAATTATTCAAATGCCAACAGATACAATTGAAACCGTAATGCTCGTTAAAGAGATGCCGATCTCTCTATACGCCGGTGATACGGAAAAGATCAAATCTTTGCAAAGAGATATTCAAACTTACATGCAACGCGATGAGGTCTATAGACTACTCGACCTGAAACGTACACCGAAGACAACACCGATTGTATTCCTGAATAACCTGCTCGAGAGAGCCAGTTCAAATCGAAAGAAAATTGTCCTTCCTGAAGGCAGTGAAGAGCGAACATTGAAAGCTGCATCAAGAGTGCTGTCACAGGGAATAGCCGATATTATTTTGCTGGGTGATGAAGCTGCAATAATCGAGGCAGCTAACAGATCAGATGCAAAGATAGATGATGCGACGATAATTAATCCTGTCGAAAGTGCCGATCTCGAACGATATGGCAGGGAGTATTACGAACTTCGAAAGCACAAGGGAACGATTGAATCACAGGCACGGGACACCATGTCTGATCCCATTTTCTACGGAACGATGATGGTTCATCTCGGTGATGCGGATGGTCTTGTTTCCGGTGCTGAACACACAACAAGACATACAATCAGCCCCGCTTTTCAAATTATTAAAACTGCTCCCGAAATATCGCTTGTATCGAGCGTATTTTTTATGTGTCTGGAAGATAAAGTTTTAGTATATGGTGATTGTGCGGTTAATCCGAACCCAACAGCCGACCAACTCGCCGAAATAGCAATATCCTCGGCGACAACGGCAGAGTCATTTGGTTTTGACCCAATGATCGCCATGCTATCATATTCAACCGGCGCATCAGGTGTTGGTCCGGAGGTTGAACACATTAAAGAGGCAACCCGGTTTGTGAAGGAAAAAATGCCGGATTTAAAGGTTGAGGGGCCTATTCAATACGATGCTGCAATGGACCCGGGTACGGCACGTACAAAACTTCCGGACAGCCTCGTTGCCGGAAAAGCAAATATTTTCATTTTCCCGGATTTGAATTCCGGAAACACAGCATATAAAGCAGTGCAACGATCGGCACACGCGATTGCCGTCGGGCCTGTTCTGCAAGGATTAAATAAACCTGTAAACGATCTTTCTCGAGGCTGCCTTGTTGAAGATATCGTTTACACAATCGCAATTACTGCGATTCAAGCGCAATAAGTTGAACGAGTGTTGTCAGGTGTCATCGAGACTTTTGAAATATTCAGGTCTTAAGAAAGCACGTCGTTCCCGCGAAGGCGGGAATCCAGAATACACAATTACTTAGACGACTCGTCTTGCCTGGAAATCACAGGTAAAGAAGAACATCGTGAATAATTCAAAGGTCTCGTCCACACCTGACAGTGATCAGTAAGTTGAACATTCCTGTTCGACGATCCTGGAAAAGCAGGATTCTTAAGTGAAGTGCTGTCACACGCCCTCGCGTGACAGTAAAAAACAACGAATTATCTGGCAGATGGGGACATCTGCCAGCACATAACGCGAAAAGAAAGACTGAAATAAATGGAGAAAATTCATGCCGACTTATGAATACCAATGCGAAGTTTGCAGGTATCAAGTCGATTATTTTCAATCCATGAAAGAACCAGCAAAAACTGTTTGTCCTCGATGCCAGGGGAAATTAAACCGCATGGTAACAAAAGGTGCCGGACTAATTTTCAAAGGTAGCGGATTTTACGAAACAGATTATAAACGACGCGATTCTGGAACTGGAAGGAATAACGGCAATGGCAGACATGTGACTAAAAAGGAATCCCCGTCAGAGGAAAAGAAGAGTCCGGCTACTGTTGACAAAACTGCAAAAACAAAAAAGAAAGAGACTGAAACAATTAGGTCTGAAAAGTGAACCTTATTAAACCGGAGAAACTACGATGAAGAAATTGGTTTTCGAGAGCATGAAAGAACTCAAAAAAGGGGTCGATCTTTTTGAGCAGCATGGCATTGAGTATTCGTGGTATTTCCTGAATAAGAAGTATGAAATTCACCTGGGTACCACCAACGTCGACCATGTGAAGTTGCTTCTAAGAGAAACCGGTAGTGGACTAAAGTTCAAGTGGGATGAATACTACTGGTAACAATGGTTTTTTGAATTAGGAGAGAAAATTGGCAATACCTAAGAACCTACCCAAACCGATATTCATCCGCCCCAACGATTATGTTACATTGGGCGGAGCTGAATATATAATCAGGCGAAATGAGTTCGCTCAGATGATAGCAGTTATCGGACGAGTCAGCCGCAGACTTCCATCAGAAAAGGATGTTATCTGGGCGTTGACCGCACATCGCAAAGTCGCATATTGGGGAAGCAAGTATTTCCTTTATGAGCGAATTGACAATGAAGTCATGCCGGAGATAAAAGCAGCAATCTGGGAAGCTGACAAACGCAGAGGAATTCCCATTCCTGATCCTGAGGACATCGAAGGCTCCATTTTTGAAATGTAGAAGCTAATTCGGAATATGGATTTCGATTTTGGATTTTTGTATTCAATTGAATGACATAACGTGATTTATCCGAGTAACTGACTTTCTAAAACCGACTTTTATCCTGAAAAATTGAAAAGGGGCAAACAGCTGCATGCCCCTTTTCAAACATCGAATTGTAATCTACCGAATTAGCATTATCTTCTGTGTAAACACCCGCCCTCCAGTATCCAGCCTGACAAAATACAACCCCGAAGCCCAGGCATCTGCATTTACCGTCACAGTTTGAACTCCAGCTTGCTGCATGCCATCGAACACACCCGATTTTAACCTGCCTGATAAGTCATACACCTTCAGGGTAGCTGTTGAAGTCTCCGGCAGCGAATACGTGACTGTGATGGTTGAATTGAAGGGATTGGGGTAGGCTGATTCAAGATTGAATTCTTTCAGAATTGTACTTTGATTTTCGTTGACACAGTTCTGGCATGATCCTAAAAGTGTTACGACAGGAAAATCATTGATTATATCGTTAGTTACTAAAGTCAATGTTCCCTCAAAATCGCCAGGAGCCTCAGGAGTGAAAATTACTGATATGTCAAACGTGGAGTCGTACTCTATTCGGGTAAGATGGGCAAAATCTGTGCTGAATTGTTCCCCTTCCACGATGGCATCAAAGACAATCAATCTTTCTTGACCGACATTTCTGACGGTTAGAGTCAAAGTATCAGTTAATCCGGGCTCGAGTTGCTCGAAATTAAGTGTATCAGCAGATATTACAGGTCGTGGATCTAATCCCAACTCCCAGTAGCGATAAATGCCAAGTTCATATTTATCTGCGACATAAATGAAACCATCCTCTGAGCTTGTTACACTCCATGAATAGCCTCTCGTATCGTAAAAACCTACCTCTTCCGGATTCTCAGGATTGCTAATGTTCACAACACGTATACCATTCTCAGAGTCAGCTAAAAATGCATAATTACCAGCAAGAGAGATTCCCCGCACAGCTCTCGGAGTGCGATAATGACCAACTTCAACCGGATTTGCGGGATCACTTATGTCCACAACCTGCAAGCCTTCATCATATGCTGCAAGGTAGGCAAAATCACCGGAAACGGAAACATCCCTTATAGATCCACTTGTTTCAAAATGCCCCAAGAGTTCCGGATTCTCAGGATCACTAACATTCACAATATGCATACCATTAATACTCTTCGCTAAATAGGCGATATCATTCAATATCGCAACATCATGGAATCTTCCTGCATCATCATATAAAACCAACTTCAACCAGATCTTCCGGATCATTGATATCAAGGATATACATACATGTATTGAAGGCTACTGCGTAAGCATAATTGCCAGATATTACAACTCGGCGGATATATCCGTCTAAATAACAATGTTCCACCTCTCCCAGATTTTCCGGATCACTGATATTCACAACAAGTAATCCATTATCAGAGTCTGCAATAAATGCATAATTCTCTGAAACTGCAACATCAAATGTGAGTCCCTGTGTGTCAAAAGAACCAATTTCTTCCGGATTTTCGGGATTATTTATATCCAAAATTCGCATACCGCATTTATAGTCAGAGACATAGGCAAGTTCAGCAACAACTGTTACATTCTTTACTTCTCCCTCTGTGTGATAAGATCCATCAGGATCAGGTCTCTCGGGATCACTTATATCCACTATTCGCAGTCCATCACCTCTGGCAGCGAAATATGCATATTCATTGGAAACCGCTATTCCCCCGTAATCCCATGAACTGTCCTCTCCGACAATTTCAGGTTGTTCCGGATTCTCAACTGAAATAACATATAATCGAGATCCATTAGTTAAAAGAACATAATCTCCATAAGTTGTAACATTTCCAACATTTCTGATTCCAAAAATGCGCCCTATTTGATCGGGATTGGTTGGATCAGCGATGTTCAGAATCCGCAACCCACCATCTCCATCAGCCACGTAGGCAACATCACCTGATACTGCAACACCACACACATGAGCGAGAGTATCAAAAAAACTGATTTCTTCCGGATTTTCGGGATCGGCAATTGAGATTATTCGCAAGCCACTCTCATAATCGCAGACATAGGCTATATCGCCAGAAACTTCTACCCCCACTGCCCTGTCAGGTGTGTCTAAGAACCCAACCTCCTCAGGATTTTGGGGATCGATTATAGATAAAATGCGTAAACCACTTTCACCGTCAGCAATGAACGCAAGATTGTCCGATACCACCACATCATGTGCATATCCCGGAGTGTCTAAGAATCCGACTTCAACCGGACGTTGGGGATCTGCAATTGATAAAATCCGAAAACCTCCATCAAGATACTCATTTCCATTCCATCGTCTCCCTTCGGTGATGAAAGCAAATTCACCTGAAATTTCCACCGCATTTGCATTTCCCGTATCATTAAACCAATAACCAATAACTCGAGGATTTTCAATATCAGATACATCCAGAATCTGAAGGCCGGTGTTCCCCGTTGCTACATATGCTATATTTTCAACAACCTCCACGTCTATTGCACTGTCCCAATGGTTGAAGATTCTTCCGACCAGCTCAACGTTTTCAGCTTCTTGCGCGAGAAGTGTGCTATTAACAATTATTACAAAACAAATCAAGGTGGTCTTAACATATGCTTTATTCATAATATCTCCATTACCTGATTAACATAACCTTCTGAGTAAACATCTGATCCATTGCATCTAACCGCAAGAAATACAATCCAGTTGACAGATCACCTGCATTAAGTATTGCCTGATGAATACCAGCCTGTCTATTTCCCCCATCCAAAACCTCTACCATTCGTCCCGACAGGTCATATAGCTGTAGTGAAACCGTTGTCTTACTTGGCAATCCGTAGGTGATTGTGGTTGTGGAGTTGAAGGGATTGGGGTATGCTTCGAATAGTTTGAACTTTTTCGGGATGAAAATCGCAGGATCATTTACCCCCTCCGGATTAGTGAATCTGTAAATGCCTACATTACTTCTATCTGCAAGATAGATCAATCCATCTTCCGAAACGGCTATTCCTTCAGGTCGTCCAGGTGTGTCGTAATATCCCACTTCTTCGGGATTTTCAAGATCGGCAATAGAAATAGCTGTCAATCTTCCCCGCTCTGCGACATAAGCATAGTCACCCGAAACGGAAATATCCTTTATACCACTCAGAGTTACATATTGCCCCACTTCCTCCGGTTGTTCAGGATTTGCAACCGAAATAATGTGTAAACATCCCTCCTCATACAGCTGAGTGTAACAGGATAGAAAAACATTGTCACCAGAAATGGCAACCTCAGAGGCGTTCTTCTCTGTATCAAAGTTCCCAACTTCTACAGGATTTTCTGGATCTTGAACCGAGATAATAACTAAACCTCGCGCATGACCGGCAACATAAGCATAATTATCCGATACCGTTACACCTCTAGTATTTGCCTCAATATCAATACCTCCAACTTCAATTGGATTCACGGGATCTGAAATTAATATAATCCGTAAACCGCCTGTATTATCTGCTATATAAGCATGGTCACCTGAAATCGTTATGTCAATCGCATTTCCTTCAGTGTCCATGCTTCCAATCAACTCCGGATGCTCGGGATCAACGATTGAAATAATGCTCAATCCACCATCACCGCATGCCACATAAGCAAACTCGTCTGAAACCTCTACATCTTGGGCTCTACCCGGTGTGTCACAGTAGCCAACTTCCACTGGTCGTTCCGGATCTGTTATTAAAAGAACACATAAACAACCAGACATATCAGCAACATAAGCATAGTCACCGGAAACCGTTATGCCTTCATCCCAGCCGTCTGTATCGTAATAACCCACTTCCACTATGTCTTCAGGATCTGCAACTGAAACTATGCGCAAACCATAATAACCATCAGCTACATAACCGAAGTCACCAGAAACCGTAACGTCCCAAGCCGATCCCGGTGTTCTGTGGTATCCGGCAATCTCCGGATTTTCAGGATCGGCAATTGAGATGACTTTGAAACCCTCGTGAAGCAATGTTACATAAGCAAAGTCGTCAGAAAGTTCTATCCCATATGGACCATAGGTATGGTTTCGCATTTCATGGAATCCAACTTCCACTGGATTTTCCGGATCTTCAATTGATATTATACGCAAGCCGCTTATCCAACCCTCATCTGCCACATATGCATAATCACCTGATACTTCGACATCATTGGCAGCTCCTGTTGTTTCGAAGTAACCTATTTCTGTCGGATTTTCGGGATCAACAACTGAAATGATATGCAGACCTTTTCCAACATACATTCCTCTCTCCCAGACTCCCTCGCCTGCTGTGTAAGCATAGTCACCAGAAACCGCGACATTGGTGATAGGACCAATTTCATAGTGTCCTACCTCTACCGGATTCTCAGGATCACCGATAAAAATGATGTGCAATCCACTTTCCAGGTCTGCTACATAAGCATAATCACCTGAGATTTTGACCTTCCGGGCCTTATCCGGTGTATCACAGGAACCCACTTCTTCCGGATGCTCGGGATCTAAAACTGAAAATATCTGTAGACCTGCAAAAATGTCGGCAATGTAAACATAATCACCGGAAACTGCGATGCCTGATGCTGATCCCGCGTTGGCGTTATTGTAGCCTAATATTTCGGGATTCTCTGGATCGGATAAGTCAACTATCTGCAAACCGGAACGACCCGCAGCAACATAACCTATGTCACCTACCACGACCACCTCTGCTGCATAGTCCAACCGATTGTAGATGGTTCCGATCTGTTCAATGTTAAGATTGTCTTGAGCAAAAATATCTGCATTCGTGGTAAACAAAAAACTGATAATTCCGAGTATTAAAATTGTATTTCGCATAATTTTCTCCATTTACTTGATTAACATAACCTTCTGAGTAAACACATGACCCGAAGCTTCCAACTGCACGAAGTACAGTCCTGACGACAGATCGCCTGCATTAAGAATTGCCTGATGAACACCGACATGTCTATTGCCTTCATCTATAATCTCTACCATCCGTCCAGACAGATCATATAGCTGTAGTGAAACAGTTGTCGCTACTGGCAAACCGTAGGCGATTGTGGTGGTTGAGTTGAACGGATTGGGATAAGCTTCAAAAAGACTAAATTTTTCTAACATAGGTTCATATTCAATAGAGCTACTGAGAGCTTCAGATGCATCGTAAATGCCAAAATTCGTATTGTCCGTGACAAAAATCAGGTTATCTCTGGCACACACAGCTGTTAGCCACCCAGGTGTCCTGATCGTTCCAACCCGAACCGGATTTTCAGGCTCAGTTACATCGAAAGCAAATAATCTACCCTTATTAAACCAATACCTTTCTTGATAGCCTGAAACGATAAATGCATGATTTCCTGAAACAGCAATTCCCTCAGCCTGACCAATTCCATAAGATGTTGAAATAATCCTTGCACTATCTAAGTCCGCAATATCCAGAACTTCAAACCTATCACCATTGGCGATAAACAGATTTTCTTCAAACACAAAAAGATCACTCCGGGTTCTAGCTGGAAGTTCTGCTATCCATTGTGGATTTTCCCGGTCGGAAACATCGATCACATCTATTAAATGATTACCCCCTATAAAAATCAAATCGCCAACGGTACGGATACATTTTGAATAGTTACGACCATCCTGGTATTGACTAAGGAGGTGAGGATTTGCAGGATTGGAGATATCAACTAAATGAAACCAGACTCCACTGTTATTACTGATCAGACAGGCATAGTCTTCGCTAACAGATACCTTCCATGAAAAAAAAGGAGTGTCGTACTCGCCAATTATTTGCGGATTCTCAGGTTCAGATACATCAACTACGATCAATCCATACAGGCCTGCAGCAATATAGGCAATGTTATCAACGACCTTTACATCTCTCGCATACATCTCAACATGTGCTATTTCAGTCGGATTTCTAACATTTGTGAAATCTATAATTCGCAGCCCATCCAAATAATTCGCAATATATGCATAATTACCGGACAGTGCTAACTCTATTGCATATCCGTTTCCCTCATAACTTCCACTTTCAAAAAAATTGTGTTGGGTAAATAATCTTACTATCCGGAGACCGGCTAGTACACAATGTGGTCTTCCAGGATTGTAAGTATCTCCAACAAAGAATGCATGATTACCGGATATTACAAACCGGGAAAGAGGAGCTCCGTTTCGATCTGATACACGTTCATGTATCAGTATTGGATTGCCCGGATTTGAGACGTCAAATACCTCAATCGTACTCCCTGAGATGTAGAGGGAGTCTGCATGTAGCTGCAGGTATCTACCTTTGTATCCATCAATTGTCCTTATTAATTCAGGCTCATCCGGCTGGGCAAGGTCAAATATCTGCAAACTATGCCTGTCGGTAACAAAAGCGAAACCATCTCTTACTACATTACCGAAAACCCGATCTCCATATGATGCGACTGCTTGTGGTGATTCCGGATCGGAAACATCTACAATGAGAATGCTATCATGGGCAAACATTAGATACACAAAGTTTTCCGAAATGCAAAATTCCAGGCTTTTCTGCTCGGTAGGGAAACGTCCAATCATTTGCGGTTCAATCGGGTTTGATATATCAATGATCGCGAGTCCACTGTCGGAAGCTGCAACGTAAGCAATGTTATTATCATGCCTTACAAACAGAGCATTATCAGGAGTACCAACGGTACTAATTTCTACCGGATTCACAGGATCCGAGATATCAAGGATAACCAATCCATCCACACCAAATGCAACATAAGCGATAGTATCTCTAAGACAAACAGAATTCGCAGATTCGATTCGGTCATAAAATCCCACTTTTCTGATATTGTCTCGTTCAGATACATCAAGGATTTGCAATCCTGATCCACCTGTTGCAATGTATGCTAAATCGTTTTCAACTTGAATATCCAGAGCCCGGTGCCAGTTCAGATAACAACGTCCCACAGGTTGAATGTTACCCAACTCTTGGGCATTGAGAATTGAAACCGCCATCAATATTATTACAGCTAAAATTAATCGCATAATTTTCTCCATTACCGGATTAACATAACCTTCTGAGTAAACATCTGACCAGATGCTTCAAGCTGCACAAAATACAATCCTGACGACAGATCACCTGCATTAAGAATAACCTTATGAACACCAGCCTGTTTATTGCCCTCATCTAAAACCTCCAACATCCGCCCCGACAGGTCATATAGCTGTAGTGAAACCGTTGTTGATACTGGTAAACCATAGGTAATTGTCGTTGCTGAGTTGAAGGGATTGGGATAGGGAGAACATAGTTTAAATTCAAATGGGAGATTATTTGCAATCTCACTAACATCATTCGGAAGAGCCACAAACACACGCCACCTTTCCTCCATAACCTCTTCATTGATATCGTCTCGGGCAACAACCCACCAGATGATTTCCCCGATCTCAACATCATCCCACTGTGAGTAGAGCCCCAGATCTCTGAGAGTCGCTTCTACATCTTCAAGCATATATATTCTTGAAGCACCATTGTTTATTATTATTGTCGTATCATTCATTACTGACAGAAACTGGAGATGTAGTGAATAGGTTCTGGGGAGAGGATGTTGATCCATCCATTGGAAGAAAATTACATTCTCTAAAACCCGCGAGCTGTCCGGTGGAAGTACCGGGAAAAGGTAGGGAAAATTATTTTCGGAAAGTATCGTCAGTAAAAACGATTCTTCAGCTGTCTCGCCAAAGGGATCTTCTGCGGTGATGGTGATCTCAGCTCCACGTAAACCAAAATCTTCTTCCGGATTAAAAAACAGGCGACTCGCATCAGTAATGCCCATATGCAATTCTTCCGGTGCATTTCTGAAACTAAAGCCGAGTTCATCTCCATTCGGGTCCTCGAAAACATCATTGAGATCCGCAATGATTACACGTCCGGGATCCCCATCGAAAATCATGTCATCGATCGGATTAACAACCTCAGGCGGCAAATTCTGGTTGAAATAATAGGCTCCAATGTCAGTACGTGTACCATCCGGATCTGGCTCGGAATCGGGATCTCCCGCGTCAATACAAGGGGATTCCTCCCGCAGGTGGTAGTCCTCCGCTTCGATATCGACGAACCGAGGATCATCTGTGATATTATTATTCCCATAGTTCAGATTCTCGGCTGAGATTCCATCTCTTCCGTCCTGGATATCACAATAGTCGATATTAACCTGTGTTTCGCGAAGAGCGAAAATATCTACGTTTAGATTACGCCACATGATACAGTTCGATACCTGAAGACTCTCTCCGAGCATGTATATATTGCTGGCACGTCCGCATACGTTGCGAGTCATTGTGGAGTTTGAGATAACCAGGGCTCCCTGGAGCACAAAAATTCCTCCTCCCTCAGAGTCGGCAGTATTATTCGCTATTAGTGCATAAGATATTGTCGGAGACGAGTTTTCACATCCAATTCCACCTCCGGAAACTGCTGAGTTATTGGTGATATATACATGATCAATAACAGCATCAGAGCCATCATGACAGAATATACCACCTCCTCTCCATGTGCTTTCATTATCTCTGATTCTCAGATATGACAGAGTCGGACTTGAAGCAACGCATCCTACACCTCCTCCAAAGCGATGTACTCCTCCGGTAATCGTGAATCCGGTAAAGCGCATATCTCTCCCAACTTCAGTGAAGGTCACAACACTCGCTTCTTCACCGCTCCCATCGATTACTGTCGAATCCATATAAGCTTCGTCACCGGTGGTAAGGAATAGGCTGCCGACAGTAATCCTTCTGCCTAAAAAGTTGAGGTTCTCAACATACTCCCCAGGCTGAACAAGGACAGTGTCTCCGGGATCGGTCGCAACGACAGCAGCCTGGATCGTTTCAAAATCGTCAGGGACGTTGAGCACCGCTCCCAATAAGCATGCTGGTACAAATAACGCAGCCACAACAAAGTTAATAAAACTTATTCGTACTGAATTTTTCATGCTGAAATCCTCTATTTAACCAACATTATTTTTTGGATCTGGGATTGTCCGTCAAAATCCAATTTTATAAAATACAATCCCGATGACAGATTATTAGCGGTTAGATTTGCTGTATGAGCCCCTGCCTGATTGTATCCGTCTATTAGTGTGCGTACTTGTTGCCCTGACAGGTCATAAAGCCTAAGCGACACAGTTGTCGCTTTTGGTAGATTATAGCTGACTGTTGCACCGGAATTGAAGGGATTTGGGTAGCAGGATAGGATACTAAACTGCTGTGGCGGACTTGGCTCATCATCAACTAAGTTTACCTCTGAGGAAAAGATTGGAATAGCGATCTCTCCCTCATCCGGATCATCTGAAACAATCAACATAGATTGGAAGCTACTGTCATAATCTTCGGGGGTGTGAAATACCCAGATATCATATGATTCGTCGGTTTGCAATTCTATCACCTCGTATTCAGGGATGGTAAATGGACTTTCGATTTCGGCAAGGCTAATTTCGCTAACAGTCAATGGGGTCAAACCTTTATTGGTAATCCTCACACTCAGACTATCGGTAACTCCGACCTCACCTTCGTCGAAAATTAGTTCTTCAATCTCGACTTCAATGTCCCGCTGATGGAAACAGAAGACTCCAATATCGGCGCGAGTGCCATCAGGATCGGGTTCTGAGTCGGGATCACCAGCGTCTATACAAGGGGAATCCACAGTTAGATGATAGTCCTCTTCATCGGGATTTACAAACAGCGGATCTCTATCAATATTTCCTTCCTGCCAATCCAGTACACCACTCTCATTGAGTTCTACTCCCTCTCCACCGGATTGAACCAGAGAGTATCCGATTGAAATTTCATTCTCAATTCCACCTGGCCTGCAACCAAATTCTACATCCCCGTTTTCCCAGAAAATACTCTGCGATATAATCGCAATACCACCTCCGTTAAATACGATCCCTCCACAAAATTCTCGTGCTTCGTTATTTGTAACTGTCAGATTAATAAGTCCCACAGTTGAACTTGCGATGTATGCTCCTCCACCTTCACCACCCGCATAGTTACCACTGAATATGGTATAATGAATATTGTAGTCTTCTCCATGATTGAGGGCCAGGCCTCCTCCCCGATGGCCTGCACGATTTCTACTGAATGAAGAGTTGCCAATAACTAATTCCTGCATCTGATCACAGTGACCACCTCCACCAAATGAAGTAGCAATATTCCGGTTAATCTCAACTCCGGAGAAAACAGCTTCAAGGCCTGTGAAATAAAATCCTCCACCATTATCGGCTCTATTATTTGATATGATTGAGTTATTGATAGTTAGAAGTGAACGGGTTTCGAAGTAACAGATTCCACCTCCATTGTTTCCTGAAGTGTTACTATCGATTTTAACACTGGTCAAGAAAATTTCCATCTCCTCATTTCCCTGTCCGGTAATATATATTCCACCTCCATTTCGAGATGCTTCATTATTCGAAACTAAAAGATGTGATAAGCTGGGAACGACATTGTTGATGTATATCCCACCTCCATAATCTGTACTCCCATTTCGAATTGTGAAACCAGTAAGAACCGGTGTTGGTATCACTCGATTCCTTTCTTCCCGGAAAGAAACAACGCTTCTTCCATTTGAGTCACCATCAATAACAGTCGAATCAACGTAAGTCGGATCACCTGTGGTGAGAATCAGGCTTCCAACCACAATTGACTTGTTTCCGAATGCGATATTCTCAACATAAGTCCCTGAATGAACAAGAACCGTGTCACCGTTTTCGGTAGCATCAATGGCAGCCTGAATGGTCTCAAATTCCTCGGGTACAACAAATTGACGTAGATTATCATCCTGGTTGAAATAATAGGCTCCAATGTCGCAACGTGTGCGATCAGGGTCTTCGTGTCCACCGGGATTACCAGCGTCTATGCACGGTGAATCCTCTGTCAGATGGAAATCTCCATTCTCGGGATCAACGAAAAGTGGATCACTTTCGATGTTCTCATTATCCCATGCAAGCACCAGATCGCCGTCGCCTATCAATGCCACGGCATCCTCACCCCCTTCAATATCGCAGAAAGCAACTTCCAGACTGGCCGATGCATCCTCACCCCTCGCACTTAAATGCACCGATTGACCTTCGTTCAAATATATTAGGCTGCTAGTAAGTGCGGCGTGGACTTCATTTTCATTTCCTGCGTCCAGGATGAGACCGATTCCACCTTCACCATTAATCATTGAAGTACCTGCAATTGTCAGATGATCAAGACTTATAGGTTCTTGCATTGAAGGGTAGAGTTGCAAACCAAAATCTTCATTGTCAACTATTGCAATTTTGTGAAGAATTATCTCCTGGCCCGTAATAAAACCTCCACCACCAGTATTGTTTGAAAATTCGCAGTATTCCACAAGTGCATTAGTAGCTGAAATTTGGATACCGTGAGATCTGTTTCCGGTACAAATCACTCTTTGGATAGTCACGTCACTAATGTTTATTGCTGCAATTCCACCTGTCATGTTGCCTTCACATTCGGTGACGACCAGATCTAATAACTCAACCCGATTTCTACCGCTTGTCGATACTCCGCCTACGTTACCGTTACCATTGCGAATTGTGAACCCCTGCAAAGTTATTTCGGCATCTCTTTGCATGCGTTGCAGATCTACAATAGTACCCCCACCCGCGCCAGATATAATCGTTTCTTCAATAAAACCGGGATCTCCTTCCAGGAAAGTCAAACTTGCTATTGTGAGGTCTCCCTTATCACGAGTGGTTATATTTTCACGATAAACCCCCGGCTGAACCAGAACCACATCTTCAACTTCCGCTGCATCAATACCAGCCTGAATGGTCTCAAATTCCTCAGGAACGTTGAGAATTTCAGCGAAGAGATTGTTATGACACGCTATATTAAGGATTGTTAAAAGTGCGATTACAATTAGTCTGCGTTTCAGGGTAATCTCCGGTGTTATAGAAATCGATCACTAACAGTAATATACGGTATCTATTAAAAATCTGACAGAAAAATCAGGTTTTTCAGAAAACCCAACCTTTCTCTGTATTATTAGTCAAGATAAGGTTCTTATATCGAGTATGCATGTATTATCTAAAGGTCGGATAGTAAGAAAAGAAGACAGCTCGAGACAGGACATTCAAAATCATATATAAGGTTTATAGATTTCAAAAATTAGATTACAGAAATAAGTAGAAGTTATTAAGTTCAATCACCGGAGTGCACAAGCCATGCTTGTGTAGCGCAAGCATGGCTTGCGCACTCCACAACATCGTGATTCAACGAACCAACATAACCTTCCGCGTGAACACTTCCCCACCAGCCTCCAACCGCACAAAATACAACCCCGAAGCCCAGGCGTCGGCATTTACAATCGCACTGTGAAGTCCCGCTTCCTGCCTGCCGTTGAACATATCTGAAACCATCCTTCCGGATAAGTCGTACAATTTCAGCGTAATTGTTGATGCTCGTGGCAGGGAATAAGTGATTGAAGTATTTGAATTGAATGGATTGGGATAGGCTGGATCGAGGGTGAAGTGAAGTGGGATCACAGGATCTATATCACCAATACCTTTAACCTCCCCCGACGCTTGCACGAATACCTCAGGCTCATCTGGGTCATCTGAAAGTATGAAAATCGTCCGTTCCCGATTTACACCTTCTTCCGGTCGATAATATACCCAGAGTTCAACCTCCTGCTGAGGTTCAATCACAATCGGTTCCCACAAGTCCTGATCAAACTCATTCATCCAGAAACAACCTCCACAGCGGCAGCCCATGATACTCTCTATTGTCAGGTCTGTCAAACCATCATTTGATATTGTGAAAGACATGCTGTCGAGGTGTCCATAGTTGATAGGGGGGAAGTTTAGTTCGAGAGGTTCGACTGTTATATCCCTTTGGTGGAGATAAAATGCACCTATGTCCGCGCGTGATCCGTCTCGATCGGGATCTAATTCCGGATTGCCTGCATCGATGCAAGGGGAATCAACAGTAAGGTGAAAATCTCCTTCATTGGGATCAATAAAGAGCGGATCACTATCAAGATTTCCATCTCCCCATATAACATCTCCATTGTTGTTTGCTATTATTCCATCCTCTCCACATCTAACAGATGAATATGATACAGTAATCCTGTTAACACCCAGGTTTGGACGGAAGTAAATTTCATTAGGTGAATTATCCCAAAATATTGTATTCATCAAAATTGGTGATCCAGAATTGCAATACATACCACCACCATCTCTTTGAGATGAGTTTCTCGCAAAGGTGCAATTAATAAATTCGGGTGTAGCATCTACACATCCCGCCCCTGCGCCATCATACCAAGTGGATCTATTTTCGCTGATATTGCAATATCGAACAATAGGATTAGCTCCATTTTTGCAGAATATTCCACCTCCCGACGATCCTTCATTATCAGAAATGTTGCATAAAGTTATCTGTGTTCTTATACCCCTCCAATGAGAAGACCAAATATAGACACCTCCACCTGAGGTCAGAGAGGAATTTCTGCTTATATTGCATCCTACAATATTAGGCGCGGAACAATGGGTATAAATCCCACCTCCATAAAAATTACGACTCACATTTCCAGTAATATTACAATCCCTTACTTCCGGTGTACAGCTAAGATCAATATGAATCCCTCCTCCTCGATCTGCTGAGTTATTTTCTATATTGCAATCAATTATTCGAGGTGTAGATTCCTGCCTGCAATATATCCCACCTCCTTCTGCAGATGCCCAGTTATTCGCAATTGTGCATTTAATAATAGTTGCATCTGAAATAGAACAGAAAACTCCTCCACCTGTCCAGAACGCTGTGTTTCCAGATATCATACAGTTGCTTATTGTTGGACTTGACTCCTCTATGTAAATACCTCCACCCCTAATACGTCCCCATCGATGAATCCCTGAACCGTTCTGTATTGTAAATCCAGTTAAAATCGCCGCTGGACTCTCTCCATTCTCAAAAAGAACAACTGTACTACTAGAATCTCCGTTAATAATTGTGGAATTGATATAGATAATGTCTCTGGTTGTCAGGAACAAACTCCCAACTTGGATATCTTTACCTATGAAATCAATATTTTCAATATACTCTCCCGGTTGAACAAGCACAGTATCTCCATCCTCAGATGCGTCAATTCCTCCCTGAATGCTTTCGAAGTCATCAGGGATATTGATGATTTCCGCATTTACACCAACACATAACACTAAAAGGATAATAAGTATGAAACTTAACCTCTTCATGAATTTCCCTCTTTTCATTTGAGAAGAACCAACTCCTGTTTGTTTTCCATTGCATTCACAGCAGAAGCAACAGATGAAGCAGATATGACTGTCAACAGAAACATCTGTTTAATCCCCTTCATCTGCTGTGAATCTAACAATTTACCTAACCAACATAACCTTCCGCGTAAACACCTCCCCACCAGCTTCCAACCGCACAAAATACAACCCCGAAGCCCAGGTATTCGCATTCACCGTTGCGCTCTGAATTCCCGCCTCCTGCCTGCCGTTGAATAGATTCGAAACCATTCTGCCAGACAGGTCGTACATTTTCAGTGCAACGGTAGATGCCTGGGGCAGGGAATAGTGGATTGTCGTTGTTGGATTGAAGGGATTGGGTGAAATCGACAATATCTTCATCTCGGTTGGGAGTGGTGGAACTTTTGTGCATGCAAGAACTATAAATCCATCGTTGCAGTATATCAAGCCCGTGCCTTTGACCAGTTCACTGACATACAGATCTATCTCGTCTTGAATTCCTCCATCCCAGAGTTTCAGTATAAGTTCTTCACCTTCAAGCAATCCATCAACTTCCTTAGTTACTTCAGCATCTCCCCAAATCGCCAGTCCGCATAAACCGTTTTCGTCAACACTTCCACAACCGACCAGTTGTCCCGATTCAGAGAAAGCAGCTATTTCTAAGTTCTGCGAGATTGGTTCCCGCAATTCAACGAGTAAACTCATATTGTTCCCCGTTGAAACGGGTTGAGTCCAATGGTGGATTTTTGTACTCTCCATTGCATTCAACTCTCCATCGCGTTCTTCTGGATATACCAATACACACTCCTGCGTTGTCTTGATCTGATAACCCCTTCCGTGTCGCCAGGGTGGCATGTTGGAGAACTGGAATTCGGGAGTCAGGAAGTTTCCGAGTTCATCTTTTGCTAATTCGATATTCTCAATCACGTTCGAGAGGACATAGAAATCCGGAGCACTCGCATCGAGTTCATAGCTTGGATAATACGGATATATTCCCCAGCCTTCTACAAGGAGAATCTCTTCGTCGGGTGCGATCTGTGTACCCCACCAGGTTGCCATCATGTCGGTATCCATCAGTATCTGATATCCTTGATCAGGCAACCACCCAGGAATATTGTGAAAACCCCAGGCAGGGGCGTAGAATTGACCCAGAGCGTCTTTAACAAGGATATGATGATGATGTTCGTCAAGGTTTCTCCCTCCGTCGTCAATCATATCCCAAAGCTGCCAGGTCATAAGAACAATATCAGGGAAATCATTACCGTTAGGATCACAAAATTCCAAAGAAGGACGAATATTCAGGGAGACCATATTCCAGCCATCCCTAAATTGCACGGTTTGTTCTACCATATCAGCAGCAACCCTGATGTTCAATTGGACATCCCGTCCATTATTCCAGTGAGGCCCGAAAAATCCATCCCAACCTGCGCGGTGAACCTCATCAGTTTCCGGATTCCATACCCGCAGATTGCCCATCCATTCTCCCTGATACAATCCTTCAATCTCATCAGTTTCCGGATCATCCCCGTAAACTGTCACCACCAATTCTCCCTCACCAGTCCAGACACCAGCTCCAGCCAGCACATCATCTCTCGTAAATACCCCAATTTCCCAACCGGCAGCGACTTCTTCATCTTCGAATGAAAATTCGGGGATTGTCAGTTCAAAGGAGAAATCTGTATCGGTGAAATCGACAAAATGCTGTAATTCGGGCTCTTCACCACCAAGAGGTGTACCCCACCATGTAGCGGTCATAGGTCGTTCCATTCTAATAGCGTATGCCTCTCCGGGAATTATCCGAATGAGGTTGTTAAAGCCGCTTCTTGGGTGGTAAAACCTTCCTCTTTCATTTTCGAGCAACAACACCCAGCAGAATGCAGCATCATTAACCGATCGATCCCAGAATTGATATAGCATCGGAACCGCCTCAGGAAATTCATCATCAGGATCAGTGAAAAATTCACGTGATGGAAGAAAATCAATATCTACATTATTCCATCCCTGGTCGAGTTCAATGATCCGCTCGACAATATCGGAATTACCCCACAGGCTTAGGACTGTCTCGCCTTCATTATGCCAATGACGAAGACCAATTTCTCCCTCGATGTTGTAACCGAGTCTGTGTTCCCGTTCATCTTCCGGATCCCAGGCTTTGAAATTCATCATCCATTCACCATCATAAAATCCCTCAGTTGCATCCGTGTCAGGATTGTCTCCATAGGCGATCAATGCGACTTCTTCGTCCGCCATCCACAGAACGGCTCCGGAAAGCAAATATTCGCGTGTGAAAACCGCAATTTCCCATCCATCCGGAGCGGCTTCACCATCGAACATGAAATCTTCGATGGTTATGGTATGTGATAAATCAGTTTCTATGTAGTCCACAAAATGTTCCTCTTCGGCGGGATTACGCTGGTCGTACGGAAACGCTCCCATATCCGCTCGTGTGTCATCGGGATCTTCAGGAGAATCGGGATCACCGGCGTCAATGCAGGGGGAGTCTTCTGTGAGGTGATAATCAAAGTTTTCAGCGTCGACGAACAGGGGATCTTCATCGATGTTGCCATCACCGAATGTGCCGCCAATATTGACCCTTCTGCCGCCTTCAATATCGCAGTAGGTCACCAGGAAATCAGCATTTTCATTTGCGGCAAATGATTGAGGAGCATTTTCCCATAAAATACTGTTTTCAAGAGTTGTATTTCTCGTTTCAAAGTAAATTCCACCACCAGCATTTGAACGGTTTGAGACTACGGTGATATTGAATAAAACTTTCTCCTCACTACCAGATAAAAATATACCACCACCGGTTCGCTCAGAGCTGTTGTTATAAACCACAGTGTGTCTACATTCTAAGGTCGATTCTCCACTAACATAAATACCACCACCTCCTCGCGAGGCATTGTTTTCGCGAACCTCCGAATCAATTATCGTTATGGGCGAGCCACAAGTTGCATATAAACCGCCTCCGAGATTGGCTTCATTATTTTCTATTAACGTTGATTCAACTGTTAGTGATCCTCCTGCCCATATGTGAGCTAAACCCCCACCTGTACCGGCTTCATTATCATGAAAATGGCTATTTGAAATTGTAACTTCAGCTCGCTGTGCTCCAAAATATCCCCCTCCTGCCCTTTCTGCAGTGCAATTGAAAACCTCGGTATCTTCAATAGTTATTCCTGGAGTTATCTGCGTATAAATTCCTCCCCCATATTCCTCAGCACTACAGTCTCTAATGATCATTTTCGAAACCCTGGCATTATGACTACTGATTATCAATCCACCGCCATTAAAATTGGCTCCATTGACAAGGGTGAAACCGCATATATGGGAATTAAATCCCCCAAGGTTAACGACAAAATCAGCATTTTCAGCATCAATTATTGTTGTAGAAATATGTTCGGGATTTCCGGTTAATAAATACAGACTCGCAAAAGTCAGATCCTGCCGACCAACACGCAGGTCATGTTCCTCATAGGTACCCGGATGTACTAACACCGTATCCCCATTCTCTGAATCTCGAAGTGCATCAGCAATACAGTCGTATTCAGTTGGCACTTCTCGTCGGCGAGGATTGTCATCCGGTTCCCTGTCCTGGTGAAAATAATAAGCCCCAATGTCTGCCCTTGTGCCGTCTGGATCATCCTCCGAGTCCCAGTCACCTGCATCGATACAAGGAGAATCTTCTGTCAGGTGCAGATCATCATTATCGGGATCTGCGAACAGTGGATCTTCATCAATATTTCCCTCTCCCCATTCAATTTCGGAATGTTCATCGACTCGAATATCTCGTTGTCCGTCTTGGACGTCACTATAATAAACATCCAGATCTGTCCCGATCCCATTGTCATCATTATCCGATAGCGAAATTTCCAAGCCTCCATTATCATAGACAATACAATTAGTCAGAATCAGGTGACATCCTCTTCCCCTATCTTCATCAATCCCAAGTAGAATGCCTGTATTTTCATTACGGGCTATTGTAACATTCGTGAAACGGATTCTCATGACCGTACCACGCATACAAACCCCACCTGCATCCTCTGCTGTGTTATTATAAATTGCAGTCCAACTAACAGCAAATCCACAATTCATTTCACCAAAAATACCACCGCCCAATTGTGATGCTTCATTATAGCATATCTCAGAATTACGAATTGTACTGGAATGTGCACCCTGGTTGGCAATTCCCCCTCCATTCCGGGCACTATTTCCACTTATTAAGACACGATCAATTAACGGCTCGGAATCATTCCCCAAATATATACCTCCACCAAATTCGCGCGCAGAGTTGTTAGTGATTAGCAAATCCCTTAGGATTGGTTGAGTATTTTCCAGGCAGACGATCCCTCCCCCATTTTCATTTAATCCATTTCTAACAGTAAATCCTCTCAGAATTGATTCCTGTCCTTCTTCGTTTCTGAAAGTAACTACAGAGCCTTCTTCATTCCCGTCGATAATCGTTTGTTCTATAAAGTTCTGATCATCTTCGAGGTGAATGTGGCTGGTGACAGTAATCGCTTTACCAAGAAAGTCAATGTTCTCGACATATTCACCCGGTGCGACTAAAACAATATCTTCATCTTCAGCAGCATCAATCGCAGCCTGAATAGTCTCATATTCTTCAGGAACATCTCGTCTGTTAGGAAATTCATCTTCATCGTGATCGAAATAATAAGCTCCCATATCCGCTCGTGTACCATCCGGATCTTCATCCGCTTCCGGATCACCGGTATCGATGCAAGGAGAGTCCTCTGTGAGGTGAAAGTCATCGTTCTCTATGTCAACGAAAAGGGGATTTTCATCGATGTTTCCTTCTCCCCAATTGATCTCAGTAAAACCATCCCCCTGGAGTCCGTCTTCACCTCCATCAATTAGCGAATAAGCGATATTGACAATCTGATCTCCGTTATCGAAGTAGTTTGATGTCAGATCCAGTTCATCCGGTTGGTAGAGGATCGAGTTTGTGATTGTCGCTACTCCACCGGAAATATCAATCACCCCCCAATCATTCCGCCTGTCGTCAACCTCATTCCCGGCAACTGTAGCATTTGTCAATTCCACTTCGCAAATTATCGCCAATATTCCCGCGCCATAAAATCCATTATTACCAGATATTTCACAACCATCCAACCTTGCCGAACATCTAAACAAGAATAAACCCGATCCGAAAACGCCATCATTTCCTGATATCCTGCAATCAGTCATATTTATATGGGGATCGTTCTCGTTTCCGGTACCACGAACATAAATGCCCGCCCCATCGCTATCATCTCCATCAAATGCAGAATTGTTAATGATTTCCACGTTATCAAGTGTAACTAAACACCCGAAGGAAACGCTTATCCCACCACCATCACCAGCTTCATTGTCTCTTATAATACAATCCCGAATCACAGGTTCTGAATTCCGCCAGATTGCAATACCGCCACCTCGGCGACTATCAGCTTCAGCTAGTTCGTTACCCTCAATAATACAATTACTTATAACCGGACTTGCATCGATAATCAATATACCTCCGCCCGATGGACGATTTCCGTTTAACTCAAGACGAGTACCAGAACCTCCCGTTATAGTGAACCCCTCTAATACAGATTCATCTTGTTCATTATTTGAAATAGTAACTGTAGTACCGTTGCCATTCCCATTGATTATTACCTCTGTTGGATCTTCCGGATTGCCAATAACCAGAATATTCTTTCCCTCAAAGTCTATATTTTCCTCATATTCTCCCCGATGAACAAAAACCGTATCCCCGTCCTCTGACGCATTAATCGCCTCCTGAATAGTCTCAAATTCATGGGGAACCTCATGACGACGGGGCAGAGGATCTTCATCCTGATGGAAATAAAAAACTCCTATATCGGCACGGGTATTATCAGGATCACGTTCGACTCTCGGATCACCGGCATCTATGCAGGGGGAATCTCCGGTTAGGTGGTAGTCGAGTTCTTCAACTTCGACAAAGAGCGGATCTTCATCGATGCTACCGTCACCCCAGAAGAGAAAATCTCCCTCATCATGTTCTATAGCATCTTGTCCACCTATTATATCGCAATGACTTACAGCAATTGTATCAGCTTCTTCTTCAGAAGTCGTCAGGATTGGTCGATTCTCACTCCATACAATAGAATTCCAGAGAGTTATATTCCCTTCTACGACACCAATTTCACTTGATTCCTCACCACGGTTATTTGCTATTGTGCAGTTCCGATAAAATATATTCCCCCACAAATTATGTATAATTCCTGCTTCAGGGCACTCATTATCAGCGATTAAACAGCGGATAAATTCTGCAGTCCCATCCCAGAAATATTGAGCACCACCCTCAGCCTCACTAATATTACTTAAGAAATTGCAGTTCACCATAGTAACAAACGAACCATCAGCGTAAAGCCCCCCTCCATTGGTATTGCTGAAGTTACCAACAACATCAACATTAGTCGCATTCAGCATAGCCTCAGCGCGAACAGCAATCCCACCACCCGTATCACCTCGATTGTCAACGACACTAACCCGGTTCATTTCGCATTGAGAACGAGCATTTAGATGCAGACCTGCACCGAACATTGTGGCTTCGTTTTCCCGGATGATTACATCTTCCAAGTTCAATTCGCTGTCGAGAGTGCAGTGGATTCCGGCACCATGTTCGTTGGTGGTGTTACCTTCGATCAAACAATCAGTGACAGTAAGACGCGATTCGTTTATCACAACTACACCACCACCGATAAATCCAAAGTTGTTTCTAATGGTGGAATTTGAGATGTTCACAGAACTGGTTCGTGTTACATAAAGCCCACCGCCCCCTCGATCAGCATTATTATCTGCAAGAACAAGAAAACGAAGTGTGGGTCTGGCATTGGCGACGTAGATTCCACCACCATAGTCGGTGTTGCCATTGATGATTGTGAAGCCGTCAATAACAGTCCGTTCATCAGTTCCGGCAGATATTCGGACGGTACTGCGGTTAATATTGACGCCATCGATTATTGTCTGTTCGATGAAATTTTCGTCACCTTCGATTAGCCGAAGCGAGGTTAGAACGATATTGTGAGCAGGCATTCCCACTCTTTCATTGTATTCTCCCGGTTCAACCAGGACAGTATCTCCTTCCTGTGTGGAGTTTACTGCAGCCTGAATTGTCTCAAAATCATCAGGTACGTTGATAACATTTGCTAAACCATTGTTTGAGAATAGCGATAGGCAAGTAATTAACATTAATAAAACAAGACACTTAGTATTCATGGTGTTTTCCTGTGTTTAGGTGAATTGTCGGTAAAGGTAAATTACTACAAAAACAGCAGATATCATAATGAATTCAGATTTTTCATAAAATACTACTTATCTCGTGCTTATTAAAGGAGATAAACTATTGTTGCCTGAATAGCAACGGATATTTTCGAATAACCAACTAATACCTGGTTTTGTACTAAATGCGAAGAAGTCTTAATTTTACTTTCGTGCTACTAAATCCGGGAGAGCCCGGTCCATCTCTTTATAACGGATTCTTTATTAATAATTGTTGACGAACTTTCTGACAGCAAAATCCATTCTTCACAATTGATTAGATATTTCTCAATCTACTTCTGACCTCTAATCATAAAAGTTAAGTAGATAGCATGATAACTTCCCTTCGGAATTACATTAGCGTGATATTCTAATCCAAATCCCACTTTTGAACCTGGTGTCAGGACAGCCTGAGCTTGAATTGGAACCCCCAGAGTCGTTGTTTTGACTACCGTAAAACCATGATCATCAGGACGTATCATCCCGTCGCATTCACTCATCCTAACAACCGACAAACCCGTACCAAGAGAAGTGAATCCAAATCGACCTTTAAAAACATGACAGTAAAGGATACCAAGGTCAGAAATTTCGTCCTTAGGGGCACTCCCCATACCTGTATATTCAATTTCTCCCACACCCAATGCACGTACTTCTATCAGGTGTGGTATTGAACCAAATGCAAGACTTATTAATCCACCTGATCCTCCAAATTCGTCAACCTCGCCAAATACAAATCCACCGCCAAGACCGAAATTCACCCAATTGAAACCAAATTTATTTTTAGGTGATATTTCTTGAAATTCTCTGAGCAAATCCAAATGAAAGTCTGAGCTTGAGTCCACTAAATCCCGGGCAGTTTCCTGGTGGAAATTCTGCCCTGTTTGTTCGGTATTCTCCATTTCCTCGGAAAAGAGCACATTTGTATTCAAGATGACGACAATTGTAATAATCAGTATTTTATTACACATGGCTATATCTCCATTTATCTGATTAACATGATCTTCTGAATAATCATTTGATCCGAAGCCTCTAAACGAACCATGTACAGCCCGGAGGGCATATTTGCTGCTTTCAGTGTGGCTGAATAAGCTCCAGTCTGTTTACAACCATTCACCATTGTCTTGATTTTCTGTCCTGCAATATCATACAACTGCAGAGACACCAATGCAGCAACTGGCAATCCGTAACTAATTGTAATTGACGAGTTGAATGGATTGGGGTAGGGAGCCAGCAGGAAAAACTCATTTGGCAACGGTGGTTTAACAATGATTGGCGCATTCACCGGATCGGGTGCTGTCCTGATTAGCAGAAAGTCTCCTGTCCCCTCCTCAATTGAGCCGGAGATTCCCGCCAGTGCAAAACCCCCATCTTCAGTTTGAATAGCGGAGTAACTCACCTCGTCACCGCCACCACCATACGTCTGCGACCAGAGTTCCCCTCCTTCATCATCAGTTCTAATCAACCAGATGTCAATGCCCCCCTCGCCATATGAACTGGTACCTCCTACCAGGGCAAAACCACCATCGGGAGTCAGGATGACCGATGAGCAAGCATCGTCACCTCCTCCACCGTATGTCTGCGATCAGATCTCCTCGCCCTCCTCGCCAGTTCCGATCAACCAGAAGTCAACACCGTCAGCACCGGGTGAAGTAGAGTGTCCTGCCAGGACAAAACCACCCTCAGCGGTCTGTACAATGGAATTACACGCATCACCATCTCCAAATCCATCATAGGTTCGCGACCAGAGTTCCTCCCCATCCCTGTCAGTTCTGACCATCCAGAAGTCTCCACCTCCGAAAAATGTAGAATCGGTGATTCCAACCAAAACGAAGCCACCATCCGAAACCTGAATGACGGAGTTACAAATGTCCAGTGCCTGGTTGTAGTAGGTATGCGACCAGAGTTCACCACCATCCTCATCGGTTCTGACCAGCAAAATGTCGAATCCGTTCTCGTTATCAAGTGACAGGGTAGATCCAGCTAATGCAAAACCACCATCAGAGGTCTGAATAACAGATTGACAGAGGTCTCCCCCCTCTTCTCCATAAGTCTGAGACCAGATTTCCTCACCCTCATCGTCAGTTACTACCAGCCAGAAGTCCTGCAAGCCATTGTCCAATGATTGGGTTGATCCTGCGAGAGCAAACCTACCATCGGAAGTAAGGATCGCAGAATTGCAACCGTTCTGACCTTCGCTGATATATGTCTGCGACCATAGCTCTTCACCATCTCTGTCCGTTTTGACCAACCAGAAGTCAAGTGAATCATCCTCCTCAAATGATCCGAGATATCCTGCCAGCGCAAAACCACCATCTGAAGTCTGGATAATTGACTGACAGTTTTCATCTCTTTCACCACCGTAAGTCCGCAACCAGAGCATATCCGGTTGAGCCTGGGCTATGCCAGCCAGACATAATAAAGCAAGAATAAAAAGAAAAATTACACCACGCATTCAAGTTCCAATTTTATTTGATTAAAATAATCTTTTGTGTAAACACTTGATCTGTTACTACTAAACGCACGAGATATAATCCAGATGGCAGGTCATTACCTGTCAATAGGAGGCGGTGAATCCCGGACTTTTGATTGCCATCTAACAATGTCATAACAACTTGCCCTAAAGGATCATGGAGCTGCAATGACACGTTTAGAAATTGAGGTAATTCGTAGGTGATTGTGGTTGTTGAGTTGAAGGGATTGGGGTAGGCTGAGAATAGACCGAAATACCCCGGAATTGAGACCTCAGGATCATAAACACCTGCAGGATCTGTGAAACGGTAGATTCCTAAATTGCTCGATTCCGCTACATAAATTAACCCATCTTCAGATACGGTGACACCAAAAGCTTCTCCTGGAGTTACGTAATATCCCACCTCCACAGGATTTTCAGGATCAGCAACGGAAATCACCCGTAACCCACCATCTCTGTCAGCTATATACACATTATCCCCTAACACATCGATATCCCAGGCTTGCTCTGGTAAACCTAACCTTCCCAATGCCTGCGGTTGTTCAGGATCTGCTACAGATATAACTTGCATTCCGTTGTAAACTATTTCCTCGTCTACTTCAATTGATTCTGTGAAATACACCCTGTCATTTGAAGCTACAATTGCCATAGGGTCACAATCTTGATTATAATATCCAACTTCTGCCGGATTTCCATTATCTGCAATAGAAATAACACGCAATCCATATCCAGCGTCAGATATATAAGCATAATCACCTGATACTGATATCCGGAATGGAAGCCCTTGAGTATTGCAATTTCTAACAATTATAGGATTCTCCGGATCAGAAAGTGAGATAACACTTAATCCATTTTCCCCACTGGTTAAATAGGCATATTCACCATTTATCCGGGCATCGACAAAATTCCCTTCTATAAATCCGACCTCTCGGGGATTTTCCGGTTCCATAACAGAAATCACATGTAAACCGATTTCTAAATCAATTAAGTATGTATAGTTTTCATGAGCTCTTACTCTATAGGAAACCTCTGATGCATCGAAGAATCCAACTTCTTGTGGTCGTCGTGGATCTCCAACAGAAATTATGGGCATCCCCTCTCCCCAGGCAGCTAAGTAGGCGTATTCACCATTAACCGAAACACTAAATGGTCCACTTTTAGGATTACAAAATCCTACTTCATCCGGATTTTCTTTATCTGTAATGTTTATAACTCGCAATCCACTTGCCCAATCGGCTACATATGCATAGTTTTCGGAAACGGTAATCCCTCTGGCTCTTCCCGGTGTATCATAGTTTCCGAGTTCCACCGGATTTTCGGGATCAACATAGGAGATGATATGCAATCCGCTTCCGTCTGAAACTATGTAGACATAATCACCGACGACACAAAAACTTTCCGGTAAACGATGAATATTATAGGCAGACACTCCTACAGGATTTTCAGGATCTGCAATGGAAAAGACATATATTGATCCAGAGGTTGTATAAAATACATAATCACCTGATACGGCAACATTATTAGCTCCCCCTATGACTTCAAAAAGGTGCACCTCGACCGGATTCTCAGGATTGGAAATGGAAATTACGCTCAAACCAAGCCTTTCATCCGCTACGTAGGCATAATCACCGGAGACTACAACATCAGCTGCAGATCCTTCATTATCAAAAAGACCAACTTCTACTGGATTCTCAGGATCAGCAATGGATAATATCCGTAAACCTGCTTGTCCGTTAGCGACATAACAATAATTGCCTGAAACTGCGACATTATTAGCCGTCCAATTCGTATTATAGTATCCTATTTCTTCGGGAATCTCAGGATCGGAGATTGAGAGGATATATAAAAAACCGTGATCCACAACATAAGCATAATCACTGGAAATGGTTATGCTGGTAGGATATCCCTCGTATCTGCACCAATGACCCATATTAATTGGATTTTCCGGAGAAGTGACATCCACGATTTGAATACCTGACCAACCTGTCGCTATATAGGCTAGATTATCAACAACTTCGACATAATCCGCACCACTCCAGGCAGTGTATACTCTCCCGACCACTTCGATATTTTCAGATTCTTGTGCTGTAAGAGTTGAATGGATGATAAAGGTAATGAAAAGGGTGGTAAAAAATGAGTGTAGGTAATGCACCGTCTTCTCCCTTGACTAAACCTGTTTAGTAAACTGTTAGTATTATACTTTGCTGCATGTAGTTAGATTGCTTGGTTGAATGTAACTAAATTACTTTACAAAATCAAGCAGGCTTCACCCAATTCGTGAATAATCTCTATCTGCTTCTATAACAGTGCTGAAAAGTATTTTTGTATGTCGATTTGTGAGTGGTTACTGACTGATTTCAAGCGGAGTAGTCTGCTAGATTGCATTCACTGCGTTCATTTGAGAAAGTCTGATATTTCTATCAATAGCATTTCCCGAAAGTAATGATATAAATTCGTCATTGCGAGGAACGAAGGAACGAAGCAATCTGTTTGATTACATACTAGTTAATAGATTGCTTCACTTCGTTCGCAAAGACGTTTCTTTGAGGAAAGATTAATCTCAGAATTGACGGATATTAAATCCGAATAGTACCGAAAACCGACCGCCAGATTTTGATGTTGCATAAGCGAAATTAATCGGGAAATTAATCTCATTTGACTGAATGGTTACACCGGTTGCAAAGACCACGGAAGTTCCGGATAGTGCCAGGTTAGGACCTGCCCCGAACTCAAAACCGCCCGAACTCCTCATACCAACAAGCCAGGTAAGACTTGGAAAAAACTTTTCCTGCTCAAATCCGCCAATCAGGAATATTGCCTCAGTTACTGCTGTAGCCCCACTTTGAGTAGAAAAAAATCGTTTCTCAAATTGCCAGCCAAACTGCGCCATGGCTGATTCTAAATTTACATCATACTTGTCTTCAATTGTTTCTATAAATTTATTTGATAGAATGGTGACGCCTATTCTGGGACCCGCTAATTCTACCGGTCTATTTATTGGTCCTGCATTAATTTCCATGTTCGTCATTTCCTGTTTTTCAGGCTCCGATTGTTCGGGAGTTTCTTCAGAACCAAAAACAGTGTTAAAGGTGATTAGAATTGAACAGGTTAGGAATATCATTAAAAGTTTACGCATGTTTCATTTCCTTTTTTTGAAAAATCTACTGGATACTGTAAAACCAATCGGTTTCAACTTCGAAAAAATCCTATCTTAGGAGCATTACCTTCTGAGTGAATACCTGATCTGAAGACTCCAGCCTCACGAAGTATAAACCTGAAGGCAAATCCCCTGAATTTAAATTTGTTCTGTATACGCCAGCCTGTAGACTGCAATTAACCATCGATTCAATCCTCTGCCCGGACATGTTGTAAAGATTCAGCGATACATAAGATGGGTATGGCAGAGAGTATTCTATATTTGTTGTTGAGTTGAAGGGATTGGGATATGTTGAAACAAGCAGTGTCAAGGGAAGTGGTCTGTCACCTGATCTGCGGATTGAGTTTACAAACTCTGACTCATAAGCCCCTATATCCGGTGCATTGCCATTATATTCGTCTTCGCTCATATCTATCAATGTGTCATTTCCCAGAACATAAAAAGTAGTTCCGGCATCAACACAGGGGGAATTTGCAGTTAGGTCGTATTCACCCTCTTCACGATCCATGAACAACGGATCTGCATCAATGTTGCTGTCTTCCCAGTGGATTTCACCATTGTTATTGGTCTCAATTGACTCCACCCCCCCTTGAATATCGGAATATGCGATGAAAAGGCTACTCGCTGCGCTGTCAGGATCAAACACCATGTGCAGGGGTGTGAATCCGTAAACAATCGAATTCACGACCACTGCACTTGAAGCTGAGCAGTAGAGAGTAGTATAATCCTCCGATTCCCAATCGAAGGTGCAGTTAAGGATTCTTGGAGATGAGTTTTGAATTGCTGCAATAGTTCCACCGTTACCCTCTGTCTCATTGTCCTCAAGCAAGCAGTTTCTTATAATAGGCATTCCATTCCTCTCAACAGTAATCCCACCTCCATAATCGGCTGATGTGTTATCCAGAATCTGACTGTCATAAATATGAGGATTACAATCCTGACTGACGATGATTCCGCCACCTTTGCTTCCGGCATCGTTCTCTTCAATAAGACAATTGCTTATCACCGGCTCGCAGTTATTGTAGATATTAATCCCTCCGCCATTCCAGCGAGCGGTGTTTCCAGCCAGTGAACATCCGTCAATGCGCGGATTCGATGTTTCTCCAATCCAAATACCTCCACCTCCGCTCCCAACGGAATTTACATTTATGACACAACCCGTAATTTGCGGATGAGCCTCCGGCTCGCAACTTATCCCACCACCCCGTGCAGTCGCGTAATTTTCAAATATTAAACATCTATCGATGATAGGACTTGAGTTTGAACATCGGATACCACCACCGTTACCTTCAACAACTCCGTTGCGGATTGAAACACCTATCAGCTTTGTTTCCTCCGTTTCACCGTTCTCGAAAGTCACGACTGTACCGCTGGAGTCACCATCTATTATAGTTGGAATAATAAAATCTTCATCACCGGTAGTGAGGAGCAAACTGCCTAAAGTAATAACCTTCCCCTCGAAATTGATATTTTCAACATATTCACCCGGGTGAACCAGAACGGTATCGCCGTCTTCGGATGCATCGATGGCCGCCTGAATGGTCTCGTACTCAATCGGGACTTCAAGTCTGTGGGGATTTTCATCTGGATCCTGATGGAAATAAAATGCACCCATGTCCGCTCGTGTACCATCAGGATCTTCAGGTGAATCAGGATCACCGGTATCTATGCAGGGAGAATCTTCAGTGAGGTGGTAGTCACCATTATCGGGATCAGCAAAAAGTGGGTTTTCATCAATATTGCCTTCTCCCCACTCTAAGTTGACGAATTCATTTCTCCTCTCTATCGATTCTTGACCATTCTCAATGTTTGAATATGCTATTCTCAAACTTGCCATATTTTGATCATTCCATCCCATTACGAAAAATTCTGGTTCTTCATTACTATGGACAATGCAGTTTAAAAGAGTCAGGAGTACCTGACCACCTTCCTCACTCATAACGACGCTGATGGTTCCGAAATTGTTGCCAGCGTTGTTTCCGACAATAGTGACATTTTCCATTAATCCACCATTAACGTTAGTAAAATGGATATAAGCAGCACCCCCACCTCCATCAGCTCGATTATTTGCTATCAAAACATTATTAAAATTGAACATACCTGCATCTGAGTAAAATCCTCCACCGACATTTCTGGCGACATTATCACAGATAACAACCTCGCTTAATATTGGTGCGCTGGTCATGAATGTAAATCCTGCTCCATTCATAGCATTATTCTCAGCGATTAGACAACGACTAATAATGGGTGCTCCTCGCCAAATGTAAATTCCTCCACCATTAGTTTGTGTACTATTATCAACAATAATCAGATCTTCCAGAGTAGGACTGGTTCCATTGCGCCCAGCACATCGGATCCCTCCACCACCGATGTCTTTTTGTCCATTTGTAACTGTAAATCCTCTTAGAACTGAGTTTTCTCCCTCACCGCTTTCAAAAATAACCACAGAATTCTCTCCGTTACCATTTATAATGACCTCACCCGGTTCTTCTGGGTTACCGATAACAGAAATTGCCTTTCCCTCAAAGTTGATATTTTCAACATATTCACCTGGGGGAACCAGCACGGTGTCCCCATCCTCCGACGCATCTATCCCGGCTTGAATAGAATCAAAATAACCCTTCACTATGCCTTCCCCTCTTACCAAGACCTTCGTCCCGCAAGGGGTGAGGCTACCTTCATTGGTTTCACCGTCATACTGAAAGAAGTAGGCAGGAAAATCAAGTAAGCCACTGCGTTCGCGGAAACTGTCAAAACCCTGATAAGTACCTCCCTCGTATTCTACAGCCCCTGGCCCGGGCTCTCCATCTTCACCGTAGCCGAGATATGCCGTCTGAAGGGTGACGAGCAGGGCTGTTGCATCGCCTGATTCCTCGTTATAATTGAAATCTTCAACCATTCCGGCAAGGCAAGTATGTATGAAACATATCTCATCATCATCATCGACCTCCCAATAGTCGATCTTCCACCGCACAGAATCACTGACCAAACCGAAAGGAGATTCTTCACCTGCCGGATTGTATTGTGCATCATAATATCTTCCCTCTCGCCAGTCTTCTCTTATCCATGGAAGCACACCCTCGCCTTCTCTACCCTGAGAATCCCAGAAACTGCCGTGAATCCCCTGTGACTGGTAATTAGGTAATCCTTCGGGAATGTTCATCTGGAAGCTGTATACTTCAGGGTCAGGAAAAAGATTGTCCTGAAAATCACCCTCACCGAGTGGTTGATAGTAAATATTGAATGTATCTAAAAGTGCCGCGCCTAATCCACCATACAGAGAGGAACCTCTGCCAGTGATTACTCCCTCATTACTGAGTTCAGTTTCCTCACCTCCAATGAGGATTACCGTCGATTGAGAATAACCGTCACCTGCGCTGAGAATCAGGCATATAATCAGTGTAATTACTACATTGAACTTCACGGCATACTCCTTTTATTTCAAAAGCATTATCTTCTGTGTGAACATTTGACCCTCAGTTTCTAACTTTACAAAATACAATCCCGAAGACGTGTTAGGCATATTTAATGTCACCTGATGCATACCAGCTTGAAATCTACCATTAACCAGCATCTCGATCCTTTGCCCGGACAGGTTGTAGAGGTTCATAGAGACCTGTGATGCAAATGGAAGGACGTATTCAATTGTGGTTGTTGAATTGAAGGGATTGGGGTAGGCAGCAGAAAGGATGGGATGTTCAGGAATATTCTCCTCTCTGTAGTCGTCGACTCCCTCGGGATCGTTAAAACGGTAAATACTGGCGTAATCTCCCATCGCGAAAAAAAACTGATCTCCTGATTTTGTAATGGAGATCGGATCAACGTTTGATCTACCGATTAAATTAATGTTATTTAAATCTGAAATGTCGAAGACTCTTAGGCCACCTTCAGGATTGACATAAATATTATCTCCTGAACCATAGATTGAAAAAGCACTACTAATTGTGTCAATCGTACAGACATGCACCGGATTTGCGGGATTGTTGAAATTAAAAATGTTAACTCCGTCAAGAGCTGTACAAACGAGGTTTCCTGTCACGCACATATCAACAAATATAAATTGATTCATCAAAATGGGATAATCCGTACTGATGAATCCCATTTCACCGGGTTGATTCGGATTTGACACATCCACTGAAATCAAACGCATAGTTTCAAGATCATCATTTACTGCCAATACATAAGCTATCTCGTCCTCAACCTGAATTGTTAAACCAGTAGCGCTTATTTCACAATGACCGGTTAATTCAGGATGCCTCGGATCGGAGATATTAAATACACGGAATCTCGATTCCCCGGGTTCGTTTTCCCAATCCCTCGTTTCTACGGTATATGCCAGATCGTTTATCACAGAAATGTTCATAATATCAAAATCAAAATCATAAGTTGTAATATGTTCAGGATTAAGGGGATCGGAGATATCCAATACACGGACTTCATAGTTATAGGAAAGAAATATTAAGTCCCCCCATACAGACAAGCGAAACCTCCTGTCCGTAATATATTCACCCATTCTTCCTGGAGCTTGTGGTCTCGTAATATCCCAAATCGATAAATAGTCGTTTCCACCATAAAAATAATCACTATGAGTGGCATAGGCGTAATCATTACAAACGGTAACATCCCAGACGCTGTTTTCTTCAGCACTATATTGACCAGTTTGTACTATATTATCCAAATCAGATATATCTATAATTCTTAAAGCACCTCCTCCCCTGCCATCCTGCAACCAATCATTAAGCCTGTAAGTTAAATAGACACAATTATCAGAAACGAAAACCTGAGCTATCTCGGTGGTTTTTTGGCAGCAGAATTCTCCAATATTATCAATGTTATCAATATCAGAAACATCAAGTACTACCAGATCATTACCGAATTCTTCACCTCTAATTGCAAGATAAGCATATTGATCAAAAAGGAAAATATCGGTCACACCAAACGCATTGAACAATCGAATCTCTTCAGGTTCGTTTGGATCAGAAACGTCGAATATCCTAATCCCTGCACGGGGATCTGCAACATAAACATTGGTTCCTGAAACTTCTACATCACTATACTCAACAGGTTGATTCTGATGACTTCCCAATTCTAAAGGTTCACTCGGATCGGTCAAATCGATTATCCTGAGGATTCCTCTATCCCCAAATATCCCAGAGGTCGTGTATGCATAATCTTCCTGAACACAAACAGCATTACCGGATACTTCAAGTGAGCCGACAATTTCGGGTTGCGTAAGATCGGAGATGTCAATTACAAAGAAGATATTACCCTGTACATAAGCGAAATCTCCTGAAACATCCAAAGCCACACCTCCTACCTCGCAAACACCGATCTCTACAGGATTGGACGGATCGGATATATCAAGGATTCTCAGATAATTCCCAAGCACAAATGCATGATCACCGCTGATTGAAACATCTCGTGCAGTGTACTGATAAGTACCCGCCAGACATGGATTTTCAGGATCACGAATATCAATAATCACTAATCCGTTATCTCCTTGCGCTACACAAACTGTGTTCTCATTTGCAGTAAGTTTGCAATTACCTGTCCAGGGTTGACAGAAACGTCCAATATTTTCGAATAATTCCTCATCTTGAGCTTGTGAACTGTTTAATGTAGTTATCACTAACGGAACAATTAAAAAGAAAAATCTGATTGCGCGCATTATTCCCTCATTTATTTGATAACGGTTAATGTTCGAGTAAGAATTCCTTTCGAAGTCTTAAACTGAACATAATACAGCCCGGTTGGTATCTCTTTTGATGAAAAATCTGCTGTATAAAATCCGGCATGTTTGTGTCCTTCAAGCAATGTACTTATCCGTTGACCCAATGGATTGTAAACGTGCATGGATACAATCCCCGGATGTGATATTCCGTATGTGATTGTTGTTGTTGAATTGAAGGGGTTGGGATAGGCAGGATTCAGAGAGGACTTAAGGGGGATATGTTGATCCTTTTTATTCTCAATCCCAAGATTGGTTGCACGATATATTCCCAAGTTGGTTCTGTCAGCTACATAAATCAAACCATCTCGCGACCTGGTAACACCACAAGCCGTTCCCGGTGTATCATAATATCCCATTTCAACAGGATTTTCTGGATCTAAAACGGAAATCACCCGAACTCCACCATGTATACCATCAGCTAAATAGACATAATCAAAAAATACGGAAACATCACAAGCATTTCCCTGTGTATCATAACTTCCTAACTCCACTGGATTTTCGGGATCAGTAACTGAGATGATTCGTAAACCACTTTCATTATCAGCAATATATACATTCTCACCATGAATCGAAATTGCTAATGCTTCACCTGGAGTATCAATGGACCCAACTACGTAAGGTTGCTCAGGATTTTCCACTGAAACAACATACATACCATATTCACCGCAAGCTAAGAA
>CAYLYZ010000050.1:0-41937 GCA_964387885.1 uncultured bacterium | reverse complement strand
AGCTGAGGCTCCAGAATGGTTACTCGAACTCATGCGTGAACCACCGGAATTAGAGCCTCCGGACTCAATCCAAAATCCAATTTCTTCAAAGAAAGCGGTAATGAGTCCAGAATATTGGGTTAATAAGTCTGTGAACCAAGCTGAATATGGTAATCGCAATGATACTGGTTTCGAGCTCGCCTGCCAGCTCCGAGACAATGGTATGTCGATGAGTGAGGCGATTCCATACATGTTTGATTACGCTACTCGTGTCCCTGATGCTTCACACCCATCTCATCCCTACGAAAAGTTGGAAGCGATTGCCTCGTTGAAAAATGCATATAGACGAGAATCAAGAAAATCCTGTTACTCAACCAAGTCAGAAACGGATATGCCTTTTTCTATTAGAATGGACAATGCACTTCGAAAGATAAACGATAAACTAATGACTCCAATTTATCGAGGCATCTTGAAAACATTGGCTGAGCATAGTGATTGGGATGGAGATAATATCTTTGTGAGTATGAGAACTCTTGAAAAGGAAACCGGTTACAGCATTAATACTGTCCAAAGGTCTATTCACAAGTTGAAGAGATTGGATTTGTTGGATATAGAAGTAATTTATAAAGACCATGAACCTGGTCAATTTCACCATAAGTTTACGCTTCGGTTTCCGATGGAATCTGAGTACTTCAGAAGATTCATTGTTTCTAAGGAAAAGGACAAAGAAGAGAGAAATCCTTTGCGTTATGGTAAGTCTCAGATAGTGAGACGATATTCGTTGTAATAATGAGACGATAAGGAAAACAGAATTTGGCCATCAACAATACAAAACTGCTTAGCCAAATCAATAAAATGGATAATAGAAAATGCCAAAACACATTGAGATAAGTTCATTCGGAGTCGATCTTGGATTCAGCATTGGTGAATGTACGGTGAGGCTGAAGAGATTCAAAAAGATAGAGTAAAGACACGCATGAGGGTAAAAGTGTTAAGAAACGGGCTGAAATATGATTTATTTCCGTTCACGCGCAAGTAAAGACACCATAAACGTAGAGTGCTTAAGTATCATTTTTCAAAATTCAACACCAAATAATCAACAGATTTTCATCAAGCTTTAGACACACACATGAAGATCAACCGAGATCATTAAACAGTAAAACAATGTATCCTGAAGATTAGAGGAAACTTCATTAACGCATGACAAAGAAAACACATCATAACAATGAACGATTGCTTATTCCACTGGCAGATGCCTGCATCATGTTAGGTGGAGTATGCAGGCAATTCGTTATGAAGAGAGTATCTGAAGGAGATATTCCATGTGTTCGCTTTGGCAGAAAAGTGTTTTTCACTCCGGAAGACTTAAAGAAGTTTGTCGATAAAAGCCGTACAAGGTGCGAACCGATAAAAATAGATATGGTGATTTGAGATGATTTTTATTTCCCCATATGTTCCCCAAACGAGAAAAGCCCTCGCAAATCAATTTCTGCAAGGGCTTGTATTTATAGTCTATTTCTTGACTTAGTAAGTGGGCGATATTGGATTCGAACCAACGACCTCCTGCTTGTAAGGCAGGCGCTCTCGACCAACTGAGCTAATCGCCCGAATTTGAAACTAAAATCTCTTAAGCTATTTTGATTGCTTTTTGGCGGTATTCACATTTGAAATATCTCCATTGGTTTCCGCTTTTTTAGAACCAATGAAAATCGCCATCGGAAAAATCACCACATAGCCCAATAAAAGGATTATAGGTGCAACGCTCAAAGAAATTGGATTATCCCAGGGACCAACAGACAACAGAATGAATCCAATTATTATCACCACTGTGCCAATAATGAAAGCGACAAGGTTCTTCTTGTTCAACCTTATTTTCGGTAAAATCTGGGTATCTATGTTGTGTTTTTGTTTCATGATTATATTATATATAAGAGTGACGCAAAAAACAACAGTTTTGCAGGTTTTCCACTTACACAGATTCATCAAGTTCAGGGATTGAGTAAAAATGCAATTTTCTTCAACGATTTCAAATCTTCCAGGATTCATGATAAAACGTTTTCAATTAGGTTTCAGGTTGACTGCTCTCAGACCACTGATCCTGATTATTGTTTGTGGATTTTTTTTGATATATACTCCCTGTATCCAGGGTGCAACATTCGGTCAGAATAATGTCAATTATTCATATTTCACATGGAAATTTCTGACAACTGAACACTTCAATATCTACTATAATCAGGGCGGTAGAGAAATCGCAGATCTCACCGCTGAGATTGCTGAAGATGCGTTTGCTGAATTATCACAGAAATTTGGATATGTGCATGATTATGATACTCCAATATCTGTAATAACTTATCAATCCCACAATGATTTCGAGCAAACCAATCTGAGTGGGGTCTCACCCTCTGAGGCAACCGGTGGCTTTACAGAGTTCTTGAAGAACAGGGTTGTTGTCCCCTTCGAAGGCAATCATGAAAAATTCAGACACGTAATTCACCATGAATTAACCCATGCCATGTTTCTGAATCACTTGTTCGGCAAAGGATTTGGAGCTGTTGTAACCGGACTAACACAATCACGAATTCCCCTCTGGTTCACCGAAGGTTTAGCTGAATATCAATCTCGAGATGGTCTCGATCTCGAAACAGAAATGATATTAAGGGACGCTGTTATCAATGATTTACTTCCCGAACTTCATCAATTCGATATGTTGGGCTATATGGGAGTTTACAAAGCCGGACAGTCGGTAGTTTATTGGATTGCCATGAGATATGGCGATGAAAAGGTCGGTGAATTGCTTCGACACATTCGAGATCTGCGTGATTTTGACCGAGCATTGCGAGCTGCAATCGGGATAGATCAGAAAGAGTTATCCAAAAGGTGGCGACGTTGGATTAAGGAACGCTATTGGCCACAGGTTGTCAAGATGGATGAATTGGATAAATCATCCTCACGAATGACAGATCACGAGAAGGATTATTGCTATATAAACAACAGTCCTGCCTTATCTCCGAATGGTGAATGGATTGCATTTCTTTCAGATAGGTCTGACTATTTCGATGTGTATCTGATGAGTACACTCGATGGGAAAGTACATCGTCGATTAGTGCGAGGTCAAAGATCCGGTCGGTTCGAAGAATTGCACTGGCTCCGCCCGGGGATTTCCTGGTCTCCCGATGGAGACCACATTGCATTTTGCGCAAAATCAGGTGGTTTAGATGCACTCTATATAATCAATGTCGAAGATGGAAGCATACACAAGAGTCTGAAATTCAACTCTGATGGACTGTTTAGCCCTTCCTGGTCTCCGGATGGTAAGAGTATCGCGTTAGTTCATGTTTTAGATGGACGCAGTGATCTCGCAGTTGTGGATATCGAAACGGGCAAATTGAAAAATATTACTTCAGATATCTATGACGAAGCTGATCCTTCATGGTCCGCCGATAGCCGTTGTTTGCTCTTTACATCAAATCGCGGTGACGCACCTCTCAAACAAACTGAAAGAGCAAACAGGAGCATTTTATTTACAGATTATGAGGAATTTGATGTCTATCGGATAGAACTTGAGTCAAGTGAACTGACAAGAATTACCGATGATGCCTATGTCGAACGAACACCAATTTGGGCTCCGGATGACAAAGACGTAATTCTGTATGTAAGTAACCGAACCGGAGCATATAATCTGTACCTGCACAGAATCTCAACCTCAGAAATCAGGTCATTCACAAACTACGTTACAGGGGCATTTCAACCAACAATCTCTCCACAGACCAAAGCTGTCGCATTTACCAGCTATTTTAACAGCGGTTACGATATTTTTTTACTAAATGATCCTTTCAATGAAAACCATCATGTCTCGACTTATGTCACGAATGAAGCTGAGAAAGTACCTGAGATGAGAACACCGTTAAAAAAGTCATCTCTTGGATTTAAAGACTACAGCTCTTTCATTTTCAACCGTTTGCAATCTGAAAGCAGAAATATTGAGGAGGAAACTAAAGATACAACTGAGGTCACTTCCGAATTGCGCATTAAGGATAATTTGGGATTGTACCCGAGCAAAGATTATTCGGTTAACTTGACCCCGGATCTTGTTTATGTCAATGCGGGTTACAGTCCATATTATGCAATGCAGGGCTCCGGTATGGTAATGTTCACTGATGTTCTTGGCAATCATAATCTATATCTTAGCCTCGACCTGTACCGGTCAATAGAATGGAGTAACATTTATCTGAATTATGAGTATCTGGCACGTCGCTTAAGTTACAGTATCGGATTCTATCATTATGCATACCTCTATCGCGGCAACAGACTTTACTGGCAAGATCAGAATATTGGTCTGTTTGTTTCATCCGGATTGCCATTGAGCAGGTTTAACAGACTTGAGTTTGGAATTAACTTAGCTTCAATTGATCGTTCAGTTTATCCTGATAATTGGGACAGAAACTATTATAATAACACAAAACCTCCAGGCTCATCTACTCTAACGGTTATTCCACGTGTTGGTTATGTTCACGATACCTCCATCTGGAGATCCAGGGTTGAGCCTTCAAATGGTGCACGCTGGCGAGTTGATTTAACCGGCAGCCCAAAAATTTCACTCGATAATAGTGAATCACTCGAATTCGTAACATTATCCTTTGATTGGCGAAACTATATAAATTATAGAAAGAATTATTCTGTTGCATTCAGGTTCAGTGGATCTGCTTCAGAAGGTAGAAATCCTCAGCGTTTTTACATGGGTGGGGTAATGAACTGGTTTAATCCACAATGGGATAATGACCGGAATACCGTAATTGTTGATCGAATTGACGACATCTATTTTTCTTCATTTATCACTCCAATGAGAGGAGTTGGATATTATAATAAAGTCGGGACCAGATATTTATTAGGAAATGCAGAATTTCGATTCCCATTTATAAGGTACCTTTTATTAGGATGGCCGCTTCCGATATTCTTAAATAACGTCCGAGGTGCAATTTTTACTGATGTTGGTACGGCATGGAAACCGGAAGATATTGAGGGAATTCCAACAGATTGGGTTCAGGGTTTTGGATTCGGATTGCGACTTGATTTGGGCATTTTTCCGCTGGAGTGGGATATTGCATGGTCAAGAGACTCAAAACTAGGCATGAGACCGCAGTATTACTTCTCGATTAATGCTGGATTTTAACGTTTTTTCTTGATTTATATTCAAAATTGAAGGATTTTACTGTTATCTGATGTTTCTCATCAAAAATTTCTTTTTACGTCCGCATTTTTGCTTGCATGTACCAATTTTTTGGTCTTTATTACGCATAACAAGAGAAACTAACCTGCGTCATCCTTCCCAGAACTGACTACTCCTATTTCCCGACGCAATTTCGGTGCATTGAAAAGGAGGAAAAATGAAGCATCCGATTTCCTTGAGCTGGCTGTTATTTGTTTCTTTTTGTATTTGTTTATTATCTACTCAGATTTCTTTTGCAGACGCTTGTGAAAAATGTCATCAGAAGAACTCTCCAGGGCTATATCTACAGTGGAAGAACTCCAACCATGGTGAAAATGACATTTCATGTATTGATTGTCACGGTGCTGAAGAAGGTGATGTCGATGCCTTCAAGCACAATGGTAAACTTATAGCTACAATTGTCTCACCTAAAGACTGTAGTCAATGTCATGAAACAGAGGCAAAGCAGGTCGGCCATTCACACCATGCTAAAGCCGGACAGATCCTGCAATCACTCGATGCCTATTTGGCTCATGTTGCCGGAGGTGATCCAGTTGCAATAACGGGCTGTGAAAGCTGTCATGGTACTCGAGTTGAAGTTGATCCTGATTCTCCCAACAAGTTATCCTGGAAGAATTGGCCTAATGGTGGAATTGGTCGAATAAATCCGGATGGATCGCTTGGTTCATGTGGTGCGTGCCATACACGACACTCTTTCGATAAGTCTCAGGCACGTCAACCTGAAACTTGCGGAAAATGTCACCTCGGCCCCGATCATCCTCAAAAAGAAATTTACGAAGAATCAAAACATGGTAATGTCTACTTCAGCAACATTGATAAAATGAACCTTGATTCAGATAGCTGGATCGTAGGCAAGGATTATTATATTGCGCCAACCTGCGCAACTTGCCATATGTCTGCAACACCCAAACAAGAAGTAACACATGATGTTGGTGAACGCATTTCGTGGACGTTGCGTCCACCCGTATCCAAACTGCTTGATAACTGGGAAACAAAACGAAACAACATGCGGGATGTTTGTGCTGCTTGCCATAGTCAACCATTTATAGATGGTCATTATACTCAATATGACGGATTGGTAAATTTGTATAATGAGAAGTTTGCTAAACCTGCAGGCAAAGCGATAAAGATTCTTAAAGCGAATAAATCTCTGGAGAACCCGGCAAACTTCAGCAACAAGGTAGAATGGATCTACTGGGAAATATGGCATCATGAAGGTCGTAGAGCACGACATGGCGCTGCGATGATGGGACCGGATTATACATGGTGGCACGGAATTTATGAAGTTGCCCAGCACTTTTATTTCAAATTCATTCCTGAAGTTAAAAAGACCGGAGATAAAGAAGCCATTGCGTATCTTGATGATTTGCTGAAAAATGATCCGATGCATAACTGGCTATCCCAACCGACTACCGAACTCAAAGAAGGTATACAATCTGGAAAAATAAAGGAGGTTTACCGACATCTATTCAAGACCGATCTCAGTAAATAGTTTTGTTATTTTATCTGGGATATTTTCAGTCGTTTAAAAGTTACGTTTGAAAAGATTAGAAATCACATAGTTTAGCCACATGCATCCACAACACAATTTTTAATGTGTCACTGAATTCGCTGTTGAGCGGATCAGGTCAGCCGGTTCTCTGTTAACAGTTTACCTTAGCTGATCGGATTGGCTTATTAGCACAGCCTTAAAGCTGATTAATTCAGACACAATATTATTAATTCAGGAGGGGTAAGATGAAGTATCTTCGCGCTCGTTTTAATCTGATTATCGCAGTATTCTTGGTTTGCTGTTTTGGTATCGTAGAATTAGCAACAGCTGACAATTGTGGTGGTTTAAAGGTTGATGGAAGTGCTCGTTGGCGTTATGAAGCTGACGGTAGAGATTTCAATGGTGACACTGATATGGGTAAAAACAGTGTGCTTAGAACCAGATTGGGATTTAAACTATCCGCTGGTGATGTAACATCGTATATGCAGGTACAATATCCCTATGTAATGGGCTGGGATGCAAGTAATCTCGGCACAAGCGGTGACCTTGATGTTCACCAGCTATTCCTAAATATTGACAAATTCCTGATGTCAAGTCTCTCTATGAAAATCGGTCGCCAGGAGATGAATTACGGTGATCAGAGGCTGATTGGAGGAGTTGGATGGAGCAATATTGGCAGGACCTTCGATGGCGTAGTCTTTACCTTCGAAACAGACGCAATTGCCCTCGATGCTTTTATGACAAAACAGGTGGAACGTTACCCAAACAATACCGACAATCCGGGTGCCGCACCGGATGATCATTTCTCAGGTCTCTGGGTAGTCTACAAACCATTAAAACTTAATGTATTTGCCCTGTTCAACGCAGAAGCCGACATGAATATGTACAATAACTTCGAAACAGGTTATACCTTGAACACATTCGGTTTGCATTACAAAAACCACTATGACAGTGGCTTGGGTGTCCTTCTTGATTATGCTATGCAAATGGGAGCCATGGGTGACGATGTCGATCTATCCGGAATGTTGATTGTAGCTGCTCTCAGCTATACAATTGACAATCCAATGAAGCCGAAGATCGCTGCCGGAATTGACATGGCAAGTGGAGATGATCCTGAAACAGACAAGGAAATTGAACGATTCAATGATCTGTATTATACAGGCCATAAATGGCGTGGTCACATGGATTTCTTCGTCGATGGCATGGATGAGGGAATAACCGACATCTTCTTTAAACTCTCTGCAATGCCAATGCCGGGAACCTATTTGGCACTCACGTTCCATAACTTTGCGACCGGACAGGATTACGACTCTGTAGTTGATGGTGAAGAAGTAACTGCACTGGGAAATGAACTCGATATTGACCTAAAAATGCATCTCAAGAAGAATCTTGCATTAATGGCTGGTATGGGAATGTTCATGCCTGCTGAAGAATGGAAGGGTTCCGATGCAGACAACGCGATGTGGTACTATCTTGGTTTGTCAACCTATTTCTGTTCTGGTGGTGACGCTTGCTGTCCTAAGAAATAAGAATACTCGTGGTTAAGTTTTAAATATCAAAGAGGAGTACTGCTCAGGTGCTCCTCTTTTTTTTTATACTAATGATTAAAAGTAATTTTGTATTTTGTAAAGGAAACGTTCTGTTTCGCGTAGGGGCCAATATATTGAGCCCTCTTATCTTAACAAATCTAAAGGGCTTGATAAACCTGTCCTCGACCTCGATAGGGGATCTGCCCCTACACGAAATTACTTTTAATCATTTAGGAGTGCTCAAGCCATGCTTGAGCAACGAAGCAAAGCTTCGAATGATTGATAAATTAAACTCAAGCATGACTTGAATACTCCAGAAAATTAGTTACTGCCTGATTTCAAGCGAAGCGTAATCTGGCATTTTACATACACTTCGTTCATTTGAAACCAACCAGAAACGTCAAATGGATTTATTCGAAATTACTTTTATGCTGTGTTAGAAACAAGATAAAACTCAGGCATGGCTTGAGTACTCCAGAAAATTAAGCGTAAACATTTAGCACTTCTGAATACTAAATATATTTAACAGCCTCTTTCAAAGTTACTCTCGACATTCTATCTCTATGGTGATCCACAAAACTTCGCACAGCAAATGGTTCGGTTTTAGAATATGCTCGAAGTGCCCAACCTATTGCTTTTGTTATCCAGAACACGGATTCATCAAGACGTGACTCACAAAATTCAAAAAGAAGTTTAGCATCAGTTTCACCTTTGAATTGAAGTTGAGCAAGTATTGCAGATCTCCTTATCCAAACATCCTCATCTTCTATCCATTGTTTAAGAATTGGTTTAATTTCATCCGGATATTTTCTTAATAATGAACCAACCAGATGTGCAGCTAATTCATCGACATAATCCCACCATGCACCGGTTTGAATCATCATCTTGTATAATGGTAGCATTTCAATTACTTGAAATTTCTTAAACCTGCGAGCAAGGGTTACTGCCATATATCGCTCTTCCCGGTAATTTGCATACCACAACTCTCTGATAATCCTCTCATATTCATCAAGTGATTTAACCGGAACCTTTTTAATTACATGACTGAATATTGCTTTACGGTCACCGGCTTTTACACCACGGAAGGGCATCTCGGATTTCATATACGCTTGCATTGGAGCTGCATTTTCCGGATTTGCAGAGTTCGCGAGGATTTGACGAATCAATTCCGTTAATGGATGTACTTCCCTATTCACCTTCATGGTTTTATACCTGGTTAAATTGAAGAAACTAAATGGTTGAATCTTCGTTTCTCGATACTAATTTGTGAAAACTAATCCAGAATCTTCTTGAGTTCTGCAACAAGATTTAAAGCCTCCATCGGAGTAATATTATTTGGATCTACTGTCTGGAGAACCGATCTTAACTCTTTCTCAATTGGATCAAAAAATGTGAGTTGTGCAGCCCGTACTTTTGGATTGGCTATCTTTTTTGTTGTTTTGGGTAATTTGTCGGTAAGTACCTGATCACCACCAGTTTTATCTTTAGATATTTTCAAAGTTGTAGATTTTGAATTCCTGCCATTTTCTTCTCCGGGATTCAGATCATTTGCTTCAAGGTTTCTCAGAACATCCCTGGCTCGTGAAATAACTGCAGGGGGTAATCCAGCCATTTGTGCAACGTGAATTCCAAAACTGCGGTCGCTGCCACCTGAAACAATCTTACGCAGGAATACAACCTTATTTTCATACTCACGCACAGCAACATTTCGGTTCTCTACAAATTCGAGATGTCTCTCAAGCTCAACCATTTCGTGAAAATGAGTCGCAAATAACGTCCGCGGACGTAAACTCTTCTTTTCATGGAGGTACTCAACAATAGCCCATGCGAGACTGAGTCCATCGAAAGTTGAAGTACCCCTTCCAACTTCATCAAAAACAACCAGTGAACGATCAGTGGCATTGTGAAGTATTGATGCAGTTTCCTGCATCTCAACCAGGAATGTTGATTCACCTCCCGCCAGATTATCAAGTGCTCCAATTCGCGTAAATAGTTTGTCAACCACTCCGATACACGCCGATTCAGCAGGTATAAATGAACCCATTTGAGCCAGAATTACCGACAATGCAATTTGTCTGAGATAGGTAGATTTCCCAGCCATATTCGGACCCGTTACAATCTGTATCCTCTTCCCCCCACCCCCTATCTCGAGGTCATTCGGGATAAATTCTTCTCCCGGTGGTAATAACTTTTCAACAACAGGATGACGACATCCCTTAAGAATTATTTGATCTGAATCATTGAGAGTAGGCCGATTGTATTCTTCTTCCTCGGCCAGAACTGCCAGACCGCAAAGAAAATCTATGTTTGCGAGTATCTGAGCATTCTCCTGCAAGGCTGTGGACTGGTCAAGGGTCAGATCTACAAGTTCTTGAAATATCTCTTTTTCCAAAGCGAAAATCTTTTCTTCCGCACCCATTAGTTTGCTTTCGAAATCACCCAATTCCGGTGTAATATACCTTTCAGCTCCTACTAATGTTTGTCTCCGTTGATAGTTATCGGGTGTCTTGTCAACATGTGATTTTGTTACTTCAATGTAATATCCGAAAACTCGGTTGAAGCCGACTTTCAGATTTGGTATACCCGTCCGTTTTCGTTCCTGTTCCTCAAATGTCCCCAACCACGATTTCCCCTGGCTGCGAATCTGACGCAATTCATCAATCTCATTGTTGTAACCATCCCTTATCATCCCACCCTCATGAGTGTACAGGGGGGGATTATCTTGTAATGACTCCTGAAGTTTTATTTTCAGACTATCTAATGTCCTGATCCCGGTTTCAAGGCGTTTGAGAAGAGGGCTTGAAACTGTGCTGAGTTTCCGCTGATAATCGGGCATAATTATCAACGACTCTCTTATCCCCACGAGATCACGAGCTGATCCTCTTCCAGTAGCAAGTCTCGCTAACAATCGTTGAATGTCCCCGGAGTGTTTGAGCAGGTCTCTGAACTCCAGACATAGATTCATTCCGGATTTTAGAGAATCTACAGCATCAAGTCGATGTTCAATTCTCTCAATATTGGCTAAAGGAGATAGCAATCTATTGTATAGCAAGCGTTTACCTGAACCTGTTAGACAGTGATTTACTACCGCGAACAAGGTTGCTTGATGGTTTCCGACAAGAGAATCTACGAGCTCGAGATTTCTACGTGTCGTCGCTTCCATTATAAGGTTACCCTTAACATCTGCCCGTGCCAGGTGAGTTAGATGATCGGCTTTAGTGTGGAGATTTCCCTTCAGGTAATGCAGTAAGGCTCCCGCTGCTGAAATTGCCAACTCCAGATGCTCAAGTCCAAAACCCTTCAGACCTCGTGTTCCGAAGTGATCAAGCAAAGTTTGTCTTGCAAACGATGTTTCCCATATCCAGTCCTCCACCTTGCTCTCAATAGCAGAGGAAGCATCAAGGAATATACGGGGATCAAATTCATGTCTGGTTTCAGGTACGATAATCTCTACGGGATTTAGATGACCCGCGGACAGTTTAAGCTCATCCTCTGAGAACTCCCCTGCCAGAAATTCACCGGTAACGATATCCGCCCAGGCTAAACCGTATCTGGATTTGTACTTGAAAATTGCAGCGATTCGGTTGGATTGTATCTCTTCCTGGTCAACTGCTGCCGGATTTGTTCCGGCAGTTGCCACACGTACAACTGCCCGTTTAACCAATCCTTTGGCGAGCTTAGGATCTTCGACCTGCTCGACAACAACTATTTTCTGCCTCGCTTTTACCATACGAGTCATATAGGAATCAATCTGGTGATGTGGAAATCCGGCAAGTGGGACTTTTGCAGCTTTTCCGTGGGCTCTGGTAGTAAGTCTTAAGCCGAGAATTTCGCTTGCTACTTTCGCATCATCGAAGAACATCTCATAAAAATCACCCATTCGGAAAAAGAGTATCGCATCAGGATATTCGGATTTGATCTTCATAAATTGATCGAGCATTGGAGTGCGTACGCGCTTTGACTTAGCCATTACTTCTCCCCTGCTCTATCAGTTTTTCTCGATAATTCCCACACTCTAAACCATCTCAGCACTTGATTATGAGAATCAAAAACCTCTCGGATCAAACCTCGTGCTCCATCTCTAAAAGCACCCTTGAGAAAATATCTTCTGAAAAATCTTATTGGGATACCAAACAGAATTCGCGATGTCAATGTTCTGTCACCAACTCTGACTCCCTTTCTATACAGGTAGTCTGCTTCGAAATCCGCATCCCTCACATTCTTCCTGATCAGGGAGGCAATATCCGGATAGGGATGGTGATCAAATGGTGTATCGATCTTCCCGACTTTTCCTTTTACATCGAGTTTTTCATGTATATGATCTTCCGGAAACCTCGCACTCCCATTCCTGATGAGTCGAAGCTGGTAATCGGGATACTGGCTTCCGTGTTTTGTCCATTTACCAAGGACATAGTTCTTTCGGGGAAATTTGTAGGCAACAATATTTGATTCTTCATTTATAACACGTCTGATACAACCAGCCAACTCGTAGGGTATTACTTCATCGGGATCGAGTATAAAAACCCAGTCGCCAGTACACTTGTCTATCGAGATATTCTTATTGATATTGAGATTAGGATTGTTAGGACAGGAATATACTTCTGCACCGGCATCCTCTGCGATTGCCTTTGTGTTATCAATTGATTCGCAATCAATAACAACAATCTGGTCTACCCACCCTACACTTTTCAGAGCTGCAGCAATATTATCAGCTTCATTGTGAGCAATCATTGCGATTGATATCTTCATTTAGCCGTATTATTTAATAAACGACGAAGTACTTTCAAATTCATATCAAACTTTTCCGGACCTTCCGGTGTTTCAAGAATTCCGGGAATTTTGGTGAACCGCTCATCATTAATAAGAAACCGGAATGGTTCCAATCCTAATTCTCCTTCACCGATATGAGCATGTCGGTCAACCTTACACCCATATTCGCGTTTAGAATCATTCAGGTGAAATGCAAAAAGTTTACCATATCCTATGGCGTCATCAAATTCTTTAAATGTTCTCATATAACCTGAACGAGTCCGAATATCATAACCTGCTGCAAATATATGACATGTATCTACACAAACACCCATTCGATCAGTATAATCTATCATATCCAAAATTTTCGCAAGATGTTCAAATTTATGACCTAAACTTGATCCTTGTCCTGCTGTTGTTTCGAGCAGTATTCTAACTTTCCCGTCAGAGTGTCTATCGAATAAGCGCAATAACGAATCAGCTACTTTTCTAAGACCTCTTTCCTCTCCTATCCCAAGGTGTGCTCCCGGGTGGACGACAAGATAATCAACACCCAGTTGGTCTGCCCTGAGCATCTCATCATACATAGCATCGATAGATTTTCTTAGTTTCTCTTCGTCGGGATTTCCCAAATTTATCAAATATGATCCATGAGTAAGGGTTTCCTGGATTTTTTCTGCTGAACAATTGCTAAGATAGCGTTCAATCTCAAGCTCATTCAGTGGTTTGGATTCCCATTTTTTCTGGTTTCGAGAGAAGATCTGGAAGGTCGTTATGCCTAATTTTTGGGCATTTAGTGGTGCATTTGATATTCCCCCGGCTGTTGATACATGTGCACCGAGGTTCATTTGTTAATTGAGTTAATTCCTTTAAGAAGTTCATGGGTGAACTCAAGACCATTCTGTTCGACAGCCGTCCCAATTACAATGACATGAGCTCCTGCTTTAAATGCAGCCTGGGCATCTTCTACTTTTCGAATTCCTCCCCCGACAATAACGGGGATGTTTACACTTTTTACCACAGCCTTAATCATCTCCGGGGGAACTGCCATGTCAGCTCCACTCCCCGCTTCCAGGTATACAGCTTTCATCCCAAACAACTCAGCAGCCATCGCATGCGCAACTGCAAGTTGGGATTTGGTTCGGGGAATCGGTTGCGTATTTGAGACAAATTGCGCGGAAGTGACAGCACCGGATTCGATCAATAAATAAGCAGTCGGAATCGGTGCAAGTCCCATCTGAAAAATAATTGGTGCTGCCATAACCTGCTCACCAATCAGGTATTGCGGATTTCGTCCGGAAAGTAGTGACGTAAATAGAATACCATCAGCATACTGTGATAGCTGACGACTGCTGCCCGGGAATATCACCACAGGAATTTTACAGGAACCTTTTATCTCTTTTACAGTTTTATCAAAATTGTCCTGTGAAAGAAAACTACCACCAATCAAAATTGCTGATACGCTCTCAGTTTCGGCTTTTCGAACACGGCTAATTAATTGCTGCAAAGGTAGAGTATCGGGATCAATAAGTACCCAAATCTGTGGCTTCCCACCCGCAGGAAATAATCTCCTGTATAGAATCTCTTTATCCAATTGCCTCACTTACTATTTCGGGGTACGCCTTAATCGCGTCCTCAAGTTTATCGGGATTCTTAGCTCCTGCTGTCGCCATGTGTGGTTTTCCTCCCCCACCACCGCCAGCAATACGCGCTGCCTTTCCAACCAAGGCTCCGGCTTTTAGTTTACGGTTCCGGATTAACTCATCACCTACAACGCAACATAATTGACCCGAACCGTTTGCTACAGCACTTGAAAGTAGCGCAGTCGCACCGGAATTCTGATCTCGAATGGCGTCACCAATCATTTTTAATCGATCAATTTCAACACCTGAGAAGTTTCTGGCAACAACTTTGATTCCATCTATTTCAACGGCTGAATCTAGCAGATTCAGCGCTGTGTTTTTCGCCCAGTCAAGTAGAAGACCTGTAAATTCTTTCTCAATCCTTTTCTTTTCTTCAAGTGTTTTTGTAAGTTTTTCAACCGGATCGCTTCCGTGTGATCCTATCAACTCACGGACATTTTCGAGGGCATCTCGCTCTGAAAATGTTAAGTCCAAAGCATATTGTCCCGTAACCGCTTCAATTCTCCTTACTCCAGCTGAAACTGCACCCTCATACAATATCCTGAAAAGACCTAATTGACCGGTGCGCTCAACATGTGTACCGCCACAAAGCTCTCTTGAATATGGGTTTTCATCTTCTCCAATCTGTACGATCCTGACATATTCACCGTATTTCTCACCAAATAAAGCTACCACACCACTGTCAATGGCATCTTTATAAGATTTCTCTTCTGCGCTCAGGTTAAAGTTTTTCCTGATTGATTCGTTAACAGTTTGCTCAACAGTGTTTACCATCTCTGTTGTAAGTTTTTCAAAATGAGTAAAATCAAACCTGAGTCTGTCAGGTGCAACGAGCGATCCAGCCTGTGCAGCATGGCATCCCACATGTGTCCTTAGTGCTGTGTGAAGCAAATGAGTTGCAGTATGATTGTATCTTATTTCCAAACGTCGTTTGTGATCAATTTTTGCCTGTGCTGAACTACCCACTTCCGGAAGATCATCACCCTTCCATTTTCCGCGGTGAAGAATTATCTCTCCAGTTTTTGCGACATCTCTAACAAACAGTTTACCATTATTAGTCTCAATAACACCCCAATCCGATTCCTGACCACCCGCTTCAGCGTAAAACGGCGTGTTTTCCAGCACCATTTCTACATCTTTATCTACTTTGTTGACGGCAAGTACGGTTGTTTCGGTGGATTCTTTATCATAGCCATCAAAATGACTGCTTAGCCCCGTGCCCAATTCACCACTTGCCTGGAATTTTCCATCAGATCTTGCTCTATGTCGCTGCTTTTCCATCAATTCATCAAAGGCACCTACATTGACTTCTAATCCTCGTTCCCTGGCAATAAGTTCTGTCAAATCAAGTGGAAAACCATAAGTATCATATAGTTTGAACGCATCACTTCCGGGAATAGTCTGTTCATTTTTATTTTCAATTCTCTCAACAACAGAGCTGAATAACTCCAAACCTCGACCCAGAGTTCTGGAGAAGCTCTCTTCTTCTGCCCGTATGACACCCTCGATGTGTTTACGTCTTTCTTTAAGCTCAGAATATGCATCACCCATAATTTCTATCAGGGGGTCAACCAATTTGTAGATAAAGGGTGATTCTAATCCAATTTCCCGACCAAACCGTGCACCACGTCTCAATATTCTGCGCATGACATATCCTCTTCCATCATTGGATGGGAGCACACCATCAGCTAATGCGATTGAAAGGACTCGCACATGATCAGCTGCAACGCGATGGGGCATACCTTCTTTACCAGTTGAGTAGGGAACTCCGGATATGTCAACAATCGAATTGATGAGAGGAGTAAAAAGTGAAGTTTCGTAATTTGATTCTACATTCTCTTTAACGAGCAGGATACGTTCGAAACCAGCTCCTGTATCAACATGCTTTTTTGGAAGGGAATGAAGAATACCCTTACCATCACGTCTGTACTGGATAAACACCAGATTCCACAGCTCTACAATGCGACCACAATCACCATTAACAACACACTTATGACCGGGAACATCCTTTTCTCGACAGAATGCCTCACCCATATCGTAATGCAGTTCGCTGCATGGGCCGCAGGGTCCGACATCTCCCATTTCCCAGAAATTGTCTTTGCCCGGATGAAATGTAACTCTCTGTTTGGCAATGCTCGTTTCACTCAACCATAAATCGCGAGCTTCATCATCGGGACTGACCTGATCATCACCTTCGTATACAGTCGCGTAAAGCCGATTCGGATCAATCTCCCAGACTCCGGTTATCAATTCCCACGCCCAGCGGATAGCTTCACGTTTATAATAATCACCAAACGACCAATTACCGAGCATTTCGAAAAATGTATGATGGGTAGGAGAAACACCAACTTCCTCAAGATCATTGTGTTTCCCTGATACTCTGATACACTTCTGGTGATCTACCGCGCGAGTATAGGGACGATTTCCCTGATCGAGAAAAACATCCTTGAACTGGTTCATTCCCGCATTTGTAAATAGTAGTGTCGGATCATTTGCTGGAATTATTGGAGCAGAGGGCACAGTTGTATGCCCCCGTTCTCTGAAAAAATCCAAGAACTGGTTGCGAATCCTGGTTGAGTTATCCATCAGCTACTTTTTATCCTTGCAAGCTTCGACTATCTCTCTTAATGCTTTATCAGATTCGACTCTTAATGGTCTGCATGAACCAGCACCTTTATGTCCACCACCACCGTATTTAGCCATTAATTCACCAACATTCACTTCGCATGTGCGATTGAATATACTGTGACCAACGGAAATGTGAGAGAGATCCTCACGATTGGGATGGTCCATCGCCCGTACCCAGATATTGCATTGGGGAAAAAGCGTATAGGCTAAGAACCTGTTCCCGGGTTCACCGTGCCATACTTTTCGAAGATCTGTTACAAGCACGTTTTCTTCTACTTCAGAGTATAGACTGATAGCCTGACCGTATTCCTGACAATCATACATGTACGAGACACAACGGTCAAAGACTTCTTTTTCTTCTAAGAGTTTTTTAAGGTCGTTCTGTCTGATGAGGTCAATCATCTTAAGCCAATACGGCTCATCCTGCAACCTTTTACCGTCAATTGTCATTGCAGCCAGAATGTAACCTTTAGGCTCTTTGACTTCTTCCATTGTCAGATCAGCCGAATCAATCCTGTCGGTGATCTGAACAAGCTCATCGAAGGCTGAAAGGTCTTTATCTGAATAGTATTCATAAATCACCCTTGCGGCTGAAGGAGCAACATACCAGGAACCCTTAAATTCGACGCCCGGATTATTGGTGATATGATGATCGAACCACATAGCGCAGCCTTCACGGAAAGGTAAATTCGCGATAATATCTTCTGAAGTGATCTCCAGCTCACCGGCCTGGAACGCTCCCGGTTCTATAAATCGGTAACGGTCAACGTCTTCAACTATACTCAATAAAGCTGCAGCGACGAGTCCGTCCCAATCTGCTCGAGTTGTTACACGAAAAATGATAAACTCCCTTCTTTATGGTCAAAAAAACTGAAATAACGCCAAAGGCGGGCATAATTGCCCGCCTATAATATATTAAAACTTAATTCAATCCGAAAGATTTACAAACCACTGTATTGCGGACCACCTCCACCTTCCGGTGTAACCCATGTAATGATTCCATATGGATCTGCAATATCACAAGTCTTGCAATGTACACAATTACTCGGGCTGAGTTGCAGGTGAAGCTCCTTATCTTCACCCTCAACCATCTCATAAACCTGTGCAGGACAGAAATACTGGCATGGATTGCCATATTCCCGTTTACACCTGTCTTCACAAATTGTAGGATCTGCAATCTGTAAATGAGACGGTTGATGTTCTTCATGATTTGTGCCTGAAGCATAAACATCCGATAATTTATCAAACGTCAATTCACCGTCGAATTTGCGCTCTATCGGTTTTTTTGCTTGAGGCATTTCCGAGAACTTTTTCATGTGTTCATGGTCTGGTTTTGAATCAAGACGTTCGGAAAACCCCCTACCCCCTGAAATTAACTGAGCTGCGGTGTTCATTCCACCAATGATTAGACCATGTTCATAAGGCTGGTGGAAATTACGAACATTCCAGAGCTCTTTTTTTGCCCAGCTTCTTTGGAAGCGTTCGTTATACGCAGAGAGTGAATTCGCAGAGTAGTCCTCGCGGTTCAGCGCATCAAATATTGTCTGTGCAGCCATAATGCCGGACTTGATACCAAGATGAATCCCCTTCAGGCGCATGCTGTCCAGAAAACCAGCAGACTCACCGACTAAAAGAAGACCATCATGATAAAGTTGCGGCATAGCGAAATACCCTCCCTCACTGATCGTCTTAGCACCATACTTAGTCATTTTCCCACCCTCGAGCAGCGATTTTATCCAGGGATGGGTTTTGTAAATCTGAAAATTTCCATGAGTATCGTTTCGAGGATCACCAGCGTTAAGCGCAGTTACGAGACCAATGGAAAGCAATTCATCGGACATCGCGTAGATCCACCCACCACCGTAAGTCTTCATATCGAGTGGGTAGCCGAGTGTATGGTACATTGTTCCGGCTTTGATCCTTCCTTTCGGAATTTCCCATAGTTCCTTGACTCCAGTAACGTAACTATGAGGATTTTTGCCTTTATCCAGATTGAGTTTAGATACAGCTTCCTTGGTTAGTGAGCCGCGTGGTCCTTCCGCGAGAACGGTAATTTTTGCATTTAATTCCATTCCTGCTTCGAAATTGCTTTTCTGGTTACCGTCTTTATCAATTCCTTTGTCGTCAGTTATTACACCCTTTAGACGGCCTTCCTCAATGATCGGTTGTGCACCAGACGTACCGGTGAAAGCCATCACTCCCATTTCCTCAGCCTGATTCCCAAGCCAGCGGACTAATTGTTGAAGTGACACAATATGATAGCCATGGTTCTGCATTGCTGGGGGCAGAAATGGAACTTTCATTCGACCGGTTTTAGTCAGGAAGTATAGGGCGTCTTCATCAACTTTTGCAGCAAGAGGCAGGTCTTTTTCCTTCCAGTCGGGGATGAGCTCATCGAGCCCTTTAGGATCAATAACAGCTCCGGATAGCATGTGATCACCAAATTCAGCGCTTTTCTCAACCACAGCGAGCATGAATTCATCCGATGCAGCCGGTCCCTTTAGCTCTCCGGATTCACGAGCCTGCTCGATCAGGTTTGTTAGATGAATTGCTGTAGCCAGTCCTGCAGGACCACCTCCAACGATCAGAACATCGACATCCATCGAGTCACGCTGCACATCCATAACTCACTCCGTTATTTTTTTAGGTTAGTCTGTATTTTCGGGATCTTGTTTTTCCGGTTTCTTTGGGGGTAGTTTCCCGTCAAAAGGTTTCACTTCACCACTCATTATCGACTGAAGGCTATCCTTCAGTGCTGCCCTTTCTGATGTTGATATCCTATCAATAAAAAGAATACCAAGTAGATGATCTAATTCGTGTTGAAATACTCGAGCGGGCAAACCACTCAATTCTTCTTTGAGGAGTTCACCATCAACATTCTGATACTCTACCTGTATTTCATCGGGTCGATTGACATTAGCCCATACTTCCGGAAGACTCAAACAGCCTTCAAGAGCTTCCTCAATCGTATCCCCCCTACTCGTTATTCGGGGATTAATGTATGTTATTACATCGTTTCTTTCATCTTCGAGATTCGACCAGTCAATCAGGAACAACATTTTTGATTCACCGACCTGTGGAGCAGCTAATCCAACACCTTCGGCAGCCTTAACCACCTCTTTCATATCAGCAACTAGCTTTCTTATCTCATCATCAACAATTTCAATCTTTTCCGATTGACGTCTTAACAGTGTATCGCCGTAAGGTATGATCTTGCGTAACGCCAACTAATTTTCCTTTAGCTCTTTATCATTTTCCACATACCATTCCTCCCACGGACGATCATCTTTCAAGCCAAGTAGGAATTCCTTATCAAAAATAATATCACGCGTGAAACCACATATCTCGGGCTCGATTACATCAAGTCTTATTGCATCTAAAGGACAAGCTTCAGCGCACAATCCACAGAAACAACACCGCAGGGCGTCAACATAAAACTCCTCAGGGAATTTTTCGAGATTTGGATCAGGAGATTCTCCGGGAACAATATGGATACATTCATCCGGGCAAACCGTCTCACACATCATGCAGGCTGTACAACGCATTGCACCATTCTGTTTCACCGTCAGTCTGTGTCTTCCACGCCAACGGTAATGTATCGGGCGATGTTCCTCGGGATACTGAAATGTAACAGCTCCCTTCTTTGTTTTGATCCTGAACGCATGCAGGATATGTCGCCACATATTTACTACAAAATGACGGTTGGTGATCCAGAGACCGCGGATGACCTCTTTCCAGTAGATATTCTCCGCAGGTCCGTAATCGACTTTTAATTCTCTGACTTTCTTTTCCATATATCTCTTATGACAATTGCGCTGACAGACGCCCTCGTCTGTCAGATAAGTCGTTATTATTACTGGCAGACGAGGGCGTCTGCCAGCGCGGCAAAGGTGGACTGGAATGTTCTCCCATACCAGAATGGGGGTGAATGTTCACCTGAAAATCCTAAGCAAACAATACCACCGCAATACCGGTGATCAGTAAATTTATCAGCGCTAACGGGAACAAATACCTCCACCCCAGTCGCATAACCTGATCATATCTGAAACGCGGTAGAGTCCAGCGTACAAGAGTGAAGAAATAAATCAGCACCGCCACCTTTGTAAAATAAGCTCCAAACTGCATTCCCTTTACTACCCAGATATTGAGTGCCCAGGTTCCGCCCCAGGGGAAGTTGAAACCGTTGTAGTCAAGCCAGGGTACGTTCCAACCGCCGAGGAAAATCACCGAGAAAAGTGCACTGACAACCACCATTTCGATAAACTCGGACATCATAAACAGCCCACCTTTCAAGCCTGAATACTCGGTGTAATATCCGATAATCTCAGACTCTGCTTCAGGAAGATCGAACGGAATTCTCTTGTTTTCAGCAATTGCAGCCGGTATAAAGAGTAGTGCCCCTAATGGCTGTATAAAAATTCCCCATCTCGGAAGCCATCCAAACCAATGACCGGATTGCTCAGCTATCATTTGAGTCAAATCTACCGTACCATAAATCATTATGGCACCGATCAGGGATAGACCAAGGCATACTTCATAAGATATCATTTGCGCTGAAGTACGAATTGCAGCGATCAAGGCATATTTATTATTGGAAGCCCATCCGCCGATGACTGCGCCATAAACAGCAATCCCACCGAATGCAAATATATAAAGTAATCCAACATCAATATTTGCAATCTGAGTGCTTATCGTTCTACCACCGATTTCGAGTGGAGGCCCCATCGGGATTACAGCAAAAAGCAGCATGACAGGGATGTAAGAAATCGCGGGAGCTATCATATGCAGGATCTTGTTACCGAACGGCGGAATATAGTCTTCCTTGGTGATCATTTTTATCGCATCTGCAAACGGCTGGAATAAACCAATTATGCGGATACCAAAAATATCCGCTCGATTTGCTCCAAGTCTGTCCTGCATGACTGCGGATTGTTTACGTTCAACCCAGGTTAAAATCGTTGCAAGACCCATGACCGCAGCAATCATGGCAAAGATTTTAACAAATGACTCTATTAAAAAAAATGTATCCATCGGCTCTGTCTTATTTCGCTTTTTCGCCTACGACCACGCCCTCGGGACCAATACTGTCAAAACTCAAACCTTTAAAGTTTATGATCTGATCGCTTAGACTGTGCATTATGTCTTCGGTTTTACCCCATTTCAGGGATTTTTTCATTCCGGTAGCTAATTCAATCATCCACCGCCAGACGGGAACTGCCTCTCCCTCGGGATCGAAGGCAGCTTCGAGTCGTTGAATTCGGCCTTCAAAGTTCGTAAATGTACCTCGATACTCTCCCCAGGCCGCAGCCGGAAGTGCAGTATCGACAAATTCCTTTAAATCTTCCGGTAGATTTCTTAATATGAAGAATTTCTTTTTCAACTTCCTAAGATTCTTGTCATCTAAAAATTCTCGTGGATCAGCGAGGATTGTCAGCAACGTATCGACCTTACCCTTTGATATTGCCTCATTCAAATCATCAACTCCGAAACCAGAAACATCGGGAACAAAACCTACCCATTCACAACCAAGACGATTTGGGAAAGGATCAGCGGATTTGAGAAAATCGTCACCTGTCCATTCCGGATTAATTGGAAGTTTATGATCTAAGTTCGGCAGATTAAGCCTTTTTCGGAAAAGAGACCAAACTGCATAGATTTCTTCGTTAGTCAGTTTCGGAGAAGCTACAACTGCTACTTTCCCCGGATTGGTCTTAATTGCTGAATTCAAGCCCGATACCATCGATTTGATTGCAGCAGCTTTATCTACAGGTTTTAACTCCCCTGATTCAGCAATCATTGGTCGTGTTAATCTATCAGCAGCGTCAGTTGATTTGTAACCATATCTACCGACATCGCAAATCCACTCCTGATTAACGGAACTATTGCTTCGCGGTTTTATTCGTTGGATTCTCTGAAGGTCAGTGGCTCCAGTTCGATGTTTTTTCATCTGGAAAGTCTTCTTGTGCCAGTGATAAGGATTGAGATCCCAATCTATCCGCACATTACAGCCACGAGCACAATGCTCGCATATCGATGGAGTACTTTTAAGGTACCACACTCGACGTTTAAATCTGAAATCTTTATCCGTTAAGGCTCCTACAGGACAAAGGTCTACGACATTTCCAGCGTAGTCATTATCAAGTCTGGCACCCGGTTTCAGCATTAGTTCTTCAGATGAACCCATTCCGAAAATCCCAAGTTCGTATGTGTGAGTGATTTCTCCAACAAATCGAGCACATCTTGAACAGAGTACACACCTCTCATTATCCAGAACTATTGAACGCCCAATATCGGTTGCCTTGCGTTTCTTTATTTTCGGTTCGATCATTCTGCTTTCATGCTGCCCGAACTCAAAATAGAAATTCTGAAGTTCGCACTCCCCAGCATCATCACAAACCGGGCAATCAAGCGGGTGGTTTGAGAGCAGGAACTCGAGAGTCATCTGCTGCTGCTTTTTAACCTCAGGAGTATCGGTACGGATTTCCATACCATCAGCAACTGTGACCTTGCAGCTTATATCTATCCAACTCTGCATTGAGCCACGTACATTCTGACTTACCTCGACCTTGCACATTCGGCAAGTACCAACGGTCTTGAGTAGTGGATGGTAGCAAAAATGAGGAACATACACTCCAACACTTTTACACGCCTCCAGTACATTCATCCCCTCCGGGATTTCATGTTCATTGCCGTTTATTTTAATCTTGGGCATAACTGAAAAAATCTATGTAGACTAATTTGTTTTTACTTTGACTTCCAATTTTCCAATGCTTTCTGAGCATTCAGGTTGATCGTACTATCGGGATCATCGAGTAAACTCTCAAGCACTTCAACAATACGAGGATCAAGTCCTCCCTGGGTTGCCAGCCGTTTTACTGCAAACTCACGTTCGAGATCATCTCCAACACGAATCAATTCTTCCAAAACTTCCGGACGATTGAGGATGTTTAAAACATCAGACAACGAGGATGATCGTCTTGATTCTACCCAATCCTCATACTCATTGGTGTTTAACGGTACTATGGTCGTGTCAGTTTCCGCTGAATCCAGTTCATCGCTCTCGAGCGCACGGAGAAAAGCCAGGTCCCCTTCTCCTGAAGCATGTGCCATCATCTCGGCTTCCTCCTCGTCAAGTTGTTCATCTTCAAAAAGAAGTTCATCCTCTCCGGGAATAATCGGGGCATAGTACATCGCCAGGAACTCTTCAAACTCTATTACCGGAGCACCCATCGCTTCGAGAGTTTCTATTGCTTTAAGTGCAACATCGGTATTACTCTCATTCCGGGCAATATCCCGCACAATACTCTCTGCTGCAAGAGCCTTTGGACCAATTGACTCAATCACCTTCAGTGCATCTACCTTCACTTCCGGTTCTGGTGATTTTAATCGCTGTGCCCAGGCTTTCAAAGTCAGTCCTTCATAAATCGGTTCCTCTACCTTACCACAGCCGATGCTGAGTATCAAAATCAATGCAAGTGATAGTATGAATCGATTTATCATAATCATTCTTAATAGAGCAAAGCCTCAAACTCTTCCGGGAATTTCTTTATGGCTGACTGAACAGGCCAGGCAGCTGCCGCAGCAAGTGGGCAGATGGTCGTACCATCCATATTATCTGCGAGGTCAAGTAACAGTTCGATATCACCTTTTCGACCGAGTCCCCTATTCATCCTTTGTAAAATCTTGTAAATCCAGATTCCTCCCTCACGACAGGGAGTACATTGCCCACAGGATTCGTGAGCGTAAAACCGACTCAGGACTTCAAGTGCTTCCGGAATCTTGACTGTCTCATCCATCACAATTGCACCCCCGGAACCGAGCATTGTCCCGGCTTCCACGGTCGACTCGAAATCCATATTCACATCGATTTCTTCCGCTTTTAATATCGGAACTGAGGAACCACCCGGAATTACTGCTTTCAAAGCATGACCGTCCCTGATACCATCGGCATATCCAAAGATAAGGTCTCTTAAAGGCACACCCATCGGGAGTTCATAAACTCCGGGACGTTTCACATGACCACTAATACCAAACAGTTTAGTTCCTGGGCTTTTTTCAGTACCACGAGATCTGTAAGCTTCAACTCCTTTCTCAATGATAAAAGGTACATTAGTTATGGTTTCAACATTGTTAACAACTGTTGGTTTCCAGAACAATCCTTCGACAGCCGGAAACGGTGGTTTTATCCTGGGCCAGCCTTTACGCCCTTCAAGGGATTGGATTAATCCGGTTTCTTCACCGCAGATATATGCTCCAGCTCCAGGATGAGTGTAAACATCAAGATCAAATCCTGTTGCAAAAATATCATTTCCGAGGTATCCACTATCATAGGCTTCCTTTATTGCCTGATCAAGGATTTGGGCGGGTTCGTAGAATTCGCGACGGATATATACATAAGCTTTGGTGACTCCAATTGCCTTTGAAGCAATAATAATTCCTTCGATTAATCTGTGAGGATCTCTTCTCAGGATTTCACGGTCTTTGCAAGTGCCGGGTTCACTTTCGTCGCAATTTACCGTCAGATATTTCTGACCATCCGTTTTAGGTACAAAAGTCCATTTCAATCCCGTCGGGAAACCTGCTCCACCTTGTCCTCGCAATCCAGCAGCTTTAACCTGCTCGGTGATTTCCTCCGGCTTCATTTCCTTAAGGGCTTTTTTTGCTACTTTATACGCGCCTCGCGCTTCAGCAATTTTTATACTTTTAGCATTGGGCACCTTGAAGTTGACACTTAAGGCCGGATTTTCAAGCTCGTTTGTCGGAGTAAGAGGTGAATCATTTACAACGTCCTCTCCGGCTTTCAACTTTGTGACAATTTCTTTGACTTTATCTTCGGTCAAATTGCCGAAAAACTTCTCACCAACCAGCATCATAGGAGCATCACAACAGCATCCCAGACACTCGGAACGCCTAAGGCCGATTTCTCCGTCTGGTGTAACTTCTCCCGCTTTAATACCCAGTTCACCTTCAAGTACATCGATAAGTGGTTCTGCTCCGAGAAGTGAACAGGATATATTGTGACAGACCTGTATGAGGGTTTTACCAAAAGGTTTTTCAGAGAGAAGTGGATAGAATGTCACAGCTTCATGAACCTGCTCGGTATCAATCTTAAGCAAATCCGCAACTTCCTGTTCAGCTTCGTCCGAAATGCGACCATCCCGGGTCTGTATAGCAAAAAGGAGAGGAACAAGCGCCGCTCGGGGCTGTTCATATCTTGTCGTCAGCTCACTGGCTACTTCTGCCAATGAACTATTTCCGTTTCCCTCACTCATAAATCAAAACTTCCATCTGTTAGCTTTGCACTGACAGACGCCCTCGTCTGCCAGTTAAGTAACTGTAAATACTGGCAGACGAGGGCGTCTGTCAGCACGAAATCCAATTTCGTGATGTCAGGTGTCCTCACCTGACACTAAAGCTATGTTTACCGATCCAATTCCCCGCCAATCATATTAACCGATCCGAAAATCGGGATCACATCCGCTATCATCTGACCCGTGATCATCTTTTCTAATGCTGCAGTCAATGCAAATGATGGAGGTCGACAACGGCATTTATATGGTGTATCACCTCCAGTTGAGACGATATAGAAACCCAACTCACCATTGGCTGCTTCAACAGCCTGATAAACTTCTCCTGGCGGGACATTTATCCCGTGACCATCCATAATCAGCTTGAATTGATTAATCAAACCCTCAATTGAACCATAAACCTTGGCTTTATCCGGAAGGACAACCATCTTGTTATCAGCAGAGACAGGACCATCCGGTAATTTATCAAGTGCCTGCTCGACTATGAGAATCGATTGTTCCATCTCGAACATCCGTACGATATAGCGATCAAACACATCACCCTGTGTTCCGATTGGAATCTCAAAATCAAAATTTTCATAATTAAGGTAGGGAGTATCTCTTCGTACGTCAAATGGCACACCGGAAGCTCTCAAGCAAGGGCCTGTAAATCCCCATGCTATAGCTTCATCTTTGGTCATAGCACCGACTTCACGAAACCGATCAGCGAATATCCTGTTCTTGGTTACGAGTTTGTCAATCTCATCTATAACGTCTCTAACCATAGGAATCCGCTCGCGAACTGCATCGACAAAGTCACCTGGAACATCCGCCATCAATCCACCAACACGAGTCCAGTTGGTCGTGACACGAGCCCCGCAGACCATCTCGACAATTTCCCAGACATATTCACGTGCTTTCATCGCGTAGAGAAACGCAGTCATTGCTCCGGTTTCCATAACCTGAGCTGCAACGCATGTCAGATGATCAGCAATTCTGCTGAGTTCTGACATTATCACACGCAGGAAAACGCCTCGTGGTGGCAACTCAATATCGAGTAACTTCTCTACAGCAAGACAGTAACCAACATTGTTCATCATTGCAGAAACGTAGTTGAGGCGGTCGGTGTAAATTATACCCTGATTCCAGGTATGATTCTCAACCGATTTCTCAAATCCGCGATGTAAGTAACCGATATCGACAGTGCCCTCAACTACAATCTCACCGTCGAGTTTGGCGTTTACCCGTACAATACCATGCATAGCCGGATGGGAAGGTCCCATCGCCAGTGCCATGTTTTTTGTTGGGAGGATCAGCTCCCTTTGTTCGTATTCTTTTGCCATTATCTGGCTTGTCTTTATGCTAACGTTATAGAATTTCTTTCACGGTTGGCGTAATATCCTAAGGATAAAATTCTTATTTAGGCCAACTACCCTTCAATCACCTTATAACTTTCAACCTCAATCACCGGCATGTCCAAATACAGCGTACCTGTGACTTCTACTGCCTTACCTCTAATCTCATTTACCAGATCTTTGCTTTTTTCATTTTCGAGGTAAAAGATGGTTTCACCGATGTAGTCGTCTACTGCACAATCATCATCAGTTTTGATTTTAGTAATGCGCAATGCATTGGTGTGCCCAAATTCTTTGCAATTAGAAGCTGCTTTAAATTCCTTTTTAAGCTTACATCCGGGGCAGAAGTTAAAACCGGTTATGGTTACTTTCGCCGAAGCACTTTCTTCGCAGCCCAGAGAACAACTTCCGCAATCGGGTCCTGCTTTAATGTCAATAACAAAACCCGTTAATCCCAATAAGAGAATAACTGAAGCGAAGATTGCAGTATACTTAACTACTTTGGTCATTTTTTTGTCCAACATTTTTCGTGGTGTTTGCCATTCTCGACAAACACTAAATTATCGTTTTATCTGGCAGACGAGGGCGTCTGCCAGCGCGGATGTTTAGTGTCAGTCACCCTCGTCTGACACTTTCTCTAAACTCCAGGAGATCAATCACCGCGGTGAATTTTCAGATCTTTTTCCTGGTACTGGGAATCCCTTGTTGGGAAGGTCGACTCCATCCTCGGTTGACGCTTAGTAACCGGATAATCTTTCCTTAAAGGATGTCCCTTGAACGAATCGTAGAGCAGAATGCGTTTCAGGTTTGGATGGCCGGAGAACTTGACGCCATAAAGATCAAACATCTCGCGTTCATGCCAGTCAGCAATTGGCCACAATCCGGTCATGGTCGGAACTGATTGACTTTCTGTTACTCCGACTTTAATACGGATACGATGGTTCTTTTCCACCGAATATAGGTGATAGACCAAATCGAACCTGGGTTTACGTTCCATCCAGTCAACAACCGTGAAGTCCATAAACATCTTGAAGTCAAATTCAGGATCTTCTTTCAGGATCGTTAAAGCTTGCTCTATTTGCTCAAGAGGAATTTCCGCAACGACATGTCCTTTGTCAATTCGACATGTATCCGCGTTATCTGGAAATCTTTCTTGAAATTTCGCATGTAGTTCTTCGTTCGTCACCACTCTTTATCCTTATTGGATCGACTTTCTGAAAACATTTCTTCGCAAAATGGACTATTTTAGACTGCCATCTCTCCTGGATTCCCAACTTCGCGGGAACGACGTGTCGTAAGCATGTCTAAAACAATTCGTGTTTCTGATTCTGAATTTTCTTATGCAGTTTCATCAGTCCGTCAAGTACCGCTTCCGGTCGCGGTGGGCAACCGGGGATATAAATATCGACTGGAATAATTCTGTCAATGCCCTGGAGTACCGCATAGTTATCATAGGGACCACCAACTGATGCACACGCACCGAATGATATCACCCATTTTGGTTCGCACATCTGATCGTAAATTCGTTTAAGGATCGGTGTCAGTTTATGGTTTACTGTTCCAACAACCATCAATACATCTGCCATTCGCGGACTGAACCGAGGCAAACCTGCACCAAAACGATCGATATCATAATGGGATGAGGCAACTGACATGTACTCCATACCACAGCAGGCCGTTACGAATGGATACATGAAAATTGAATATTTCCTTCCCCATCCGACAATTGAATCAACTATGTTATCACCTAATTTCGGGGGAACGTATTCGTCAAACCGAACTTCTTCTTTCATCTCCATTCCAAAACCCCTCTGCGGATAATAAACAGCCATCCAATAAACAAAATGAAAAGGAACACCAGCATTTCGATAAGTCCGAATAAGCCGAGTTGCTTAAACTGTACTGCCCACGGGTATAAAAATGCGACTTCAACATCAAATATAACAAACAGAATTGCAACAAGGTAGTAATGGACGGAAAATGGTGCTCGGGCAGTGCCCGGGGTCGGTAGGTTACCCGTTTCGAAAGGTAACTCTTTATCCGGATTCGTTCGTTTAGGACCGATAAAAGTTGTGATTGCCAGCAGAGCGGCTGCCATAAAAGCAACAATCCCCATCAGCAATAATACCGGGATATAATCTATCACTCGGATTACCTTCTTTTTTGAAAATCAAAACAAAGCACTATTCTGAACAAACAGATAATGTAACAAAAGATAGTACTCACCGCAACGTCTCAAGGAGTAATTTGCTCTGCTCAAAACTACAATAGTTTAAACTTTTTCATTTTATATCTCAGCGAATCTCTGGAAATGTCAAGAAGAACAGCAGCTTTTGTCTGGTTATTTCCTGCTTTTTCAAGAGCTTTAATGACCAATTCGTGTTCCACCGCTTGCATTGAGAGCCCATCTTCCGGAATTTCCAATCCCAATTGTTCAATAACGCTGACTTTATGATCTTCTGAAAATCCTCCACCCTCTATCAGCTCAACCGGTAGATTTTCTACGTGAATGGTCTCCCCATCTTCAAGGATGACGATCCTCTCAATGACATTTCTGAGTTCCCTTATATTCCCGGGCCAATCATACCTTGTAAGTGCTAATTTTGCATCGTCTGAAATTTCCGTGAATTGCCTGTGAAAATCTTCGTTAAATCGACGCATGAAGAAAAGTGCAATCGGCACAATGTCCAAACGTCTCTCTCTCAACGGTGGTATCTCAATTGGTATCAGATTCAAGCGATAAAACAAATCACGCCTGAACCTTCCGGATTCGACAGCGCTTGCGAGATCAATATTTGTAGCTGCGATAATGAGGGAATCAATTTTATGGTCTTTGATTCCTCCGACTCGTCTAAAAACTCTATTCTCAATAACCTGTAATAAATTGACTTGTGTACCGAGCGAAATCTCACCAATTTCATCAAGATAAATTGTTCCGTTTGCAGCTAATTCAAATTGTCCGCGCTTCATGGACTTGGCGTCTGTAAAAGCACCTTTTTCATGTCCGAATAACTCACTTTCAAGCAATGTCTCCGGCAGGGATGCACAGTTGATTGTAATAAACGGGTTATTTCTCCGAGGGCTGCGCTGATGAAGCAATCGTGCCATCAAATCTTTACCTACTCCCGATTCACCGGTCAATAAAACTGTCGGAGCTGCGCTACGAGCAATTTTGTCAACGAGTTCGATGATATCCTTCATGTGTTGCGATTCGGCAATAAAATTATCCGTATCATATTGTTTATGCACATAATCCTTAAGCCTTTCAACTTCACTGTCAAGTCCGCGAACATAAAAGGCTTTCTCAAGAAGCTGCTTTATTTCATCATATACAAAAGGTTTATTAACATAATCATACGCTCCTCTCTTCATTGCTTCAACCGCAAGCTCAATTGTTCCAAATGCTGTCATAAAGAGCATAACCACACGCGGATCCCGATTGCGTATCTCGGTCATTATTTCTATTCCATTTGCACCGGGAAGTTTATTATCAATGATTACTGCGTCAGGATAGAACTCATCAAAAATGAGTAAACCCTCTTCTCCTGATTCTGCAGTTTCAACAATATATCCGCTTCGCTCGAGATTTTTCTGAAGCGACCATCGAATTAACTTTTCGTCATCAATTACCAGAATTCTTGCGTTTGCCAAAAGTTCTCCTAAACTGCTACTTTATTTTCTTTTCGACTTATAAATCGGTAGTCGGATCCGAAAACCCGTACCTTTAGATCGACTTGAATCCAATTCAATACTCCCCGAGTGTTCTTCAATGATTTTCCTGGATATCGACAAACCCAATCCTGTTCCCTGATGTTTTGTCGTAAAAAATGGCCTGAATATATATGGACTTACATCATCCGGAATACCATCACCACTGTCAGTAATCAAGAGCTCTACATGCTCCTCATCACTAAATGTTTCGAGGGTCAATATACCACCATTTGGCATTGCCTGTATAGCATTAAGAATCAAATTGACAAAAACTTGTTGAATCTGTTGTACATCTATAAGCACATTTGGCGGCGATGCAACAAGCTGCATATTCAATTTAATCCTGTTTTCACGAATTCTCCCATCCAATAAGACCATAACGCCGTCTATTGGAAAATTCAACTCACATGGAACGAGATCAAGAGGTGCTGGTCGAGTATAATGGAGTAAATTGTTTATCGCCCTATTGACCCTTTGAGCTTGCTTCTGAATTTCACTAATTATCAGCCTGTTCTCGTCAGAATCTTGCATCTCACTGCTGAGTACCTGGATCGCATTGGCAATTCCAGCCACAGGATTTCTGATCTCATGAGCAACTGAAGCTGCTAATTCTCCAACTGACGCAAGTCTGTCAGCCTTTTCTAATTCCTCGGTATAATCAACTTTTAGAGTAGATTTAAGTCTTTCAAGCTGCTCCCCAAGTGAGTTTATTTGAAATGCAAGAACATCTAAAGGTGATTTATCAGAGTTTTCAATATTTATGACCTTCGCTATAAAATTCCCACCCTGGTACTCACTCAATACTGATCGAATAGCTCTCAACTTTCTTCTTCGGGAGATATAATGATGAGTAGCCCACGATATCAGGCAAATCGCAAGTATAATCTCACCAGACCGGTTACCAATAGTAAATGTTACCAGAAGCACAGACAAAAGAGACATCACCAGAAAAACGATCAATCCGTGTTTTTTCAGTATGATCTTCAGGCGCATTTAAATTGATCTCAATTTTTTGGACGAATAAAAACTCATTAATACAAATGCACCGGAATAGAAAACTAATCCGGTAATCAAAACATATCTAAAACCGTAGCCCATTGCAATTGTTACCCCAAGCGAAGATGCAATAACGCTTGCAGCACCGTTCAATGCCCAACACCATGCAACAATACTTTGTGAATTCTTACCGGCGACAGTTATTCCTGCAGGAAGTGGAATTCCCATAGCAATACCTAAAGGACAGATCGTTACAATTGCGATTAATATCTTCACGAACATATTTAAATGCATTGAGCTGTGAATTAAACTCCAGCCAAAAATTATATGGATCAGCAATCCCAATCCGATTAAAACAAAAGCAAGTTTGAATAATCTATTTCGACTGGATTCAGGGATTTTACTCCAAATCAAACTCCCAATACCACTTGCAATAAGCATACCGGCAATCACTCCACTTGCAGCGCGCGCAGGATGTTCAAGCAGGAGTACAAATCGTTGCAGTAATGCAACCTCTATCATTATGTAGGATAATCCGATGCAGATAAAGTAAATTAAAAGCGAGAAATTTCCAGATCCACCCAGCGGTTTACCTCCCTTCACCATTGTGGGAATGATGAGAACTGCAATTGTGGCGAGGATCGATATTATCAGGAGAACAAGTAGTGTATATGTCGCGTAATAATTAAATTTCAATCCTTCCTTTATTTCGAAGGCTTTCAAGAAATCTTTCACTTTTAACATGTTGAAAAAAAATGGCCTGTCATCTGTGGTCGGAGACATGTCATAAACATATTTATCGTAAAACTCGGTCTTATGTTCAGTTGAAATCAGATTTCTGAAATATGGATCAGGTCTGCTGTCCGGTGAATAAACGAGCTTGAATCCCATGTCAATCAGATCCATCCGGAACTGTTCAATTTCTTCTAAAGTGAATGGTTCATTCTTCAATAATACTGTTCCGAGGCTTCCGTACATTCCAACCAGGATGCATTCCTCAGGATTATCTATGCCCTCCTCTTCTGCAGCTTCGAGAAAAACTGAAACAAGTCTCAAGGATTGACGAGGAGGTTTAAAGAAAAATCTCGTAAAACTGAAGATCCCATCAGGTTTCAGGGCATGGATGTAATCTCTGTATGCCTGAACCGTATATAATGTGTTTTCTGAGAGACTGTACGCCCCGGCAGTAGTTGCTGCCCAGGTGTCAATCATTGCTATTTGCACAAGATCATATTTTTCGGGATTCCTGCGCGCAAAAGCTCTTCCCTCCTCAGCGAACCAACTGACCTTATCGTGTCGATATAAGCTGCCGCAGAAATCAGCAATCTCATTATTCATTGCATCGAAGACCAGAGGATTAACATCAACAGCATCTATGTGCTGCGCACCGAACAACAGTCCTGTCAGTACATCACGACCACCACCACAACCAATAATGAGTGTATTTCCATCTCCTTTCATCCGGTGACACATAGATGTCAAATCGTATTTCAGATATTCTACCGATTCGAGGTTTTCCCCATCAAATGGAACAATAGGCGAAGATGAACCATCATCAACCATCATCCCCATGTGTTCCATCCTTGATGGCAATGGATAATTGGGTGACGGGCACCATGTATAAACTTCGTTTTCTGTTGGACGAAACGGAATGACCGTTACTTTAGAAAAAGAATTCCATTTATTGTACCGAACATCCATATTCCGGACAGGAGAACCTTTTGCGTATTTAATAGAAAGCAAACCAACCTTCCCGTTCACAAATCCGGCCACAATCATGACTGCCAACAATCCGATAACAATATATCTTAAGCGTTTTCCGGTAAAATAATATGTAGCCACCAATCCCAGTACAGAGATAAATATTGCAGCGGATTCTCCACCGACAATGTTCATTAATGGTAATATAATAATCGCCCCAAGTCCGGCACCAATCAGATCCCAGGCATAAAGACTGCCTGCCTGGTTTGGGTATGATGCAAAAAGACCACTGATTACAAGCCCTGCAAAATAGAATGGAATCGCTGATAAAACGTATATCAGGATTAATTTGCCTGCAATTTGATCCGGTGGAAGATAAGCGTTGACCGGTATTCTGAACACAATCCACAGTGAAACAACAAGTGATAAAGAGAAAGCAATCCCCCATCTACCCGACCAGATTTGATCCCGCTGCTTTTGGAATGAGGATGGTGATAAATGAACCGTAAGTCCTGCAGCTGATATACCTAACATGGCAACAGATATTGCCATGAATGCAAAGTGGTAAAAAAGAGTTACTGAGTATACACGTATCAGAGTCAACTCGAATAGCAGCAATGATAGGCTGAGGAAAAAGATACCAGCGTATTTATCCCGGTTTGTCATTTCTGTCCCTGTTCCGTATTCTCAGGATTAATTGTGCCCGAGGTAATTGCATCATTTCTTAGATAAAGATGAAACTTGTTGAAACTTCCAAGATTCTGGTAATTACCGTTAATGAACTTCTTTAGAGTTGGTCGTGTTGATAACGGGTATTTGCCCCAGAATTGGTAATTAGCAGCTGCTGCATCCACAATAACAACAGGTGGGTCTGATGTTAGATCATCCCGAAGTTTTTGCCAACTCCCGGGAATCGCAAGATCGGAAGTATCCACCTCCGGATCAACATTTACCCAGGGAATCAGGCCGACCAGATAATTGCAGTTAATAAACCTTGAAGAACAATCCCTCTGACAATCTAAATAAATCTCAGGGGCAAATCCCCAAACCCATATCTTATCATTCGGTTTCGTGATCTCTTGTATTTTCTTAGCCAATTTCGTAAACTTGTGTCCGACATTTATATCATTCTGAGCCATATAAATCCGCATTCGATACGCATTACCGTGGAAAAAGTGAATTGAAAACAACATTCCGATTGTTAGCAGAATCAGTCCTGCCACTTTAACAGCTTTCCGATTCAGGAAATTCCGGTCTCGGATAACATCTCTTAAATAAACAAAACCTTCAGCGGCAATCCAGCCATAAAAAGCTGCCGCTGGAATGAAATAATGCCCGAATAACCTCCCCCCTGCTAATGCTACGAAAAATGATCCGATTAAAACACAGACCATCATCACGCCTCGTCCCTGCTTTGAGGATGTATTCCTGGCTAACCTCCAAAAACCTGCTAAACCGAGCAAAATAATTGTGAATTGCGGGTATGCCCATTGAGATACTGTTTTGTACAAACCGTAAAAAAAGCCATCTCCATAAGTCCCGATATTCATGTAGAAGATATTATACTTGATGTACATTTCCCAATAACTGCCAAATCCCCCTCTGAAGATTAGTGGAAGGATAAGGATAAGATATGCAATTCCAGCGTAAACGAGTATTTTCAGAGTTGTAACAACATCCCTGATAGTTAGCATACTATTAATCCATCTGCCTAAAATGGCTCCTCCCAGCAAGAGGATTGAGATGTGAAGCGCGTGAATCTTAAACCAGATTGCAAGTGCAATGAGTAACGCAGAAATTACAGGACGGGTTCGGCCTCCCTCACACCACTTGAATAGCATAACTGCTGCTGCAAGTAAAGGTGGGAGCATGAACGTTTCAGTTAAGACTGCAATCACATCTGCTGGCAGATAACATCCAATTGCAACAGCAGTGAAAACACCTGCTATCGAGCCTGATATTGAGCCATAACGTCGTTTAATGTCGTAACCAACAATCAATGCCGAAACTGAATGTGCAAACAGTGCTAAGATCCGCACCGCATCCATGTTCCACTTACCGAAAAGTGTAAACAATACCCAGTACACGTTGAATATTCCCGGAGCAGCATGATCCCAGGCATCCCGGTAAGGCAAACCCCCGTTCTGCATGGCTCGTGCGACTGTTGCATATAGGCCTTCATCGGAATTCATAGTGATCAATCCCATGTAAGGCAAGCGCATAATCACAACAGCAGTAATGGGTAACAGCCAAAAAATCAATAAGTGCAATAAGGTGGGTTTGTCGGAAGAGAGAGTTTTTGTAGTTTGTGGTTCTGTCATTACACCTGATCTCGTAGACTACTCATTCATCAAACACCTGTTCGGTGGGCTACTTATCAAACTTACAATACATGCTGAAAGATAATCATCAAGCCCGGGAAAAATCAAGGAAGATTCATCCCTTTCCACCCGTTGGTAAAGGTTTATCATCCCATTTTCAGTAGTATGCTCTGCAAGCGCGAAAGAATTGATTCAGAAGAAGCTCAACCCTGTAAATGGATTGCTCTTGAACGGCAGATAACATATATTGGGGTAAGTAAAAACTTACACGCAAAAAAGACATGACAAATACAATACTTAAGAAGAAAAGAGAAAAAATCCCGCTGCTTCAGTCTACTGCTGATATTGTAGCAAGAGCGCGGGAGATCAGTGATATTGATGAGCCATATTATGTTGCTGTCGCAGCAGCACATGACGATGCAGTTATTGAGGCAATCATCAATTCGCAGAAAGAACGGATAGCTCATGGTATCCTGATTGGGGATTCGAAAAAAATAAAAGAACTGATCGAACAATTCGGAGCAAATCCCGACGAGTTCAAGATCATCCATTCCAATAGTGACGAAGAGTCCGGAGATATAGCTGCTCGTGCAGCTTCGACCGGTGAAGCAAACGTTATTCTTAAGGGAATCTTAAGTACTGGTAAACTCCTCAAGAACGTTTTAAAAAAGGAATATGGTTTACGACGTGAAGGTGGTTTATTATCACACACCGCAGTACTGTCGCCAAATCGTTATCCCAAGTTGTTAGCTGTTACTGACGGTGGGATGATCATCAAGCCAACATTCGAACAGAAGATTGAGATGATCCGCAATAGCGTAGTCGTCTGCCGATCAATCGGTATTGATAGACCTAAAGTAGTTGCATTAACTCCGATTGACCGGATCGTTAAAGCATTCCCCGAAACATTTGAGGCTGCTGCCCTTTCAAAGATGGCAGAACGTGGTCAGATTAAGAGCTGCACTATTGATGGACCAATGAGTCTCGATACTGCTGTTTACCCACGAGCAGCCGATTATCAGGGAATTACCAGTCCGGTTGCCGGGCAGGCGGATATTGTCCTTGCGAATTCAATTGAGGAAGCAAACATTCTCGCCAAGTCATTAGTACAGTTTGGAGGTGCGACGTTCGCAGGTGTTATCCTCGGTGCAAACGTACCAATAGCACTGGTTTCGAGGGCTGATAACGCTGCTAGCAAGCTCGCTTCGATTTCGCTCGCAGTTGTTGTAGCACATTACATCCACACGAGGTGATCAAATGAAATGGGATTATAAAGTAGATAATCAGGTTCGATCCCTCGATGAAATCTTAAAGATTGCTGAGGAACTTGTTGAAAAGAATGGACCATATAAAGTCTCAGTTGCTGCAGGTGAAGACATCATGGGACTTGGCGGTGTAGCATTAGGCAAGGAACGTGGGTCAATCGATCCAATCCTGGTAGGTCATCCAAGACGTATTGCTGAATCGCTTGAAAAGCTCGGACACTCCACTGATAATTGGAAAATAATAGATGAGAAGGACGAGCACAAAGCTACCGCAATAGCAGCCCGTCAGGTCGACAACCGGGAATCGGACATCCTGATGCGCGGCAAACTACTGGCTTACGACTTCATGAAGGTGCTGTTAAGTCGAGACCTCGGAATCCGAAAACGCGGTGATCTATATACGAATATCGTTCTTACAAAACTCAAAGTCCTCGACCGACTCTTATTAATCACCGATCCCGCAGTAATTGTCAACGCTGATTTGCCAAAACGCCTGCAGCACCTGCAGGTAGTCCTCGATTTCGCACATTTCCTCGGAATAGATGAACCTAAAGTCGCATTACTCGCAGCCGTCGAAACAGTCTCACCGAGCATCCCTGTATCACTCGAAGAAGCGGTCATCTCAATGATGTGTGAGCGTGGACAATTCGCCAAAGGTATCCAGGTCGACGGACCTCTGTCACTCGACCTCGCGATAAATATGGAAGCCGTGAAAAAGAAACGTGTCGAGAGCAAAGTAGCAGGCAGAGCCGACATTCTGGTTGTCAACAACCTCGGTATCGGCAACCTTTTGTTCAAGTCGCTAATAACACTTTGTGGTGGAATTTCTGCAAGTGTGATTGTGGGCTTGCCTTTCCCGGTTGTACTGACATCTCGGAGCGAAAGTCCGGAGAATATTCAGCATTCGCTGGCAATGTCGATTATGATGGCGGGGGGGAAATAATCAGGTGTATTTTCTAAGATATTGAAAAACCTGGATTCCCACCTGAGTGGGAATGACAACCACTGGGATCGTAATTTCCTCTTGTCATTCCCGCGTAGGCGGGATATATGCTTAACTTGTTAAGTGCATCCAGTAATCACAACAACTTACTATAAAGACCATCCAATTGGGAGATCACTCCGCATTCAAAACCTCATTTTCCACACCCCGTTGCGCATCAGCAATCGCTTTACGGATTTTCGATTTATGCTCATCATCGAGTTCATCCCACAAAATATGACTGTATTGATTCAAATCGAATGTCTTCATTTCCTCAAATTCTTCTCTATTTCGCGCAAGAATGAAACGTTTTCCTAGCCCATGAGCATAACCTAATTCGTATATGCAACTTTCACTTCCTCCAGTGATATCAGCTAGAACGAATTTGCAATTGCGGATTTGCTCATAGATTTCATTTATTACAAGTTGAGCTGGATTTTCGTCTTCTTGGATATAAGCGATTAAGCCAGTAGGATTTCCATTTTCATCCTGCTCTATTACATTCTTATATAAGTTGCGCATAGAAACAAATGGTTCTGATTTACCGCACTTTAAAATACAAAATACCAAATTGCTATTCTCAAAATTGATTTTCTCAAGAACATTACGCCCCTTGGCGGTAAGTCTCACTTCGTAATCCTGTTCAAATAGTCTGTTATGATCCTGATTGATATCATCTCCACCAGTCATTGGGAACTGCTCATAGTCAAATTTCTTCTGATTTTCACTAATGGTCAGGAGACCTTCCTCTTTCATATATTTCAATTCATTCGTAACGATATCTTCAGGCATGAAAACTTCATATATTAGCCAGCCATATGGTACATCAGAATACTTCTGCATAATAACCGGGAGAATTGCCTTCCGTGTAAGTTTGGCTTGTTCCCTCTTCTTTTCTTGAGATAGAAAATATGAGAACTTTCCTAATTCTCTTGGACTCAAGCGTAAAGCCCAAGGGTCATTGTTTGGAAATTGAATATGCTCCTTCTCGAAATAAGTCCATCCTGAATGGTCTTGATTTGTTGTTAAATAATCTTCACTCAATTCCCACTCATTGGATAAAATCATATCATGTATGCATCGGATAATGCTATTCTTTTCTTGCTCAGATAAGTTATTCACATCATGATTGTGATTTTTAACTAATTTAAACTTGTGTCTGTGTTGTTGCATAGCAGCAATATTGTTAACGGCAACTCCAATTTTCACTTTCTTCTGATAATCGAAATCTTTACAACAATCAATTTCTATTTCAAGCTGCCGCAAGTCTAATGTACGGTAATTATTCTTCTTTGCACCAATCATAACTACTCCCTATTTTAAGTTCTGCATTTCACATTTATTGCAGTGTTGAGAATATTACAAATAAATTTATTCCTGATTGGATTCATTTGCAATACTCGTTGTTCGAACTTCTACTTAGAATCTCTCGCGCAAAATATTTCCTTTAGTAAAACCAAAATCTTGAGAAAAATCAAAAATAAACATAATACGCAGAAACAATACTTGCATTATACATAAAATATGTTTATATTTTCCGTGTAAGCAAAAAATTAAGATATATTGTCCTGCAGAAGTGTTCTAAGCCCGGATTTACAATTCTGTTGCTGCGGTTTTAATTGAACGTTCTTATTTTGTATTTGAAACTCACTGGGCAGTTTCATCGAATGCACCGTAAGAACGCACATAAACTTTAGAGGAGTCAAAACAATGACAACTTCTATCGATGTGCGTTCAAGCTGTCGACTCTTCTTTAAACGAGAGGTCGACAGTTATGAACGCGAATTTATCACCTAAGTCAAGAAATGACTTAGATCAGAAATCGACGTTGGATCAATTTGAGGAATTCTATAAACAAGGAATGCCTCAACCGAAAAGTGGATTCTGGACAATTCCTTTGGAATTGGTTAAGAAGGGAGCTCATCTACCCTTGATCGTAATCACGGGTATGTGTTGCATGAGCGGAATCTGTATTAGTGTGATTAAAAATGGACAGGCACTGGCTTATACAGGTTTATCTGTAGTAATTCTGATTACGGCACTGCTTTTCATAATCGTAATCATAGCCCTCCGGGCTGTATTAAAGGAACAAAATGGCAAAAAACAACAAAACCATAAAACGTCTGAACCTGGCACTTCGTCAAGAAGTCCATGATCGGATGGAATATTTGAGGGATGAAACCGAGGCGGAAACGATAACTGAGGTGATTAAGAAATCGCTTGCAGTGTATGATTTTCTGCTGACACAGAAGAAATCCGGCGCGAAGCTGATTATTCAGGATGATGATGGACAGCGTGAAGTGGTTTTATTCCCGCTTTAAATGAAAACAGGGTGTTAACATGACAGAACACGTAAAAAATGCTCTTCAACTGATTGAAAAATTTAATGAAGAGGAAAAGGCTGAACTCATTCGAAACATGTTGAAAATGGATGAATTTTTAGAAGCCCTGGAAGATCTGAACGACTCAAGAATAATTTCTGAAAGGGAAGATGATCAAACGAATACCTTGGAAGAGGTATTAGCAGAGTTGGAGAATGATGGACTGACACGATGAATTGGGACATCATTGTTTCCCAAAAAGCAAAAAAAGAACTGAAACAGCTCCCCGATAAAACGCGAAAACGGGTAATTGAGATTCTGATTCAAATGAGAGAAAACCCCTTTCCCTCAAGAACAAGAAAACTCTCGCAGGGAAATGGTTTCAGGATTCGAGTTGGAAATTACAGGATTATTTATAATGTTCTTATAGAGTTGAAAGAGATTAAAATCTATCATATTAGACATCGAAAAGATGCATACAGGTCGTAAGTTGTAAAATAAATAAATCCGCATTTACTGTATATAACACCCCAACAACTCCATTGAAGAATCCTCATATATTCCAGGTATAACCTCCCTACGAGATTTATACTTAACAGTGCCTAAGCCTGGTTTGAACCACGAATAACTGGAATATTGGTGCCTGGGATTCCAATCCCAATGGTGACCATAATAAATGCAATCATGGATATTGCCGGGAGCCTGTCGGTAATTTTGTGTAAAAGTAAAAATTGGTTATACTAATGTTTAT
>CAYLYZ010000049.1:5417-42466 GCA_964387885.1 uncultured bacterium | reverse complement strand
TGGACTCTAAATCAAGCAAACACAACATAAAAATGCTAATATTTCAAAGAACTCGCCCTCGTCTGACAGTCTTATACTCACAGCAGATTGAGTAGATTAATTATCTCGTTTCGGAATCTGCATAATCCGTTTAATCCGTTGTGAATATCTTACTTTTTCAGCAGAATAATTTTCTCATCTATATGCCTTATCTCGGCGGTGAACTCCAAAAATTATTATCAGATGTTCAGAATCGTCAACCTCGTACAAAATTCTCCAATCACCAACTCGAATGCGATATCCATCTATCGCTTTGAGTTTGGCTGAATCCTCAGGAAATGGGTTTTCTTTCAATCCAATAATTTTGGGCATGATTCTTTTAAAATCGCATCGGGTAGTTTTCGAATTTCTCTTTTAACACCTGTTCTGATTTGTAGCTTCCAGCTCAAACGGGTCTTCCTTCAGCTCGCAGTTCAGTCAGAAATTCATTAAAATCCTCAGCTGCCTCATTTCGTCTCGATAGGTATAAAAGCAAATCCTCAATATCTTCGATGACTTCATTGAGAAGATCTTTTCCGACTAATTGATTGATGAACTCCAGCTTCTCGTCATCACCCATGGTTTTGATGAGTTCAATTGCATTTTTTACTTTCGTAGACATTATTTCTCCTGCTTTTACATGTCTTTATACCGGCAGACGAGCGCGTCTGCCAGCGCGGAGCAAAGTCACTCCATCCCAGCCATATCCCGCCACTTCTGTTCTTTCTCGTTCAGCTTTTCCCAAACCTCATCAACTACTCTTTCCCCACTCTTCTGATGAATAATTCGACCCCGCTTCACGAAGATATGATCAAAATCAGAAGCACCCCGATCTAACAACTTATTCTCGAATTCGGTGATGTATTCCTGCTTGAATCTGCTATTGAAAGTGTTGAACAGAACTACAAGATTATCCTGAAAGTCATTGTTCTCAACGAACGTCCATAACGGTGGCGCTGGTCTGAAAAGCCAGATCGGTGAAGCCAGAACGACAAGTTTATAATTGCTCATATCAACCCACTTTGGATCGATTTCGCAGAGGTTGTGATTATCTGCATCCCGAGCTGCGTTGCGCCAGCCTTTGAAATCCAGGCTGTAGATTTCAGCTTCGAGCCTGACTATATCAGCCTTAAACCTGCGTGCTATTTCCCTGACCGCGGATTCTGTATGTCCACTGCGCGAATAGTAAACTACAAGTGTCTCTGCTTCTCTGTCCTTGTCCGGAGCGTAAGGTCGGCTGTGATAATAAGTCCTGTCTTTCCACAGCATGAAAGCGAAAGATGTACCAACCGATACAAGAATAAGTGAAATGAGGCTGAAAACCCATTTGTTCAGAGACATACGCATTAATCGACTAATTGAACCTCCGGTCCGTTGGGGTGTTCAGATCGGTCGTACACAATAAACGATCCGAATCCATCCACCTTGCAATCATAGCTCTGGCTCACAAATACTGACGTGTTCACTTTCTCAATTACAGCAGGTCCGGCAATTGTATTACCGCTTAAAGTGAGGTCTCCGTCATACACCGGAACTTCCCTCATCTCGTTCAATTCGGGGATATAGACCTTGCGATTTTCTTTTAGTGCTTCATTTAACGAAACAGAATCCTTTGAACCGCTAAGGAATTTCGGTTTCTCTGTTTTACCCAATGTCCGCAGGCGGACATTTATCATTTCGATCTCTGTTCCCTCTTCTTCGAGCGAATATCCGAACAACCGGTTGTGCTCTTTGTGAAACGCGTCCTTTATTTCATCAAGGTTGAACGATTCGATGTCATCCATATCAGCCGGTAATTGAACCTCGTGATACTGACCGACATACCTGAGATCGAGGATAGGGTAGAAGTCAATATTCTCCTCGGTTACTCCCTCTTTCTTCAGTGTATCAGTTCCTGTTCCCCTCATTTGTCTGTACAGGTTCAGGAAATACTCACGGTCGATTTCAGAAAATGCTGTTATGTAGGAACGGATGTAATCATGTTTAAGATCTCCCAACAGCATTCCCGCAGCGCAGAATATTGATGCAACATTCGGTACCAGAAACATCGAAATTTCGAGCTCCTTACAAATCTCACCGGCATGGATTGCCCCTGCTCCACCGGCAACAATTATCAGGAATTCGCGGGGATCGTAACCTTTTTCGACCGAAACCTGCCGGACACCCTGTGCCATGTTAGAGTTAATGATCCTGTACATGCCGGTTACAGTTTCCAGAACCGAAAGTCCGAGTTTGGGGGCGTATTTTTCAGATATAATTTTTGTGGTTTTATCGACGTTCAGTTTTATCTTCCCACCGGCGAAGAAATCGGGATTGAGGTATCCGAGAATCACGTTCGCATCGGTGCATGTCGGTTCTTCGCCTCCTCTATCATAGCAGATTGGTCCTGGTAGAGCACCTGCACTCTGTGGTCCCATTTGCAGCAACCCGCCTTTATCGATCCAGCCGATACTGCCGCCTCCTGCACCGATTGTAGCAATGTCAAGTGCCGGGAGTGCAATCCTGTAGCGGTTGATCGAGCCTTCGGTACTGGTGATACATTGATTGTCAATTACGAGGCTTGCGTCGAAACTTGTGCCACCCATGTCGATGGTGATGCAGTCCTTGTATCCAAGCATGTTTGAATAAAATACACCGGCAGTTGGTGCTGCTGCTGGTCCGGACAATACCGTGACAGCAGGTGAGGTTCTGACAACATCGGGTGTAACAACACCGCCGTTTGACTGCATAATCAGCAAAGTGCCGTTGAAATTGATCCTGTCTAATTTGTCCGTCAGGTTACCAAGATAATTAGCGACAACAGGACCAATATAAGCGTTCACTGCCGTTGTGCTGACCCGTTCGTAGAACCGGATAGATGGCAATACTTCTGTGGAAGCAGTGATGAAACAGTCGGGGAGTTGTTCCCTAAGGAACTTAACGGTTTGTTCTTCATGACTACTGTTCTTGAAGGCGTTCATAAAACAGACTGCAACTGATTCGACGTCTTCGGTTTTCAGAGTTTCAATTATTGGAATTAATTCTGATTCATCGAGGGGTGTTAATACATCGCCTTGAGCGCCAATCCGTTCATCAACAGTCAAGCGCAAATATCTCGGGATCAGCGGGACTACATTTCGGTAATGATTGTTGTACTGTTCCTCCCGGATGCCTCGTCGCATTTCGAGTGCATCACGGACGCCTTTTGTTGTGATAAGAGCGGTCTTTGCTCCGCGCAATGTCAGCAGTGCGTTGGTGGCAACTGTTGTCCCATGTACAATAGTATCAATTGACTGGACAAATGTATCTAAATCAGAGTTAATTATTTCAGCTAAGTCATGGATGCCGCTGAGGACACCTATGGAAGGATCTTCCGGGGTGGAGAGAGTTTTATGGACAGAGGATTCACCCGTTTGGGAAATCAGGATAAAATCTGTAAATGTACCGCCTACATCAATACCGAGTTTGTATTTCATTTCAAGCTGTATCTCAAGGTTAAAACTTAGTTTATGACTTGATGTTGAACAGAGAGTGCGAACTCTGTCGTGCCATACCTGTTCAACACGCTTGTTAATGCAAATCCCTCATCAATCAAAAATTTACGGCTTTTAAGTTACAAAAAGTCAGACTCTTAAAAATCAGAGAAGTTGTTATCGAAAGAGCGGGTTGTTTATTCGGGTGGAAGCAATTTGAAAGTTTCCAGACGAGAATTTCCAACTATATTAAGATAGTCCCATCAGCAAAACAAGTCAAGGATTTTGGGGTTTTGTCTGACGGGCAAGTGGAAGTTTTGGATGGATCATGTGTGAGGAAATTTGTGTAGGGTTAAAAATCTTTAACCTTTTTATTCAATTAAAAATGTAACCCCGACTGTCCAAACACGTCAATCATTCCTAAGTTGTGTTTCATTGAAAGAAGTTTATTAAACTACCATTAATAATCACCGTTCAACGTTGAACATATCAAGCGAACACTTTATTTTACACATGAAGTCTTTTCACCAAATCGAATCGGAGCAATATATGACAGAAAAAACCTTAGACATTACACCGTCAGTCACAGTTCACGAAATGTTGGAGACTTACCCGCATCTTGAGGATGTGCTAATTGGAATCGCACCTCCATTCAAGAAACTGAAGAATCCTCTTCTTAGAAGATCTGTTGCTAAGGTTGCAACAATTAAACATATATCAGCAGTTGGCAAGGTCCCCCTTGGTGAACTTATTAATAAACTCAGGAGTGCTGTGGGGCAGTCAACGAGCGAGCAAACTTATCAGGACGAGGAATATTTCGGGGAAAAACCTGACTGGTTCGACGAGGACAAGGTTGTTGTTTCGGTTGATGAAGCAAAGGTTGAAGACCGGGATAAAATGACTCTGGTTGCCATTACGAAAGAGGCAAAAAAGGTTAAAGTGGGTGAAATTATCGAGCTGATCACAACATTTCTGCCTGCACCTGGTATAGATGTTCTCAAGTCAAAGGGCTATTCAGTCTGGACAGTCAAGGGAGAAGGTGATCAAATACGGTCTTATTTCCTCAAGAATGAGGTTTAGTTACAACTTTTAAAAATAGGAATTTATCATACTCCTCTTTCCCGTGAAAACGGGAATCCAGAAGCTTGTTTCGTTTCGTAACTAATACTAGTTGTATTGAATTTTCTATTTAACAGATTGGTTGCTTAAATGCTAATTTAGATAATGTTATTCATAAATCTTGTTGACTGGATTCCCAATCAAGTTGGGAATGAGGAGCTGCTGATTTTAATTTTTAATTAACAATCGGAAACAGGTGATATGCGGTAGTCCTGCAACCGCATTGAAAAAAATCCTCACCAGCATGCCTCTAAAAATCTTACTGAATCAATCTCAGATTTCTTGATTTCGTACGTACCTTTACATATGTTAACAGAAAACATATGCAAGAGTTTTTTCCATTCAGGTAATTCCGTGAGTAACCAACTGAAAAACAGCATTGAAATTCATTATGATGAGAAGATTGATGGTTATGTAATCTCAATGCCTGATTTTATCTCTCTTGAGATATTAGAGGAATGGCAGGAACGATTCAATATAGAATTATCATCTAAAATGGACGATGCGCCATTCAAATTACTGTTGGATTCTAATAAGCACGATTTTGAATCGATCCAATGCTTGAAAATTCTCCGTGACTACTTATCCGAGTTGCGTGAAGTAATTGACAGAGTGGCTTTTGTCGCTCCCGCAAATTTCGTAGAACCACATATTGAATCAGAATCTGAAGCATATTTTAACGACTTTAACGAGGCATTTGAATGGCTGAAGACGATATGAACTCACCCCATGATACAGATTACAAGAAACGTGTAATTAAAGTCATACCTTACACAAACGAGTGGCGGGATCAATTTGAAGGGATAAGAAATGTCCTCGTTGAACGTCTGGATTCTTTAATACTTGGTGTCGAGCACGTCGGCAGCACTTCAGTGCCCGGATTGGCTGCAAAACCTATTCTGGATATTGACGTTATCATTTCCGACAGAGATAAGCTGGACATTGTTATGGAGGCTCTTTCCCAATTGGGCTACGACCACAAGGGTGATCTTGGAATTGCCGGACGTGAAGCGTTCTCACGACGAGATAATAAGGTTCCTTGGGATGGTACGGGACGAATATGGAATGTGCATCATCACCTGTATGTCTGTGCGAAGAATTCGTCTGAACTGATTCAACATATTGCTTTCAGAGATTACTTAAAGCATAATCCTGAAGATGCGCGGGAATATGCTGATGTAAAAATGCGAGCTGCGGAAAATTATCCGCATGATATTGAAGGTTACATGGCTGAAAAAGCGGAATGTATCGAACGGATTTTAGAGAAAGCAAAAAATCTCGAAGTTGATATTGCTCTGCAATTGGAAGAATTAGATAAAAGGAAATCATGAGACAATCAATCATCCATGTTGCTCTTGTCGTACGGGATTATGATGAAGCAATAGAATTCTATACCGGGAAACTACATTTCACCCTAATCGAAGATAAATACATCCCTGAGCAGGACAAACGTTGGGTTCTCATCGCACCTCCGGGCTCAACAGGGACAACATTGTTACTGGCTAAAGCTGCTAATCCGGAACAGGAAACATTCTTAGGCAGGCAAACCGGTGGGCGCGTGTTTCTATTTCTCGGGACGGATGACTTCTGGCGTGATTATAACGAGATGGTTTCGGTAGGGATAAAATTTATCCGCGAGCCAAAAGTAGAATCGTACGGGATAGTTGCAGTATTTGAGGATTTGTATGGGAATTTGTGGGATTTGATTGAGTTATCTGAATTGTGAATCGAGAGGTTATGAGGAGACCGTTCAATTAAACCTACCCAAACTCATGTTGAATCAGATTTGTCAATTTTGATATATGCAAGCAATTCTGATAATCCTATTATCGAGGAATTATTGACATCACCAGCTTATATCTTTAACTTAATTATAGACTTTCATGTTACTGTTGAATGTAAAGTTGGAACTGTTCAGTAGAAATTATCAGTGGCGCATTAATACATTTTTATAGGTTTAGATTTCATTTTTTTGAGGGGATTATCATGACAAGACCAGTTTTAATTTTGGCGTTTTCTCTACTTGTTTTTACTGTTTGTTTTATTGGCTGTGAGGAAGACAGCACACCTACAGGTCCAGCCCTGACCATCCCCCAAAAGCTCTCAGCAACAGTTGTTTCTGCAAACTCGATTTCTCTGTTTTGGGAAATTAACGATGATTTTATAACTGGGTTCCGAATTCACCGTACTGAGGTTGAAGGGGAGTTTTCGCAAATAAAACAATTGGATAAGGCGGAAATCCGGATATTCACAGATTCAAATTTGACTGAAGGGACTTTATATCGTTACAAATTAAAGGCTTTTCATGAAGATAATGAATCCGATTTTTCAAACATTACCACAGCAACAACACTTCCCGCAGCACCATCCGACCTCGTAGTTAACAGGATTTCAGAGACTGAATTAAGGTTAATCTGGATAGAAAACTCCTCAAATGAGGATAATTTCGAAATTCAGAGACGAGAAGACTCAACCGAAGAGTTCACCACACTTGTCACTCTGAGTGAGAACCTTACTGAATATAATGACATAGATCTGAATCCCAACACAACATTTCATTATCGAGTGCGAGCACTTCAGGGAGAAACAAGCTCGGTCTGGTCAAATGTTGCAACGGGATTTACTAAAACTGATACACCGATTCGACCGCAAGAACTGAGAGCGGAATTACGATCCGGGAATAACGTCGATCTACAATGGCGAGACGCATCCGATAATGAAATAGGTTTTGTTGCTGAGATGAGCCCATCAGATCTTCAAAGCTGGATTATTGTCGACTCTGTTGGTATTGATGTCGAAGAAATGCAGGTTGATAATCTTGGTTCTTCAATGGAGTATAACTTCCGAATCAATTCGTACAATAGTTTTGGTAATTCTGATTACTCTGATGTAGCAACTGTAACAACAGATCCTGGTCCTCCGTTACCACCGAGTAATTTTAACGTTGAAATCCCCGAGTTTTCCCACACAAAACTAACCTGGGTGGATGAATCTAACGACGAATCAGGATTTAAAATTGAGAAGAAAGAATCTCATGAAGGTATTGAAGCCTGGACGGAACTCGCTTCCGTCGAAGACAATATTTCCGAATATAAGGACTATAATTTATCATCAGGTGCTTCCTATGATTATAGAATTGCCTCATTTAATGATATCGGAAATTCAATCTGGATAACCATCATTGGAGTACAAATTTCGGATGGACCACCAGATGCACCTGACGAACTGTCTGCTCAAGGAATTTCAAGTTCGGAAATCCAATTAAGCTGGACAGACAATTCGTTCAATGAGGATGGATTTATTGTTGAATTGAGGCAGAGGAACGTCGGGGAATGGACTCACTCTGATTCAATTGGTGTAAATTCATTAGCTCTGATTATCGATTTGCTTCAACCAGATACCGAATACAGCTTTAGAGTATTCGCATTTAATTCAGACGGAAACTCTGAATTCTCCAATGAAGCATTTGGCTCAACGCTACCGTCACCACCCTCCGCTCCTTCTGGTTTAACAACGAGAGTAGTGGGATTCGTCAATGTTGAATTAAACTGGGTGGATAATTCAGATGATGAGACGGAATTCCTAATTGAAAGGAGTAGGGAGGAGGAGAACGAATTTATTGTGATATCGTCAACTAATCCGAATGTTAACGCTTATCTTGATGAAAATTTAGCTGAGGAGACTATCTATCAATATCGCGTGAAAGCTCTTAACAGTGAGACAGGTCTGGAATCAGGATATTCAAATGTCGCGATGGCACAAACTGAAATTAATCTGAGTCTCTTTTCAGATGATTTCGAAGATTATGACGTTGGAGCTCCACCTCCGGAAAATTCCGGTTGGGATGTAAGATTGGGTGGAGAAGCCAGCTTAACTGTATCTAATCAATTTACTCTATCGGGTGAAAAAAGCATTCACTTTAGGGATCCTGTAGACCGAACTGATAATTCAATACTGTTTCGTCATGAATTCGAACCATCGGCACGAACACGAACAAATTTTTCATTGTATTTTCCTGAGCATGGTACGCACTTTGCCATACGTGGGGGTAACGAAAACCAAAACATCGCATGGGAGATTTGGTTTATCGATAATGGAAACCTGGCTATTAGAAACGCAGATCGGTTTCAATTGTTTGATGGTATTCCAACTGAACACTGGTCTAACATTGAAGTCATTACCGCAGCGGAATCAAATTCCTTCGAAGTTTTTCTGGACGGTCAACAAGTTGGGGAACAATTCTCCTTTAGTCAGGCAAGTGAATCGTTATGTAGCATTGTCTTTGTCTGCTTTTCGACTCCGGAACCACAAGATATCTACTGGGAAAATGCTTTTTTGGATGATTTAAGCATCGAAATTCTTGAGCCTGATGACAATCTAATACATAATTCAAGACCAATTGGACAAGGAATCAGCATATTTGATATGACAGTCGGACCGTTAAGATAAATCAATCGGTCTTATACTATTACTTAGTTAAAAGTCCACATAACGAAGTAGAGGGAAATTAAATTAATACACCGTCATTTCTGCTGAGTAGTGCGTCCGAGAATACTCAATGAGTGGTGTCAGGTGTCCCCGAGAATGCTAAAAACAGTGTCGTCAGGAGTCCCCGCCTGACGGAAAAACAACAACTTAAGTGTCAGGCGAGGACGCCTGACACCACCCTTGGGCTATTCACGGACACACTGCTGCGCGGGAATGACAATTTCTAACAGAATCCGTTGCGAAAATTCAGGCAAGCATCGTTATAAACTTTGATAAAGGGTGGGTTAGACTATTGCCTTGTATTATCTTTATGTTCAGGGTCTTAGGGAATTAGAAATTGGTCTGAGTTTACGAATGGAGGAGACTACAATGCTTGAGCCTACAATTTTCACGTGGTTTTTGATAATACTCGGGCTCATCACCTGCATACCACTACTGATTGTCCAGCTTATAATGATTTTTAAGCCCCACAGTGCAGAGACGAGAAAATGGATTATTGGGGAGGGGGAGGATTGGCGTGATAAGTCACATTTTAAATGTGCCTATTCTTTAGCACTGGCAGATTGGATCATTTTCTTCCCGATTTTCGTTAAGGGGATTATTGGAGTAATTATTGCTCAACCTTTGGGATACGTTTTATTTGCTATTGCCGGTGCTATTCAGCTTTATATTAACACCTTCCTCTGGTACTTTGAGAGGGAGTATGTTCTGCCTGCAAATGGAAGATTTGCCTATTATACATACATTTGGGGGAATTTTATGTATTGGGGATTGGCAGCATTGGTATACTCAATATTCAGGCTGTATATGTAGGTTTATTCTGATCTCAGAAAATCCCGAACGTAAATGATCCAATGGCGTCCCTACCTTTGATGTATCGTTAAACTCGCAGGCAGGGACGCCTACGATACCCTCATTTATCCATCCTGCCTTAATTGATACATTTCGACTATTCGGATAAACTCAGCTCGATAGCCTTCATTATCTCTACCTTTACTTTCCTTTGCCATCTCGATAACCATATCTAAAGATGAGTCCCCTTGAAGATCAGAATCACGTAGAATCATCCCGAATGAGGCAACAGCAGCTGAAAATCGGAAATTGTCCGACGTTTCTGATAATTCGATATCAGAATCGACAACTGTTGCAGATAATAATTTACTCCTGTCCCCATCTGGTTTCTTATAACGGAATTTGACCGTCAAAACCTCATCGGTTTCAAATGCTTCCGGCTTTATTTCACTATGCTGGTATTTTAGAGGATCTATTTCAGGTCGTTGAATTTCATCCTCGTCTAACTTGTCACCAGAGCCAGCCAGAACGATCTCATACAAGGCTGTAACGGTATGACCCGATCCTAATTCACCGGCATCTTTTGTGTCATCGTTAAAGTCCCGGTCTTCTAACATTCGGTTTTCGTAGCCGATAAGTTTAAACGACTTGACCTTTGCGGGATTAAACTCTATCTGGAGTTTGACATCTTTGGCAATTGTGAACAAAGTCCCGGCGAATTCATTGACGAAGACCTTTTTACCTTCCATCAGGTTATCAATGTAGGCAAAGTTGCCGTTGCCTTTGTCAGCGAGCTGTTCTAATCTGCCCTCTTTCAGATTGCCCATTCCAAATCCGAGAGTTGTCAGGAAAACGCCTTTTTCGCGTTTTTCCTCAATCATGGCAATTAATTCGTCCGTGTTTGAGATTCCAACATTGAAGTCGCCATCAGTCGCCAGTATGACACGATTAGTGCCATGCTCAATGAAATTCTTTTGTGCAATTTTATAGGCTAATTGAATTCCAGCAGCACCTGCGGTTGATCCACCGGCTCCGAGTCGATCTATAACCTTGTGTATCTTATCCTTCTTCTTGCCTGAAGTCGACTTTAGGGCTACACCGACATTTCCCGCGTATGTAACAATAGCTACCCTGTCCTTTTTGCGCAATTTGTCAACTAACAGGTGGAAGGATTTCTTCAATAGTGGTAGTTTATTTCGGCTTCTCATGGAGCCCGAGACATCTATCAGGAAGACCAGATTACTCGGCGGCAGTTCGTCCACATCAACTTTTTCCCCTTGCAATCCGATATGAACGAGCTGATGTTCTTCATTCCATGGACATACAGACATTTCTGTGATTATTGAGAATGGGTGTTCGTCTTCCGGTTGTGGGTAATCGTAAGTGAAGTAGTTGATAAACTCCTCAATTCTTACGGCATCCACAGGTGGTCTCCGACCCTGATTAAGGAATCTACGACAGTTGCTGTATGATGCAGCGTCGACATCTATGGAAAATGTTGACAATGGTTTATCATCAACCCTTGAAAAATTAGTTTCAATTATTTTGTCATACTCTTCCCTGTTAGGTTTTTGCCCATATTGTGCTGAAAAACCACCTGTTAAAGGTTTAGTTTTATCAATACTACTGGATGAAAGATTGATGTTGATTTGAGTGTCGACAAGTCGATCACGCAGATCGACCCCTTCAACAACTATTGCTACATCAGCAGATCGGCTTCCCCTTACGTGGATTTTATTTTCCTCGTCCATTTTAAAACCTGTAGTCACCTTCAAAAGATCCTTGACGTTTTCAGGTCGCACTGCCTCGAGAGTTGATCTATCCATATGACTCTTTTTTGAGGATTCAGTTAGTTCAACTTGTGGTTTCTGGTAAATAATTTCAACTTCCTGATTTTCTAATCTTGCCTGCGTGAGTTGAACGTTAACCTTCGTTGGAGAATCGCTGGTGATATATACATCCTTCATTTTCCAATCATGATATCCGATGCATGTAACCTCCATGGTATAAATCCCAGGAGGGATGTTTAGAATCGAATAATTACCGTCAAGATCGGTTGAGGCTCCAAAATTGCTCCCGATGATGACAACATTTGCATTAATGATGCCCTCACCGGTTTTGACATCAGTAACACGTCCGATAAGTTTGCCGTGACCTCCTGCGTTTGTGACTTGAAAAGTAAAAGAAAATAGAATGGTTGCTGCTAATCCAACTAGCAGTAAATGAGAGATTGGATGGTAATTAGAACTCATGATGCACCTCACTGTTAGACCTATTATAATATAGCAAAAAAAACCATTATTGTCAAGTTTTCAATAACTTGACAATAAAGAGAATTCTTCGTATATTAATAGAAGCGCCATTAATCTGACATTGTTATTATAATAAATTATTAGTAGTAATCCCGATGAGATTGATTATTGAAATGTTTTCTTGATTATATTACATTAATGAGGTTACTTATTTTAACACAAAAGCCCAAAAAGCTTAGAGGTTATTCGAGGTGAAGAGAATTGATAGAATACTCAAAGAAATTGACATTTTATGCGTCTTGACCTTTTCCATCATTATAATGGTTGGGTGTGACTCAAAGTTTCCTTCCCAGTTTGAAAACGACTCTTATGATTACCTTAATTTAAGGACTTCCGGAGATGATCCTCGCGAAATAATGCTTACCGATCTCTCAGGAGGTTTCTTCTTTTCAGGTGTTTCCGATGACAGTGGAAAAGCCGTTTTTGGATATTCGAGATTTGATAAACACTTAATTTCAGGATGGGATGTTTCGGATGACATGGGCGGCGATCTACGATCGGAGGTTAAGTATTGTATTATAAAACCACAGTACATAGAGAGACATTTCCAGTCTGGTTTAATTGAGACAATCCGGACACCATTATATCATCAGGGATTGATTGTTACAATAGAAGGTGAGATCAATTCAAGCTCATTTTTCAAACCAATTTTTGATTTCCGCATATTAGACTCCGAATTCCCGGAAAAAATACATGCGGAATTTGAAATTGAACGCAAAATTCCTCTTATCGTCAGGTCAGATAATACTGAATTTGGGTGCATTGCAATAGCAGCTTCAAACAATCCCGAAGTTATCAGACTCAATCATAAACAAATCGTTAACCACCCTTTAAGTTACTCGATCGGACGTCCAAGTGACGTTGAGAAGACAACCTTCGGGGAATTCGAGCTTAAGTCCGGAGGTAAGACGACAATTGTCTTCGGCTGGGGGGAAACTCCGGAAAGTGCAGGTGAGAATGCTCTGAATATATTAAAGAACAGTCGTAAGATGAAAAAAGAGAGGGAGAGATGGATTCATAATGTACTGTCAAGGGTTGATCTAAAAATAGATAATGTGAAATTTCAGAAGTGTTATGCATTTGCCAAACTCCAGTTAGCCGGGATGAATTTCTCAGATACAACCGGGACCTATTTACACACTGCATTGCCCTACTCACCTTTTCCTGATGGTTGGTTTACCGCTATTTCTTCACCTGGAATCGCAGAGTTGTATAATTCGGCGGACAGCTCACTCGACATGATATCCTCAATTCTACAGTATCAGGATCGCGACACCTCCTCTATCCATTATGGGATGCTGCCCGGGAAAATATTTGCGGATAGCATCGAGTACCGGGTTCCATTTATCACAGGTTTGGTTTCGAGAGCGTACAGGTCGATAAAAAGTCGTTTTTTACTTTCAGACAGCACATACGATTTAAAACTAAAGGAGGTTTATTTACACGATAACATTGGTACAAGAAAATTCAGAACGACTGGTAAGATTTACTCATATAGTGGAGCGAATGCTCATTTCCTTTGGGATTCTCCGGCTGCTCCAGAAAGGCAAGGTTATACCTATGAGTCTGAGCTTTTTGCGTCCGATATAATGATGAAAAGCTATAGAGATGAAGAGCTTGAGCAGGTTCCTTCAGAATTAAAACCAGAGGTCGAGCAGGGCAGAGGTCGGAGCGGGAGTCGAACATCGATTACCGGCGCGAAGGACTATGTGATGAGGTATGCTGAAAAACAGATGGCAGAAGATTATGCAGCCGGTATTGAGCTTCAATACGATTCAGATGGAAAAATTAAACAATACATAACTCGCGATTCACTAACAGGATATTACACATATACCAGAATAATTGAAGACAATGTTGATATCACAACTTATCCCATCAAAGCAGATACTAAACCTTTTAATATGACAGATTATATAAATCAACAATTACGTGTTCCTCTAAAAATAGAAGATGGGTTTGATTATTATCACTCCGAAATGACGGATATAGAGACAAGTATGACAAATCGCTCACCTCAAATGACTCAGCGGATTGTACAACCATTTGTTCAGTCATGGTTGATGTTTATGGGATTTACTCCTGATGATATTCTCAGACGAATCGATCGAAGTAAAATTGCTGGCCAAACTGGTTTGCGAAGCCTGGGGAAGTACGAAGAGGGATATCAACCACAACATCAATATCACATGGATTCCTGTCCTTATGGAACAACATCAAAGGGTGACGTACTTGTCTGGACTGCAGGATGTTTGGGTGATTTGTATCTAAACGATGGTTCGACGTACCAATATTTCAAACTGTGTGAAGCACTGTCAGCTGAAATCATCGAATCAGGGGTGATTGGAGGACTGCCTGAAGCTATGGATGCAGAAGTATTCAAGAATGGTAATGACTATGTCTGGAGTCCTGTACATTCAACCTCACTGGCAGAGTATATCAGACTTATCTCACAGGGCATGTTAACTGTTCAATATGAAGATGAAAATACCATAAACTTCAAACCTGAAATACCAAAAGATTATGGAAATTACAGAATCGAACACAAATATTCAAATGGCAGGTTCTGGATTGAGAAATATAAGTCAACCATCTGGCAGGTCGGGCAGGAGGATATTGAACCGTACCTGAAGCTGACCATCGATATTAGAATGCCATCTCATGGAAATGCAAAACACACGTTGCGGATTTATCCGGGTGAGTGCATTCAAGTGAAGTTCGAGAGTAGTAATGAATACATCTGGAAGGCTGAGCAACGCCCCTGGTCAGCTCGCGAACAGGAAGTGGAACTCTGGGGATTACCTGATAAATAGGAGTTTACTTGTGAACATTCCATCACAGAATAGATTATAATTTCAATGGGAGAATTTCCTGACTTGATAAACACATGTTTTGTACGATATCAGGATTTTTTCGTCGCATAAATTTGTTAAATATACTTCAACGATTGTTGACATCTCAAGTCCTTTTAGATACATTAGCCAGAGCAGGTGATAATTAGAAAAAGCAAAATAGCACTGCTTAAAGGATTTATGACAAAGCCAGTTCATACCACCGATGAGAAGCTCCCGTTTCCCACTCGTCCACTGGAAGTGAGGGGAAGAACTGTAGAAGAGTATATAATTCCCGAGGAGAAAAAAGCAGAAATTCTGGAGTTGCTGTACACTTTTCATCCTATTCCCGGGTTGGATGATGAATTATTTGATCTTCACGAGAGCAAGAAATTTATTGTCAGGGATTTTAGAGTTACATGGGAAAATGGGCAAAACCTTCTTACGAGCCCTTATTATCCTGAGAGTGGCGGTACATTTGTTGATTGGATGCCTTTAGATTTTCTTAAGAAGTAACAAATATTTTTTCCTGCTTAAGAAGTATGAACGGAAGAAGGTTTGATTATTAAGTTTTAATTCTATAATTCAATCTTGACTGATACAATCCATCGATTCCCATTTTCTGTGCAATTAATCCCAACATGACGATAGCCATTAGACATTCCATTCTTGGGACAACTGTAGTAATTTCCAGATAAAAAAACAGGTGTGTAGCGGTACACATGTGTAACTCGCGACACTTCCTAAATTGTAAGGGATTTTCTGAAATTCTGCCTATTCGCAATAATATTACATTTCTTTTTTTCTATACTTTTGTTTATAAGTCCTTTACGAGATAAACAAACCCACATGCATATTCAGTGTTCTATCTGGCACATATTTTGTAACTTACAACTTCGGAGGAGTTTTGGTTTTCAAAGAACCAAATTTTCTTCTGGTCATGTAAATCCAATTGAAATGAAAGTCTCGAACAGTACCGGTTATTTCTTTAGTGCTTAGCCCAATAAGTGAGGTTTGCCATGTTTTATGTAAAGACCAACCAGTTTAATCGCTCCGTTGTTATAGCATCAACAATATTTTCTCTCATATTTCTCTATTCCGTTCAAGTCATAGCATTTGAACTTGAATGGGCAACCGAAATCGAGGATTATGCTTTTTATCTGCCACGTAAGACATTTGTAGATGCGGAGGGAAATGTTTACGTCTCCATTAGTCGAAAGTCAGATCATGGTGGTGATCATCTTGCGATTCGGCTACTGAAACTCAACAGTGATGGTGAGATACTCTGGACGACCGAATTTGATGATGAGATGTATGAAGCTCGCTCATTAGGTGAGTTCCATTGCAAGAATATCGTTTATGACGCGGTAGGAAATGCATATCTTTCCTGCATGGATATGGATTTCAGAGTCTATTTCATGAAGGTTAGCACCGAGGGTGAGTTTGAATGGGTGCTCAACCTAAATGAAATTATCAATGGAAGAAACAAGGGTTTTGCTGTTCAATTTGATGCTGACAATAATCTGCTTGTCACAGTGAAAGTTTACACCAGACAGGTTGTGACAATTCATTTCCTCTGGTATAGTCCAGAGGGAGAACTGCTTCGAAGAACGCAACATGCTCCGAATGTTTTTTTTGAACCAATTTTCTATGATCCAGATGAAGATGGAATCCTTGTAACTGGTTATATTCCACCCATGGCTCAGGACGATACTCCGATATTTCGGATGCATAAGTATGATTTTAATGGTGAAATATTGTGGGAGAATAATTTTTTTGTAGGCCCCGTTCTCCATTGCCTTCCCTCATCGGTTTTAGTCAGTGATGGTCGTGCATATGTAACCTGGTCTGGAAATAATTTGCCTACAAGCTTATTAGTTTTAGATTTAGCGGAACAGGAGGTTATCTGGGAGTTGCGTAACTTACCTTGTCAGTCTTCGCCAATGTCACCGTTAGTTGCCAATGACATAGATGGATTTATTTATGGCGGCGGCGGACTTCCCATTTATGGAGGTGGAATAACTTATCAAATTGACCCTGAAAACGAGAGGATCAGGTGGCAGCGCACTGAAACATGGGACGATGACAGAGACCATCTTAATGGGAGCACTCTGCATCGATTGCCTGTACCCGGCAATGGTGTATTTGTAACCGGCTTTGCACTATGTCCGGATGATTCGGGTGGTTTTCTTGCACCAAGGGATTTACTACTTATCCAATATGATTCAGATGGAAACCGAGTTGATCATATTTTGGATGGTGTTGAGGATTGGCGTTCATTAGACGGCTATAAGTTAACCTATGATCGGGAAGGGAGCATTATCGTCGCTGCTAAGAAATTGACTCCTAACAGAATGAATCGATGGGACATGACCTATGAAATCAGGAAATATTCAATAGGAGTATTGCAGTCACCTGAGTTAAGGTTCCCGGAGAATGAATTAGCATTCCCGGAGAATTACGTAAACGAGACAGTAACTGCTGATCTGGTTATCACTAACGAAGGACAAGGCTCCGGTAGAATAGAGAGAATCGAATTCGATGAGGATTTGCAGGACATAATTGCTGTTGAAAATCCCATCCCAATGCGAATCCAGCCTGATTCGGAAAGAACTTTAACATTTAGTTGGACACCACAGGAAGAAGGTGAACTAAATGGACAGATCAGAATTTTCCACAACGACGAAGAACTTGATAATCCGTTTGTTGTTAATCCAAACGGTCAGGCGGGAGCTCAGAGATTTCCTGATATTTCAATCCCAATTCACGAACTGTTATTTGATGTAGTAATTATTGGAAATTCAGCGACATCGATCATTGAAATCACCAACGATGGAGACGGCTACGGCGTTATCGATAGTATTGATTTTGAGGACGTGAATCCTGATGAAATCTCAGTACTTGCTGAATTTCCGTTCAATTTAGAACCGCAATCAACTGATTCAATAGCGGTGACGTGGACTCCAATGTCAGAAATGGAGTTAGACGGGATTCTAACGCTTTATCATAATGATGAAAACGTTGAAAATCCCCTGGAGATAGTATTGGCAGGTGAAGCTCTTTCTGTAGAACGCATAAAACCGGATTTGCCAAATGACATTTCCATTTCAATAAGTCCAAATCCGTTCAATTCCAGGACGATTATTCGATATACGATACAACGAACCTCCGATGTCATCTTAACTGTTGTCGATTTTAGAGGACGCAGTGTTTCGAGCCTCGTTGAAGGGAGGATCGAAGCTGGTATCCACGAGGTGGTGTTAACTGCTGACTATTTACCAGCGGGGATATATTTTGCAAAACTTGATGCCGAGGGGAAGAGCCAAATTAAGAAAATGGCTCTTGTAAAATAGGCAGTTTCAGCAAAATTGTTGTGATCGAGGTTCATTATTTCTTTTAATAATTATTTGTTTCAGAAGACAAACATTGTATTTACTTAGTTGCAAAGGATGCAACTAAGTGTCATGCACAGCTTAACAAATGAGGTTTCAGAATGACTTTAGCAACGAACAAACATTTTAATTCCTTCGTATTTGCTTTTCTAAGTGTTTTTGCGCTCGTATCCGCTTTTTCCACAGAAATTAGCGCATTTGAACTGGAATGGGCGACAGAAATCGAAGATTTCGCATTTTTTAATCCAGTGAAATCAACCATTGATGAGAATGGAAATATATACATTGCGGTTTTCCGCTGTGATGACCGTGGTGATCCGTATGCAATTCGAGTGATGAAACTCAATTCAGTCGGGGAGATGCTTTGGACTACAGAGTTCGATGAAGATATGTATCCAGGGTTTAAACTGGGAGAATTTGGATTTGACAATGTTGCATTTGATGATAGGTATAATACCTATTTGACTTGTTTTGATTTTGATTTTAATAACTACCTGATTAAGATCAATAACGAGGGAGAGATTGAATGGCAGCACCTTATTTCAGAGGTTGTTGGAGGTAGAAATAAACCAGCCGGAGTAAAGGTCGACAACGACGAGAATATACTTGTAATCGTGAAAAACTACACACGTCAAGTTGTAACGCTGCATTTCCTGTGGTACGACCAGGCTGGGGAGCTCATCAGACGAACTCAACATGCCCCGGATGTCTTCTTTGAACCACTGGACTTTACTCAAATAGAGGATGGTTACCTCCTGACAGGGTACATCCCACCTTTTGCCCAGGATGATCCGACAACCTTTCGCATGCATAAATATAATCTCGACGGTGAAGTCCAGTGGGAGCAGAATCTACTCGAAGCCCGAGATATCGCAAGTCTGCCAACTGCAGTATGTGTAAGTAATAATCTTGCTTATGTGAGTTGGGTACAGATGAACCATCATATACACCACATCATGGTGGTTGATTTAATTGAGCATGAACTCATATGGGAAGTAAACAATCTCCCGATGATGGCTCATACATTTTCACCCATGATGGTCTCGGATATTGATGGTTTTATTTATGGTGGGGGTACTCGTCAGGCATATGGAGGTGCAGTTACATTCCAGCTCGATTTTGAGAATGAGGAACTTCGCTGGGAGAACACTGAAACGTGGAATGATGATGGGGACCATCTGAATGGAGGAGCGTTTTATAGACAGGCAACACCTAATGGTGGTTGCTTCATGACAGGATTTGCAATGCGTCCCGATGAAAGAGGGTGGATGTATGCTCCTACAGATATGCTGCTCGCGCATTACGATTCAGACGGAAACAGAGTTGATGAAATACTTCAGGGAGCTGAAGGATGGGAAAAGTCTGAGGGAAGGCTATTTACATACGATCCCGAAGGCAGTATTGTTGTAACTGTAAAAAAACTCAGGCCACGTGAGGGCTTTGGTTATGATCAAACCCTTGAAATCAGGAAATACTCGATTGGAGAAATGCAGCCTCCGGATTTGAGTTTTCCCGACGAAGAGCTTGTATTTGCGGATAATTTTGTCAATGAGAGGATTTCCGCTGAAATAAGGGTAATTAATGATGGGTTGGGTTCAGGCAGAATAGAGCGGATTGAACTCGACGAAGGTTTAGAGGACGTTATTTTTGTTGAAGAGAATATCCCGATGCGAATTCAAGCTGAGTCTGAAAGAACGATCACTTTTACTTGGACACCTCTTGAAGAAGGTGATTTCAATGGACAGATGCGGATTTTTCACAATGATGAAGAGCTCGATAATCCAGTTGAGATAACATTGAGAGGTGAAGCGGGAGCTCAGAGATATCCGGAATTGTCAATCCCGAGTCTGGAAGTATTTTTCGACGAGGTCGTGATTGGAAATTCTGCGGTATCGAAGATTGATATCACAAACGACGGGGATGGTTTTGGAGTAATTGACAGCATCACATTTGAAGATGTGAACATAGATGAAATCTCGGTGAATGCAGAATTTCCGTACAGTCTGGCTCCAAGTTCAACCGACTCGATTGAAGTAATATGGTCACCAACTGAAGAGACCGAGTTGGATGGGATTCTGCTGCTTTATCACAATGATGAAAACCTCGATAATCCCCTTGAAATGGTCGTTTCAGGAGAAGCACTTTCAGTTAGTGAGAGTGAAATCAATTCACCGGGAGATATCTCCATTTCTATCAACCCAAATCCCTTTAATTCTAAGGCGATTATACATTTTTCACTTCCGCATTCCTCAGATGTGAATCTAAAAGTATACGATTTTACCGGACGTGAGCTCTCGAGTTTAGTTGCGGGAAGGTTGGAGGCTGGCGTTTATAGCTCTCTCTTCGACGCCAGCCTTTTGCCTGCTGGGATTTATTTGGCCAGACTCGATGTTGGAAATCAGAGGTACATGCAGAAGATGGCTCTTGTGAAGTAAATAGAGAATTATTCCCGAATCTTACCTGCCTGTTCGGGAAGATTAAATACACGTCGTTGCGAGCGAAGCGAAGCAATCTATTTGTAATAAAACTGCTTACGGATTGCTTCGTCGCTTGCTTCTCGCAATGACGTAGTTCCAGTAGCCTAGATCCTTACCAGGCTGTGTGGTATTACCGTTTCGTGCTATCACATGCTGTCCTATTCGTGCTATCACATGCTGTCCTATTCGTGCTGTCACATGCTGTCCTATTTGTGCTGTCACACGCCCTCGTGTGACAGTAATAACAACGACTTAACTGGCAGACGAGGGCGTCTGCCAGCGCGATTGCGAATGGGTCGTCTGCCAGCGTGGGAAGAATATGCAAGAGTTTCATTCCTGCAAAAGAAGATCCATTCCTGGACAATCCGGTTCGCCAGAAAGACGTCCTGCTATCCACCCAATTGTGAGGAAAGAAATTTGTTCTGAAGAGGAAAATATTTGATTTAAATATTTTTCACGAGAGAATACTTGCTTTCAAGGGAAATAGGTTTTACCTTTGAATAGTAAAGGGTCTTACCTTATAAGTGCATACAAAAGTTTTAACAGGGATGTTACAATGCCAGCAATTTTAAGGTTTCCAAAAGAGGAGATTTCAGCAGTTGCTTTTGATCTTGTTGCCGAAGGCGGATTAGAAAGTCTCTCTGCGAACAACGTTGCGAGGAAACTTCATTCTTCAGTCAAGCCGATTTATACTCACTTTCAATCAATGGATAATTTGAAGAGGTCTGTTGCTGTTCGAATAGTGTCCAGAATGAAAACTTACATATTTTTTGATTATGGTGAAGAATTCAAATTGCTGAATGTTGCTATCGGACAAACGCTTTTTGCTTACGATAATAAAAAGCTGTATTTAGCGTTATTCGGTGAGCAAAATCCATTATTTTCAGATATCCTTGGTGATGTTGTGATTGAAACTTTCAACTATTTTAAAGATGACCAGTTATTGGATGAGATGTCTTATGAAGGTCTTTTAAACCTCTATCAACAAATCTCGAACTTCATGTATGGACTAAACATGGCTATATGTAACGGATGGTTTGAACCGGAAAAATTCGGACTGAAAGAAATTCTCAGTTTTGTAAAACAGATGGGAGAAGTCATTTACAAGGGAATTGTTGTTGAGAAAATTCCCTGCACTAATTATCACATGGATACTGATAATTTCAGCTTTGATAGTAAGTCGGTACAAGTCAACGAGAATGCTGTTTTAGTTCAAAACGAGGCGGTTTAATCTGGGTTCTGGATCTGTATTCTTTATTATTTACATCAGTGATTGAAAGCTTGGAATTGAGCTGTTTGACCGGCAGATATCATCAATTTTATAATTCAAAAAGTAGTCCCATTAATCAGAGCAATAATATACAAATCGACCCTGATGCTGATATTCCACTTCAGCCACACTGGAATATAATTGCTTATTTTCGAAGATAGAATCCGGATGCATCACCTCTTGATTAATCTATACTCTCGGAAATAATTGATTTTATGTTAATAGCTAAAGACTGTCAGGGTCGGTTCTTTGCTCTCGAAACGGATTATCGAATGTTTTAAATGTGAACATTCATGTTAAAAGAGGGTGAATCAGTTTGATAGCTTTATTGACAGCATTAATTATGCCCCTGATTCTTATGCGGTTGTTCTATTGGAAATGAGAAAGTGAATTTGCTCCCCCTGCCAATTTCGGATTCTACATGAATTTCACCTTTATGATCCTGAGCTACCTGGTAACAAATAGCTAATCCGAGTCCTGTTCCTACATTTACATCCCATGCGGTAAAACCGGGATCGAAGATTTTGTCGATATCTTCAGAGGTTATGCCCCGTCCGGTATCTGAGACACTGAAATAAATATCATTGTCCTGAATTTCTGTACGGAGTGTAATCTCACCCTCCTTTTCAATTGCTCGATTGGCATTCCGCAGCAACTGGAAACACAACTGGTTGATTTTTGCCGGATAGCAGATTACATCATGAAGGTCACCAAATTCTCTGCGGACTTTAATTCCGGGTTTTAAATGAAACTTGAACAGGGCTATCGTGTTTTCAATGCAAGCATTAAAATCCACATTTTGCAGATCTGCCTCGTCCAACTGGGCAAAAATCTTCAACCGCTTTACTATCCCCGTTATGCGATTACTGCTGACGCGAATGACTTCACTAATCCCAGATATGACATTGAACATGCCGTTTATCTGTTTTGATTCAGTGAGGTTAATTCCATGATCATTTTCAAGCGTTCTTTTCAGCTTATTTGCAACGGATTCAAGAGTATCCTGCGTGCTGTAAACAGCGCTTACAGGATTGTTCATTTCGTGTGAAACACCAGCTACTAAATGTCCGAGTGCAGCCATTTTTTCGCTTTGAATTAATTGGGATCGAGTTTCTTTCAGATGTCGTGTCCGTTCCTCAACCTTTCGTTCGAGGTTGATATTCAGTTCATGCACTTTGTCGGTTTGGTAATTTATTATCGCCACAAAGAATATTACAGCCATCATATCTATCCCGATGTAGTTGATGGATTGTGAAATTAAACCCGTGGGTGAAATAAATACTATCCCGGCATAACCTGATACGATCCACACAGCCGCTCCGGAGGCAAGCATGAGTATAAAACGTTTTCGAGGTTTATTGTCCGTCATTCTGTAGCTTTTAACAACCATAGTCAGCAGATAGATACACATACAAGCGAAAAGCGGGAGCATCATATTCGCATAAGGTCCCATTTCCGTATCCCAAATGTCTTTTGGAGTCTCAGGTATTCTAACCATCCAGTCAGTAAAGATGGAAATCACCATAGCCACAACGAAGATGAGAAGTGCGAATGTCCTGAAGTGTTTCACTTTGATTCTCAGTACCCTGGTTTCTAATTTCTTATCATAGCCTGTGAATGCAAAAAAGAACAAAATTAAACCTATTGGTACCAGAATACCTATCGGAAAGATAATCCGCATCCATACATGGATGTTTTCGATACTCCCATATTGGAACCAAAAGAAGTAGCTAAAACCGTCTAATGCCAGAGCTAGAGTAAAGAAAGCAAAAACACGGTTGATGTTCTCACGTCTTCGAAAGGTGTAAGTAATTACCGAAAGCAAGGCACACAGAATACCTGAAATCAGCAGGGGTACGGCATGAATGTCCATAAATTTCTCAATCACAAAAATTCTTCTGACGAAATGATGTTTAAGATAGGATAGTTAGAGGCTGAATACAAGACTTGATCTTTTAGGTAAATAGATATCACGAATACCAGGGAAGGGCACAAACATCATGTTTTTCTGGCGGACTATTATGTCTGAGAATGCAATTTCAGTAGGTCGAACATCTTGTTCGACTATCCGCAGACAGGCGGATTCGTTGTAAGTGATAATTAAGGGGACAGTATACTTAATTATTGCTGCTCTCCCTTTCGGATAGATAACGGCAGGAGGCTATCTAAAAATTATTTCACTATATTATTACAAATGTTTTTTCGAGGGACTTTGATCAAGCCCTGTCCTGTTAACTTATTATGAAGTATTCGTAATCGACTGAAAATTCTGATAATATGTCTCGTGACCTGCTAAAGGACGTAACCAGATTTATGGAAGTAATTTTCCAATGATTCCGGATTTTCTTCAACCATTGAACATTTTTCGATGAAATCACTTATTCACATCGTTTTATACATCGCTTTAGTAATTCCTGTTCTTCGTGCCCAGGACAGTCTTAATATATGCAGACTATCCAATGAGTTATTCGGGTGGGATAGAGTTACCGGCGTCAGCATTCAGAATAATATTGCATTTCTTGCAACTGAGGATTCCGGATTGTACCTGCTTGATATCACGAATCCCAGCCACCCGAAAGTTGTAAATACGATGTCATTTGAGGAAGGAGTTACACAGGTTGATGCGGTTGATAACTTAGCTTATGTATATGATCGAAGCGGCACACTGAGTATTATAAATATATTAAACTCACCTAACTTAACTCTGATTTGTGATTTAAAATATGATTTCCCAGGATCTTCTTTTGAGCGGATTGGAAATTGTATTATAGGAATCAGAAGGAAATCTTCATCAACTGGAGAGTCTATATTAACTGTAATAGATGCGACAAATCCGGATTCTCTGGAAATCCGGGGAAGCATTACATTCAATGGATTAACATCTGCTATAGCATTAAAAGATAGTGTTATGTTTGTTTCAACCCATAGCGTGTATAGAGGTGTAGCGGACAATTTATTAATATTAGATTTTACGGACATAGACAATCCGGAGATTGTTGATAGTTTAATTATTGCTGAAAATGCATTCGACATTGAAGTCAATGACGATTACCTTTACCACTTCAGTTATGAGGGTTTACATATTTTCGACGTTTCAGACGCAGCCTCTCCAGGGATGCAAGTTCATATCGATTCATGGAACTATGGTGAAATTGAAATAGATAATAATTTGCTCTACTCGCTTAGTTCTGCCGGGTTTGAAGTCTTCGATTTAGCTAATCCCCTACAGCCCTTATCCCTTAATGAACCAATATCTGATGTGGGAGGTGCCTGGTCAATTGATATATCAAATGGGATAGTTGTTGCAGGACGGTCTTCGGAAGATTTGGTTGTTATTAATGCCAGCAATCCTGAAAAGATAACAGAACCTGAAAGAATGCACCTCTGGTTGAGTCAGGGTGAAATTAAGCGCTCATTTGAGAAGGCAGTTCTTATTTGTACTCGTGATATTGGTGGCGCATGGGGGATTCTTGATTTCAATAATCCGGTTAATCCCAAATCTGTTCATTTTGAAAGAGTTTATAGTAATAGCGATCTTGATGTTTATTGGAATTATGTATATTTGGTTGAAAGGAAACAAGGGCCGGACGGTAGTGGTCAGCTATCCGTGTATTCAATTACTGACACTGAAAATCCGGTTTTAGTACGCCAGATAAAATTAGTTGATTTTCTGAAAACTCATCAACGGGTATGTGTAAAAGTAAATTATCCCCATTTATATATCGGTCTATTCAACCGGGGTATGGTGGATAATAATGATTATGCTCCAAAACTTATAGCTCTGGATATCTCAAATCCGGCAAATCCTGAAATAATTGGTGGTCATTATAATCTCGAAATGGGATATTATGAGAGCTTTTTAGAATTCAATATTATGGGAGATTTCTTGTATGCGACAACAGGAATCTCTGATTTTGGCCGGTGGTGCCGGGAAAGAGTCTTTGTCTATGATGTGTCAGACCCTAAAAATCCCAATGTAATTTTCCAATTGGATTCAACTTCTTCCGGTGAATTCACAAGATTTGATCCCGTGAGTCGAAAATTATATTTAGGTGATTATACTGGTCTCAATATCTACGAATTAACACCAACCAGTATCCCGGATTTTGTCCACAAAATTGAAATTAGAGGCCTTCAGGATTTTGTGGTCAGCAATAACTTGTTACACGCAGCAGTATGGGTCGATAATAACTCAAAGCTTGAAGACTATTACGTTTATGATATTTCCGATCCGCTAAATCCAGACATTGTTGCATTTTATAAAATCGGTGCCAAAAACCTGACATTTAATCTTGAGGGTGATAATGTTCTGATTGCGAGTGATTATATGTTCGGGTTTTACGAACTGGATTTTGTTTCGCCAGATGTGGACCCAAGACCTCGAAAATTTGATCTTTTAGCAATTTATCCTGTTCCATTTAACTCAAGATTAAAATTGAACTCGAAATTCCATTCCCTTCCTATCTGGAACTAAATGTATATGATCTGAAAGGGAGAAATGTGGCGGTTATCGCTTCTGATGATTTCCCATCGGGTTTTCACAAATTTAATTTTGCTGCAGCTTCATTTCCAGGAGGAACCTATTTCATTAATGCCTATGTTCCCGAACAATATAATTCCTACAGAAAAGTAATCTTGTTGAAGTAATCATTGAAAAAGAGTCTGGTGATGACCCATTTCGAGATAATTATGGTGACAGTATACTTAATTATGGTTCACCTTCTTCAGTAGTCTGGTCTCTTTTTAGTTTTGGATATAGTTTTCTTATCAGAATCAAAATCAGTGGGCTGTCTTTTCTGAAAATGTTTGAATATTAACATGTTAGTTAAGAGATACGTAGTATGTTCCTTAATTATCTAATAGTCGGAATCTGTGAGTGTTTCCCCAAATAGCCATTTCCGCCATGCCGCATCAAGACTATCAACCGTGAGTCCATAGACTGATTCTAATCCAACTATCCCACTGTGATAGAATTCTCTCATTTTTTCTCTACCATATTGCTCTTCGAGATACAGGTAAAAAAGTCCTGATTGAGCATATGCAATGTGTGAGTTCATACTTTTGTGTTTAACAAAGGTTGAATCATTTTGCATCAGAAATTGGATTGAGAATAGGACTGACTTGTCCCCTTTAACAAAATCAACGAAACCTTTCATCGACTTTTCTACTTCCGGATCAGATTTTGCCTCCATGAATGTAGCAAAACCTTCCATTTCAAAGCAGGCGGACTTCATCCCCACAATTGCATGAGTTGTTTCATGAGCAATCAGGCTTTCGTTTCTTACATTTGCTTTAGTAAGGTAGATTCTGTTACTACAGGCTTCATTACCTCCACCCTCAAATATGAATACCTGCATCGTATCTGAATAGCTAATATCGATATAACTTGATATCAAATTAATTGCGTGACCGACGTTCTTCCTCAAAGCCCGTTCTTCCCAAAAACTGAGTCCATCAATGTAACTGGCATCGATGTTGATATGATATGATTTTGGTGTGTCAGAGCAGCCGAATATAATTAGGGTAAGAAAAAGAAAAACGATACTTCTCATCATTGGTTTCTCCGCAATTTGACGTATCTACCGGATTTTTTTCTTATTTAAGAAAAATAACTTTGTTCACAGCGCTATAGTCAGGAGTTTGCATGTGGATAAAATACATCCCCGACTCTAAATTTCCCGCAGACCAGATAACGGAATGAAAGCCCGGTTTTTGATTAGTGTCCATAATGGTTAAAACATGACTGCCAGTGATGCTGAATACATCGATCCTGATACCTGCTTGTTTAGGCAAGGCGTAATGTATGACAGTTTTCAGATTAAAAGGATTTGGGAAAGTTGATCCAAGCGAAAACTCAGTGGGAATTTCAACTTGACTGTTGTTTGCACTCAGCACTTCGGGAATGGTGAGGAATCGTCGAGTAGAAGATTCCGCTGAAAGTTCACCATCACTAACTTCCACCCACCAGGTGGCATCTAATCTCGTTAGAATGCCCAGGTTGATCATTAAGCTGTCAATCTGGTGCAGATTATAGATAGTGTCTCGCTCTGAGCCCCATGAGAAGATAGAATCAATTTCACCATGGGAAATCTCCATCATGAGTTGGTAATCTAAAGTATCCCCCTCAACATCTGTTGAGTTTTGCCAAACGAAATCTGATTGAAAATCAACTACAACTGACCTGTTACGAGGCGCGATCAAATTAAACTGAGCTGGTGCATCATTCACCGGTGTCAAAGTTACTCTAAGTGTGTCTCGTACAAATGCACTGTCGGGGTCAATGCAGGTCAGGACGATTTCCACACCCTCTGGTAAGTTGTAGTTTGTTCGTGGGCGTACTCGCAGAGAATTACCCATCGCAAACATATTCAGTTCTTCGGGAGCACCGGAAACAAAGTATCTCAGGTTGTCGCCATCGGGATCGGAAAAGATTGTATCCAGGCGCGCAAATGTGGTTTCACCGGGATCTTCAGCCAGCACAACGTCGGCAAGGGGCTGGACCAGGTTCGGTGCGCGGTTGCGGTTGAGAATTTCGATGGATACAACCTGAACAGCTTCATCCTCGCCAGCTGTCGCCACAAACTCAGGCTGATAAAAACCCGAATCTTCAAAGCCTGTTTCCCATCGAAATATACCAGTGCCGTTACCAAAGTCTTCAAACGTTGCGTTTTCTGCCAGATCGACACGTCGCATCGAGAGTTGTATCTCTTCATTGTTGGCATCCCAGGCTGATACTTCAAACTCGATTGTGTCGGTTTCTGTGGTTGTAATAGCATTCGGTATTCTTGTCCACTCTGGTGGGACAGGGATGCCCATTGCGCCAGATACGTCGTAAATATCAATTCGGTGGTAATTGGGAATAAATAAATGGTTACTAATTCTCGACTTTGGATTTTTGAGTTTATGTTTAATTGTTCTAAAGGGATAATCCGTGTAGAAACCCATCAACTCTGCATCCTCAGGATCACTAAAGTCCCATAAGTTTATTCCAGCGTCACGAGTGTCAATGATAATATCATCTCCCGTTTCATAGAACACAAAATCGTTGCGTACAACTCCAAGTATTTCTGGTTCCTCGAGATTGTTAAGATCTACGGTGGCAATCCAATCATGTCCAACCACCCGAGCAATATCCCCATCTATATGAAAATTTCTTGCACCTTCAATTCGAGTTGAAGACAATACTTCAGGATTATCAATATCTTCAATTGAATATACTATTAATAATTCTCTGTTCACCAATACCAAAGGATTTTCGCCAATAACGTTCAGATGATAAAAACTATTGGCTTCCCTTTCCGGCAGATCAATGACACCACTTGTGATAATGTTTTCAGGATCAGAGTCATCAATTATTACTATTTGCTCATTACGATCACGACCAGCAATTTGATATATAAACAGGTGTTGCTCACCAATCGCAAATTCAATTCCCTCCAGCATATCATCTTGATCTTCATAATAGCGAATATGTTCAGGTTCGACCGGATTTGATATGTCTTTCAGAACAAGTTTATTAAATCCTCTTTCCTCAATAGTTCCAAGGATATAACAAACATTATTACGGAATCCCATCTGTGGTGTATAATTCCCTGGTGACATATTCATGCACCCAATACTCCCCATTTCTATAGGTTGCGTTGGATTTTCAATGTTGTAAATCACCAGTTCCATCCTCAACATAAGACCAAATTGATATCTTTCCTCAATCGAATAAAGAAAATTGTCTCTGGCAAAAACGCCATAAACTTGAATAACTCTGGAAAGTCGTACAAATTGGGCATCAATCATTATATCAAACAGTTCTTCTGGATCACTTATGTCAATTGAACTTAGACCGAATTCCAAACCGATTAAAGCTAAATCTCCCTGTACATTGATGGATGGATACAACATTGTAAGTCCCCGCAGTCCAGGAACCTTGCTGACTGTAGTTTCTCCAAAACTAACAGGTTCGGGACGATCAGGATTATTTATATTTATTATAGATAATCGAAAACTATCATCATCGCGTCTCTGAAGAACGTATAACATTTCATTTGCGAAACAAATATCATTTCCTCCCCCGCGACGCACATCATCATCAATAATTTCAGGATTTTCAGGGTCTTCTATATCAACCGTATATAAGTCTCCAAGGTTTACACAGTACATCCGATCTCCAACCCTAACCGCGTCACGGAGCTCTTGTACTTCTACTGAAGAAAGTAGAGTTACATCTTCAAAATCGGAGATGTCATATAAAAGAAGATCAATATTTGTGCAAACAATCAGTAATGTTTCGTCGAAATAAACTGCCTTGAAAGGTGCACCTCTATTTCGTCCTTCGGGAATAATTGCAAATTCACCGACGATACTAGGATCGCGAGGATCATTTAAGTCATAAATTTTAACATCAATTGAATCGCCTGCTATTGTTTCTTGTTGTAAAATAAAATTTTCAAATCCGATAATTGGAGCGGGAGTGTTGTAAACTAAGGGTGGGTCCTCGTCCTCGATGATCTCGGCGATAAGTTGAGGTGCTTCATCAAATGTGAAGATTCTTATTGTTTTCACCCCGTCGTTCACAATCAGAAGGGAATCAACGCTATAAACACTGATAGCAGTCGGGATGTCAATCTCAGATAAATAAACCAATCCGCCACCTTCGAGAGAAAATATTTTTACCCCTGATTGATATGTAGCAGTAGCTCCCATTTCACCGCGAACAGCGATTGTGCGGGGTCGTCCCCAATTTTCCTCCCCGATACTCGCCACTCGCCGAATCCCGGAGCTATCCTGTCCAAATATCAACTGCGAGCACAACACTGCTCCCAGTAAAACCACCTTTAAATTAGATATTTTCATAATTTCCCCTGTTATCATAGTACCAACCATGTGACCAATTTAATAAGAGATTCACAATATCACAAACACAAAAAAATATATCGAGAAACTTCCTCGATGGAATCTCACATCATTTCTTACTATCATTTTTGTAAACATTTTGCTTGAATAGTTTTACCGAACTGTAATCACATTTATATTATAATAGACCGTATGAAGATTTTGACAAAAAACACCACACTAAGCTTTGAAAAACAGAATAACTTAAATAACTTATAGTTAATAAGGTGCGGAAGATTAGGCTGTTTATCCGCATCGCCTGCCTCAAACCGCAACAATGAGTGGGACGCGAATGGAATCTCCCGCCGGGGGGAGATTATAATTCATTGACTGGAGAAACACTGATGCGAATTATTAACACCAGGTCATGTCTGTATATTATTTTGACAATTCTGCTATTGTCAAGTTCTGTCACCGCCGGGTTAAAACCTCGTTGGCTGCCGCCAAAGCCTGACCGGATTGAGCATGTCGATTCTACCAAATTCGATCGCGATTGCCTCACGATTAAGTTCGTCGAGGGCAGTTACGTTCGTTTGCGCGGAGGCAAATTAGTATCCTTGTCAGGATATGACCTGACGCAATTCAACGAAATAATCCGAACTTACCGAACAAAATCCATCTCCCGTTTATTTTCGCGTCCGGAAAATCTACTTGATCAAGAACGGATTCGCGGACAGCGACGATCAGGCAAGAAACTTGCCGATCTGAACCTCTATTACCGTATCATCCTCGATTCGACCGAAGCACCTGAACAGGTGATTGAATCCCTACTCAAATTGGAAATAATCGAGGACGCTCACGCCAACCCCATCCCAAAACCGCAGGATGATATAGACCCTGAGACTCCGGATTTCACCGAGGAGCAGGGATATCTTTATGAAGCACCAGGTGGAATCAACGCTCCTGCAGCCTGGGAAATTGAAGGTGGCATGGGAGAATCAGTCAAGATTATCGATATTGATATTGGATTTCTATTCGAACATGAAGATCAAAAAGAACCATTTTTTCTCCAACCCGAAGACGCGGATCATTCTGGTCATGGAGTTGCAGCCACAGGTGTGGTAATTAGCGGTAACAACGAATATGGAACCACCGGGATATGTCCGGACGCAGAGATTGGAGGTTACGTCGTTTCTGTCTGGTTTGAAGGTTGGCCTAATATTGCGAGAGCCATAAATGAAGCTGCTGATGCGTTGGATGAAGGTGATATCTTATTTCTGGTAGTAGGTGCTGGTGCTCAAGGAGCTGAACAATTACCAATAGAATACTACCAGGAAAACTTTGATGCAATAGAAACCGCTGTTGCCAACGGTATCATAGTGGTTGAATGCGCTTCAAATGGAAATGAGAACCTGGACAGAGAATTTTTCGAGGGACGATTTGATCCGGAAAACCGCCACTCCGGTGCAATCCTGGTCGGTGCAGGAACTCCACCATCAGGCAACTTCGGACCGGACAGATCGCGATGCGATTTTTCAAATTACGGTCGACGAGTCGATTTGCAGGCATGGGGCAGAGAAGTAACAACAACTGGCGGTAATATGAACCGATTTTATCCGGATGGTGATTTAAGACAGGCCTATACTTCCTCTTTTAGCGGTACATCATCAGCAACTCCAATCGTCTCAGGCGCTGTGGCATGTATTCAGGGAATATATAAGGCCAGCACCAACGGTGCTATGGTTCTGAGCGGAGCTGAAATCCTTGAAATTTTAAAAGAGACAGGCACTCCACAGAATGAAGAGGGACGCCAGGGAAATATCGGACCGCGACCAAATCTGGCTGAAGCAATTAGGCTCATACCATCATACTCGTCACAATTATATGGAACAGTCACGGATGCCGAAACCGATGAACCTCTTGTAGACGCAGTTGTAACGACTGACTACGGATTTCAATCGGAATCCGATAATATGGGCAACTGGCAGATTGACGATGCTTTAGCAGATGTAGAGTTTTCAATAACATGTTTCAAGCAGGGATACAATGATTCTACATATTTTGAGATGTTAATCGCTGAGGACGACACAATTGAAATCAATTTCGATTTGCTGCATCCGGAGTTCACCCCGTCTGATGAGGATTTAGATGCAGAATTGTCGGTCCCGGATCAAATTGATTTACCTTTCGAAGTTACTAATACAGGTAATGGACCACTGACCTGGAGGGCTGAAGAACGTCTTCGCGGGGATGCAAATGCACAGCCGTGGGAATTGCGTCGACAATATCACATCGGGCAGACATTAGATGACAGTCGATTACAAAGTGTCGCGTTTATAAATGACAGATTCTATGTTGCTGGATCGAATAACAGAGATCCTAAAATTTACGTTCTGAACCGCGAAGGTGCCCAAATCAATCAATTCCCTCAATTTGGCGTTGAGGGAGGATATGGCTATAAGGATCTGGCATTTGATGGTGAGTTGATTTATGGCTCTGGTACCATTAGTATTTATGCATTTACACCAGAAGGTGAACTCGTTTCTGAGATTGAAGGTCCATTCAATCCCAATAACAATTTCGCCTACGATACTGACAGAGAACACCTGTGGGTAAGTTCCACGACCTCCGACATTATTGGGATTGACCGGGATGGAAATGCAATTGCAGAGTTGGACAGACTTCGCTTAAGGATTTATGGCCTGGCTTACTGGTCAGACGATCCCGATGGTTATCCCTTATACATCTACCACCAGGACCGCGAGATTGCGGATCAAATAGTTACAAAGATGAATCCAGATAATAACGATACAATATTCGTTGCTGCTCTGCAACCCGAAGGCGGTGGCACTCCCTCAGCTGCTTATGTCAGCAATCAGTTTGACGTCTATAGCTCGGTATTTATGACAGTCTCAAACAGAGGAGCGGATGACCGCATTGACATCTGGCAGATAGATTCGAGACGGGACTGGTTTGAAATCAACCCAACAAACGGAACTATTAATGCTGAAGAATCTGAAGATTTCTTCTTGAACCTGAACTCTACCGGATTACCTGAAGATATGAGGTTTGAAGCCGAAATCCGTTTCTACCATAATGCAATCGGAGAGGAATTCAATTTGCCGATTGCCCTTGATGTCCTCAGTAGGATTCGGTCAATGGAACTTGATCTTGTCGAAGGTTGGAACATGATTTCGATAAATGTCACACCCGAAGACCTCGACATTCGTGATATAGCAAGTCCAATAGTCGAAACCGGTCAACTGATACTGATGAAAAACGGACTTGGTCAATTCTATCTTCCCGAACAAAATTTTTGCAACATTGACCACTGGAATGTCGCGGATGGATACCAGGTGAAAGTTACTGAAGGATTACATTGGAATATAACTGGTGATCCGGTTGACTCTGAAACACCGATTCCACTCAGGCAAGGCTGGAATATCTCGGCATATTTCCCAAGACAGCCAATCCCAGCACCGGTTGCATTTGCCGGTATTGCGGATATAATGGAAATATCCAAAGATGGTTTTGGTAATTTCTATTCACCCGAATTTGGATTCAGTAATATGGGTAATCTGATTGAAGGTCAGGGATATCAACTCAAAATGACTCGAAGCTCAGAACTTGTTTACCAGCAGGATGAAGAGCTTGCGGCAGTTGGTATTAATGTACCAAATCCGGAGTACTTCACCACTGTTAAACCAACAGACGCAGATATGTCAGTTCTGCTTTTATGTGGGACAGCTATGTCTGGCAACGAGATTGCTGCCTACACTTCAGGTAGCCGACTTGTCGGTTCAGGTCGAATAAATTCCGATGGACGCTGTGGTCTCGCAATATGGGGCGACGACCCAACCACAGAAGCAATTGACGGCGCAATCCACGGAGAAACATTCACCCTGAAACTATATCGTAGCCCGGGTTCTCGAACCCGGGGAATGTTAGCAGGGAATTTCGGCAAACTTCGAGATTTCCCCGGATTCAAGAATCCGGGCTACTTGACTGGCAGCAACACCGCAGAAGACCTCATAATCGAGAAGTTTCACAAAGGTGATGAGCTCAAGTTTGAGAAGGACAGCTTCATAGTCCTCGACGCAGCCACATCCCAAATCGTACACGAGTTCTACCTGACCAAAAACTACCCCAATCCCTTCAACTCCACAACAACCCTGACCTACGGCATCCCCGAAACCGCAAACGTCAGCATCAACATCTACGACATCTCAGGCAGGTTCGTAGAATCCCTCGTCAACGGGAGGATAAAACCCGGTCACCACAAAGTAACCTGGTCAGCACATGAAGCTCCGACCGGTGTTTATATTGTTCGGTGTGTGGCTGGTGGGAAGAAGGAAAGTATGAAGGTGGCTTTGATTCGGTAGATTTATTAACATAGTTGCAGAAACGGAACTGACGACGCGAGGACGTCGCCCATTTTCATGGTCGGAATTCTGAGGTTCGAGGTCTTTAGTAAACTGCCGGATCGCGACAGTCACTAGCTTCAAAGACTCCCGATTTTTAAATCGAAAAATTAATCATAATTCAATTATTTCTTTAAGGAATTTGACAGATTCTTCCTCATTAATAATGGAATCCAAGCTCAAAATCAGATCATTGATTGTTTTGCCCTCAAGCTGTATTACACCACGTGAATTTCTACCAGCCCAATGATTAAAAACAACAGTAGATCTAAGCAAATCTTTTTGGAATATTGATATTAAAACAGTGTTCAGGATCTTAGTAAAATCAATTCCAACAAAATAGTAGTCATAGCCCGGTCTTCTCCGAAGCCGGGAATTTCCATAAACATAACCCGACACACCTCCAAAGTCAAGGGCATGACAGCGGAATTTTGTCGTGGGGCAATATGTTGTTCGGTTTGTTGGACATTCCACGACCGCAAAAAGGCTGTCGCTCTGGCGGATGCAAGAGTTCTGAGGATTCGTTTTGGTGGGAAGCTGATTCTTTAGATCACAATTAATTGCGATGAATCACGCTTCGCGTGATGGTCTGGCAGGAATGTACAGGAATGCCTATCCTACTGAAAACATGTTCTCTGTACACCGGTGTACGCCCTGCCGGGTACAAAAAAAACAGGCTGCCTAAAAAAGGCAGCCTGTTATCTTAACTTGAATAAAATCCAGGTTTTATTCGAACACTGCGATAGCGTTATCTAACAATGCTTCGATATAAGGTGGATTATGAACTCCGCCACTCTGATCCTCGAGTACAGTCATATAGTTCCAGAATGCTGAGTAGTGGTCACGTTCAAACTGACCTAAGTTCGGATGTAATTCACCCTCCTCTTCGTGCAGGATACCGTGAACTAATGAATCCGGAATAACCTGCCAAACACCAGCTGTATCTCTTTCAATACCCTGACCTTCAACAGCAAGTAAATATTCCGCGAGGGTAGCCATCTTTTCTGCAATCAGAACTCGCTTATCATTGTGGTCAAAATCATCAGATACTTCATGGCAAGCTACGCAGGCTGCAGAAGCTGGTTTGAATGTGTGAACGTTGTCTACCAGGTGACACTTTATGCAATCTGAGTCGGTTCCATGGGCAGATGGTCCTAAGACAGAAGCATCAGATTCTGAATTAAGACGGTGATCTCCACCCAAACCCATTAGTGCTGTAACCTGGGCACCATGATGCGGTCCGGCGTGTGAACTGGTAACCATAACAGAATCACCGGTTTCATCATCATATGTAGTCCATGCTCTGCGTGGTTGATGACATCTAACACAAAGATTGCTGTTATTACCAAAGTCCATATTATCAATACCGGTCAGCATTACTACTGGATCATTGAACCGGATTGGAATTTCGTCAGCGTCAAAGACAGCACCGGAACCGTTATTCTTGTGAGAGTGACAGGTCCCACAAGTCATACTTGATCCATGCTCAAAACCTGCCCCTAAAGGTGTTTGGCCAGTAAGACCATATTCGATGAATCCTTCATGCGAATGACACGGGGCGCAACTTGTGCTGGTTGTACGCGTATAGGCATCAAAATGCCCGGCTTCGGCAAATTCAGCTTCCTTTTGGTTCATTATTGATGGTTCATGA
>CAYLYZ010000049.1:0-5317 GCA_964387885.1 uncultured bacterium | reverse complement strand
ATGCCCGGCTTCGGCAAATTCAGCTTCCTTTTGGTTCATTATTGATGGTTCATGACAGGTCAGGCAGAATAAGGCACCATCAGCACCATCCTCACCGTCCTGACCGTCCTGACCATCCTCACCATCCTGACCATCATTGCCGGTAGAACCCGCAGGTCCTGCAGGCCCTTCCGGACCTTCACACCCAATAAATGCCGGCAAGATTACCAGCATCATAACAAATAAAATTAAGAACATTTTCTTCATCTTCTTCTCCGTCTACTTAAAGTTGAATTGAAACGTTAGTTTATCTCTCTGTATTTAGTTGTTTAGACATCACCGAGATCCGAACTCCATATCAATTGGGTAGCAAAATTTCTCATCCAACAGTTTTTGTAGCTTGGAAACCTAATTCAATTAGGATACCAAACGATATGGAACAACATTAATAATGGCTCTTAACTTCGTCCGACGCCAAATTCTACATTTTAATATATAAACAACAGCATATTCTGCGGCGACTTTAGCTATATTGTAATATATAATATAGCTGCATTAAAAAGTCAAAGGAAAATTGATGCAAACCCAATATCGAATGATTTTTCCTATTTCCCCATAAAAAGACGCACTCAACCTTGAATAAATCCTCAAACACATTTTTGATGAAGCAGATAGTTTAAGACTAAAAAGTATAAGAATTGGGATTCTGATTAAAGATGAGAGTATATTTCACCCACTAATAGTGTCCCTACCGAATCACGATAGGTTGATAACTTGCTCTGAATTCATATTTTTTGACATTACCTATCGTTTTTAATGATGTATTTTGTTACCTTTGGAGATACTCCTCGAATCGCATCATTGAGATTCTTACTATGCGATGTTCAACCTGATTTGATCCCACAAGCTTTAGATATCTGCTCATCGTTTATGATTTTTTCGCTTAACATGAAAATCACATACATTTTGGAGGCAACATGATCTCAAGAAATATAATCTCTACTTTTTTGGTGGGATTATTCGTTTTAGCCGTGGTAAACATTGGCTTAAGTAACGTGACTGTGGAACCCATCGGTTTTGCTGTCACTCTGGGTAATGAGGAAGAGGTTGAGTCAACATTGACTTTGACGAATAATTTTGATGCGGAGATTGCTTATGAAATCGATTTCGACATAATCGATCCGGATGACGAACGCATGGGTCCGAACCGGGATGATTTAGGCGACGTTATAGGTGAGTTCGAATGCCACATTGCTGGCGGCGCATATAAAAACGGATGTTGGGATAATGACAATGAATTGTTCTGGGTGCAGCAATACTCCCCTGGGTATATTTGTGCAGCGTTCGATCCAAACAACGATTTCGAAGAAGTTACACGGTTCCGTACTGGAGATCTGGCAATGGATCTGGCCTATTATGATGGTATAATCTACGTTATGTGGATCTGGAATCCGATTCTTTACCGGTACGACGTCGAAGGCAACAATTTGGGAAACCTTCAGCTGCAGGGGCATAATGGAATTAACGGAATCGCTGTTGATCGCGATGAGGAAGTTATCCTGGCTGTGACTGGAGCTGGTGCACCTCATACACTTTTTACCTACGACCTTGAGGGTAACCAGATTGGTCAAATCGGCAGTATTGATGACTACGTTGACGGCATATTGTTCCGCTCAATTGAATGGGTTCCAGAACACAGAGACGGACCGTTGTGGGTTTCAGCACGTAACACAGTTTTTCAGGTTGGTATTAACAGGGAAGGAGATGTCGAAGACTGGGAATTCACTGAAACACTACAGAGCTTTAACGCTGGCAATCCCAATGAGTATGGCATGATCGCCCACGATGGCGAGAACATCTGGATATCCAACCATGGTAATTCCACCATTACGGGTTTTGATGATGGAGTTGTTGAGTTCCGAAACATTGTTTTCGATCCGGAGGAAGGCGTAATTGCTGGTAATGAAAGCCAGGAAATAACAGTGACACTGCTATCTACGGAAATGCCTCCCGAAACGACTACTGAGATATATGTAATGATCGAATTTGACAATCCGGATCAACCTGCCCTGGAAATGACAGTTCTTTTAACCGTTGAGGATGCTACTGCTGATCTTAGTGGAACTGTGACGGATGCAGCGACTGAAGATCAAATTGAAGGTGTATCCGTTGAAATGCATAACTATATTATACATCGGTTTAGCGATGAAGAGGGAGCTTATGCATACGAAAACTTGCCTCCGGATGAATATGTATTCACTTTTACAGCTACCGATTACCTTCCCCTTACCGAGAATTTCAGAATTGACGGAGAGGGAGAAGTTCAACTCGACGTTGAATTGCTGCATGCCCAATGCAATCCCGATTTAGAAGAGATCATCGATGGGCTTGATCCCAATCAACTCAGCGAAACAGGGCTGACGGTCTCAAACGATGGCAACGGTCCGTTGACCTACACTACGGATAGGAGATTGCTCGGAGATGCAAACGCAGAACCGTGGGAACTACGGATAGATTACCCGGCAGGAGTAGTAGCTGAAGACTCTCGAATTCAAGGTGCTGTGTACATTGATGACCTGTTCTACGTGTCCGGAGCAAATAACCGTGATCCTCTTATTTATGTATTGAACCGTGACCAGGAGGTTGTCAACCAGTTCGCTCAGCATGGTGAAGGTCGTTATGGCTACAAAGATCTCGCATGGGATGGAGAACTAATCTGGGGATCAGGAGAGCGTGTTTTATATGGTTTCACACCCGAAGGTGAAGAAGTCACATCTTTTGACACAGGTATCTCCCCCTGTAATAACGTGGCATGGGATCCTGACAGGGAAATCCTCTGGGTATCCGGAACTACCAGTGATATTGCCGGCTTCGATCGGGAAGGCAATGCTGTGGGAGAACTCGAAAGGCATGACTTACGGATATACGGATTAGCCTATTGGCCGGATGATCCGGATGGGTATCAGCTCTATGTATTCCACAAAGTCAATGAGGTTGGTGATCTGATGATCGCAAAAATCGACATCGAGAATCAGGAGGCAATGGATGTCGTCAGTCTTGAGCATGAAGCCGGTGGAGTGGCACAGGGTTGTTTCATCACAAATCAGTATGATATCTATAGCTGGGTGTTTATGGGCGTTGCCAACAGCGGTGCAGAAGATCGGATTGACATCTGGCAGATTGATGCTCGCAAAGACTGGATGGCAATTGATCCAAGTGAAGGTGTAATCGAAGGCGGTGAAGAACAGGAGTTTGTAGTAACACTTGATGCAACCGACTTACCTGAGGCATTATTCGAGGGTGAAGTAGTGTTCCTCCATGATGGAGTCGGTGGAGAGACGCATCTGCCAATCTCACTCCAGGTTGGTGGAGGTGGTGAACCTGAAGAATTGGTTCTCAACCTCGAAAACGGTTGGAATATGGTCTCATCTTATGTGCAGCCCGATCCGGACGATATTATTGAGATAATGGCTGATCTCGTTGAAGCCGGAACACTGATTATGGCAAAGAACGGAGCGGGACGATTCTACAACCCTCAATTTAACTTTAATAACATACCGGGCTGGCGAGTCGATGAAGGCTACATGATGAAAATGGATGGTGCTGATGAATTGACACTCACCGGTGAAGCAATGCCGTGGAATGACCCGATCGCACTTGATGCGGGTTGGCAGATAGTCAGTTATTATCCACGTCAGGGTGTAGATGCGGTACTGGCGCTTTCCGGTATAGTAGATGTGCTTTTAATGGCAAAAGACGGTCAGGGTCGTTTTTACAGCCCGGCATTTGGCTTCAGCAACATGGGTGATATGATTGCCGGTCAGGGGTATTTATTAAAAATGGATGAGGCTGCTGAATTAGTTTATACTGTTGAAGAAGAGGATATTGCTGCTGCATCCATACCATTCAATCTTCCGGCAATACTTCCTATTCAACTAAATACCAGTGAGAATATGAGCATCCTGATCATGTCAGCTGAATCGATCAATGGTGATGTAGGTGCTTATTCCGGTGATTTCCTTGTTGGATCGGGAGTAATGACCGATGGGATCTGCGGATTGGCAGTTTGGGGCAATGATGAGACAACCGCAGAGAAAGACGGGCTGTCTGAAGGTGAAGCTTTTGTGTTGAAACTCCGGGATTCAAGCACTGAGAGGGAAACGGAGCTTGAAGTCAGGAATATTCTCGCAGGAAAAGGACTGGTCTATGAGACTAATTCATTCCTTGTGAGTGATGTAAGTATAAAACCTGAAATCCCAATGGAGTATTACCTGAATCAGCCATACCCCAACCCCTTCAACTCAACCACCACCCTGACCTACGGCACCACCGAACTCACAGATGTCAATATCAACATCTACGACATCTCAGGCAGATTCGTGGAATCCCTCGTCAATGGAGAGATAAAGCCCGGTCACCACAAGGTAACCTGGTCACCGCGTGAAGCTCCGACTGGTGTTTATATTGTCCGGTGTGTCGCTGGTGGGAAACGGGTAAGTTTGAAAGTGGCTTTAATTCGGTAGGTTACACTACATCACAATTGGTATGGAACGGGCGACGCTTCCGCGTCGCCCTATTTTTTTTCGTAGCCCGGAGCCCTTGTGATCCCGGGTTTTTACTAAACTTGCTACTTTCACGGGCTCCCGCACTACAAGGGTGACGGGCTACGAGCTCTTGTTCTGCTACAGTTTGAATATCTTCGTAGTTCAAAGAGTAGAAAATACTCTTTAAGTTTAATTTCTCCCTGACACTAGGAAGAATTACTTTGTCCGTTTTGCAATAAAACATTTACCACTTGCTGTGTCTTCGAGAATATAAATATGTTGTTTGATATAATTCTTCATTTCATCAGTGGCTTGTTTTATATCCGTTTGAGTAAAATTTCTGAATGTTGGCATCATTTTGAAGGAAACTTGAGCTTTCCATGAAGCGGATTAACCGGCGTCATCAAAGGCTAAATTTTGTATCTCTATTGCTTCGAGTTGTCTAACTTTGTCCCCTATCGAAACGACAATCTTCGGAAGAATATTTTCCGCCTGCCATCTTGCGCAATAGCCTAAATCGTCAGAGTATATTTGTTCTGAAGTAAAATCCCAGGAAAATGACAGGATTTAACTGTTGAGTCATATTTACAGGTAAATCCTAAACTTGGACTCAAATTAAAATTTTCAACATAGTGAGTAAAGAACTCGTCATATGGTAAAGAACCATATAAATTGTTAGTATTATAACCTACTTGATTAATAGTGGTTTCAGTTTTAGAAAGAAAAACTGTCAGGAATGCTGCAATCACAGGAATCCCAACAAAACCTAATACTATGTATATAACTTCTTTTGA
>CAYLYZ010000048.1:5040-43704 GCA_964387885.1 uncultured bacterium | reverse complement strand
GGTAATGGCAATAAATTAAATGGGAAAGTGTCAACTTTTTTTAGGACGTGACATATCCTTGTTAATTAAATATATATATATGTGTTTATGCATTTTGTGATAATACGATTTTTTTGCATCAAAGAACAAATGGAAAACAGGTTGCAGAATTGTAGAGCAACTGGATTCCCGTGTTCACGGGAATGAGGAGCACGAAGATTTCCTATTTTGGACAGGTATGAGATCAATTGTCAAAAAAATATTGTCGTTGTAATTTGAAAAGTCTCACGTCAAAGCTTTTAATTCCATTTAGAGGTGTACTGCTATGAAACGCTTTACCAAGACCTCAAAGTTCTCAATTTTAGTTCTAATATTTATGATTGCCAGCCAATTGTTTGCCCAACCTGACATAATTTGGCACCGGTTTTATGGTGATGAGGGCTATCAATCTTTTTATGCCAGCGTGAAAATGGAAAATAACAATTTGGCCTGTGTCGGTGTTTCAGACGGGGGAGTTTATTTCGTCAGGACTAACGAGGGTGGTGAAATCCTGATGGAAAACGTATACGAACATGAAGAAGATTGGTTTTCAAGGTGGGGTGGTGCTCTAACACCAACCGATGATAATGGATTTGTAATTGGTGGCCTTTGGAATCAAAGAGATAATCGTTTTGGCGGTATGCGAATAAATGCCCGGGGAGAGGTTCTCTGGGACCGAATATATAGTGAAAATGACGATAGTTGGTGTCAAGACGTTATCAGACAATCCGGTGATATCTATTATCTTGTTGGTTGGGATCCCGTTCAAGATGCCGGTGATCAAGGCTATATAGTTAAGGTCAACGGAAATGGCGATGTGATATGGCAGCATCATTATGGAGGAGAGGGTAATCGATTTGGTCACCTTTACGATATTGAAGCTGCAGAATTCGGCTACATACTTGCAGGGGAATCTGGTCCAAGAGGTGAAAATAGTTCCGATTTTTGGGTTCTCAGGATAAATGAGGATGGGGATGAACTTTCCTCGGATTTATACGGAAACGATGGTTTTGAGTCGGCTCGGGCTTTAGTACGATCTCCCGATGGTGGTTGGGCTGTTGCCGGATTTTGGGCGTCAGAATTACCGTACTGGTATGGTGCAATATTAAAACTTGATGAAAATCTGAGAGAAGAGTGGTTTCAGCATTATGAAAATGAAGATCATTACACAAGGCTGCACGATATCACTACTGCACGAGGACCTGGATTTATCGCAGTTGGAGATGAGGGCAATCACGGTGGTTGGTCAATGGGTTATTGCTCAAGAATAAGTGCTGGTGGAGAAATAGAGTGGGAGATTTTCGAGCAACCCGAACAACACTACGCCCGTTTTAGCTCAGTTCATGTTGATGATACTGGTTTGATAATCGCAGTGGGAAATGCTGACGTCGTACCTGGAAATGACAGAAATCATCAGGGTTGGGTCGTAGGAATCAGGTCACCAAATGAGCCTCCGCTGGTAATTACCAAGATTCCACCGGACTCCATTCAGAGAGTTCCGAGAGGCGGAAACCAGGCATTTATAATTGAGGCGGAAGATCCGGATGGAGATGAATTAACGTATCTCTGGGTTTTAGATGAGGATACCTTGGGAAATGATAATATGGTGATTCTGGATTTCCCTGAATTGGATACGCTTAACCTGACGGTGTCTATTTCAGATGACGAAATGACAATCTCAACAGGATGGGAGATAACCGTGTTTCCCTTGATTGTTGAATGGATTCCGGAAGACTCACTTCTTCAGGTTGATCTGAATGATACTATAACCTTTTCGGTTATCGCCGGATTGCCGGAGGATTCGCTCGTAACCTATTCATGGTCTTACGATCAGGAAATTGTAAGTCAGGCGGATACACTCGTTCAAATATTCGATGTAATTGGTCAGCATGCGGTTGCTGTTGAGGTAACCGGTCAGGAGGTCACGGAAATGATAACATGGGATGTCGCCGTTTCAGAGCCGTTTTTAGTAGAAGATAACAGCCATTTATTAACTTCCAATTTTTTGAGCAGACCAACGCCAAATCCTTTTAATTCAACAACCACGATGAGTTATGGATTAACCAGCTCTGGTCATATCGGGTTGAATGTTTACGATCTATCCGGACATTTGGTTCAGAAATTGTTTAAGGGATATCAGCAAGCTGGGCTTCACACGAGTACAATTTCAGCTGCAAATTTGCCATCGGGATCGTATGTTATTCGGATGGTAACGTCGAACCAAACAGACATAGCAAATAAAACTTATAATCAGAAGGTTACGTTGATTAGATAATTTTGCCTTCTCAATGGAAATTTCGTGAGAAGATAAGATTTTTTGCTAAATGTCCTATCCTGAAATAGGTTGCTCCTCTGGATTCCGGCGTTCGCCGGAAAGACAGTCATGTGATACCAATTAGATTTCTATTCACGCACAGTTTTACGAGGACGCTGCTTCCCCTCCATGACTGCAAGGGATTGCGGCTACTTCACTAAAACTACACTCCTTCCCCGCCAATTCACACCATCACTAACATTCACCCAATAAGCTCCCGCAGGCAGACCGGTCAGGTGCATTGAAACCGGATGTGTGCCCCCGGTTGGGAATATCTTATGAGAAGTGGTGATTTGCCTGCCGGTTAGGTCTAAGAGTGTTATTTGATAGTCTCCGGGTTTTGTTATAGAGATGTTCAAGTTTAATGCTGAATTGGTGGGGTTGGGGTAAAGGGATGTCAGGACGAAACCAGTTGGAGTTGGTTCGCTGAAGATGGGAGCTGAAACCTCAAATCTGTTCCAGACTGCGATTAAGCCGTCGTCACCGCAGATCCATAACCTGTCATTGTTGTCAGAGTAAAGGCTGCGGATGATGCGGTTAACTCGCAGGTATGTATCCTCCCATGTGTCACCGCCGTCCTCAGTGTGATAGATTTTTCCCGGATTCTCCCATATCCAGCCGTTTTCTTCGTCGGTGAAAAGGACTCCACCGGGTGCGAGGGTGAATCTGAAGCCGGATTCCCAATCTGATCCGCCATTCTCGGTTTTGTAAAGTCTTATGCCCTGTCCCCTTGATGGAGCTATTGCCCAGCCAGTATTGGCATCAATGAAACAAACACCGAAGGATTCACCCATTAACCCGCGGACGGGATGCCAGCTTTCACCTGCATTGACGGTTCGGCGCAAAGTGTCTCCAGCAGATGCGACATAGGCGATGTCCTGAGTCGGCACTGAGAGCGCTGAAGCCGGAATATCGCCGCGGATTACTTCGGAACTCTCCCAGTTGCGACCATTGTCGCGAGTTACTGCTACAAACTGTCCGTGAGTAGCATATCCGAAGTTTTCATTGATAGTGATCAGGTTGACATCAACGTCTGAGATATCAACCTCCTCCCATGACTCACCCCCGTCTTCAGTGTATAACTCAGTGCTGTTTGCGCCGGTTATGAAACCGGTCTGGATTCTGTCAAAATGGAGGTTTAATATACGCCAATCCGAACCAGTTTCAAGCTGCTCCCACGTGCGCCCTGAATTCATCGATCTGTACAATTCCCCGTGGTCTCCACCGACGAAGGCGAACTGACCGAAAGAATAGATATCGTAACAATCACCCCGAAACCAATTCAGACCCAAGCTACGCCAATTAACATGGTCGCCTGAAGCGAAAATAGATCCGTTGAGACCTCCTAGCCAAATGTTCTGCTCTATGTTCGACATGCACAGGAGTATCTGAGACTCGAGGAATTCAAAAGTCAATGCCCAGTTTTCACCATCGGATGTCGAGTAGATTTGTCCCGGGTTGAGTCCCAATCCTTCTGTAATGGCAATTGCATGTTGAGAATCAGTTGCATAAACGCCACACATTCTGGAACTATGAAGCAGTTCTCGTGAAACACTCCAGCTCTCACCGGCGTCGGTTGATCGCAGAATCACTCCACGGTCAAAACCACCCCCGACAGCCCATCCATCCATCGGACCGCTGAAGTGAACGCTGTATAAATGATCATTAGTCACGGGATCCGAAAGGAACCACTCCCTTCCACCGTCCATCGTATAGGCGGAATAACCATTGTCTCCAACCACCCATCCAAAATTATTACTCTGGAAAAAGATGTCGTTCAACCTGGTTTCCCGCCCCTGAGGAAGTATCATCGGTTCCCAGGAATCTCCATTTACAAACCTGAAAATTGCATACCGTAAATTACCATCAGCAACCGTTTCACCTCCTGCCCAACCACGAATATCATCTCTATATTCAATACAGTTCAACATCGCAGGAGTCTCTTCGCTGCCGACGCTATATGTATCCCAGCTATTTCCACCATCGCGAGTGTAATCAATGAACTGAACATCTCTATTATTCGGATCATTCCCACATAATATCCAACCCCATTGAGGATTGATGAAATCAATATCAAATACTCCGGTTTGAGCATTGGGATTGTTTAGAATAGTCCAGTCCTCGCCACCGTCGGTTGTTTTCAAAACAATCCCGGCATCTGTCAGGATGAAACCATTCTGATTGTCAACGAAGTCAACATCGATAATGTCACCGGGTGCAGGTTTTGGATTCAAGTATGTCCAGAATGCAAATGCCTGGTGATTTAGCATGCTTGTTAAGCAGACCAGGATTATTAGAATTTGATATTTCAAAATACGACGGGAAAAGGTATTAATACTCAGGTTCATCTTTTTCTCAGATATTTGGCAGCGTTAATCGATCAATTCACATTTCCATGTGATCTCAGCAGAGGATTTTAGCTGGTTTATTATTGAACAATACTTGGCGTACGAAAGTTTCGCTCCCCTCTCCATCTCCTTCACGGTTAATCCGTCACACCTGCCACGATAGGTGATATGGATATTCGTCAGGATTCTGGGGTGATCGTCACGCTTAGTTCCTTCGGCGATGACTTCTAGTTGTTGCAAATCGAGTTTTCTCTTACGCAGAATAGCGAGAACTTCCATACCCGCACAGCCTGCTACTGCCTGAAGAAGTAGTTCGAGCGGAGTTGGTCCTGCGACAATTGCATCCTTAGGTCCGGAGTCCATTTCTGTAGGTCTGCCTTTTGGAGATTTTCCTGTGAAATGCATTCCTTTATTGAGAGTCGCTGTTCCTTTTAATATTAAACTCATTTCTGGATTCCGTGGTTTTAAAGTGTAACTAATTATAAGTATAAGGCAGTAATGCCTTGCAAACAATATTGTTATGCATGAGTGATTTAAACTGACAAGGAAAGGTACTAATGCCTGCACCGGTAAATTAACATTTTATTTCGTGAATATACTTGACACAACAGAATTGTATACCGATCTTAATCATCTGTCCGAGTGTTAATAAACCAGAATTCAATTTTTTAAGAAAAGTGCAAAACCCAAAGTTCAATTTTACAATACAATCAAAGGACTCGACGAGTTCGGCGCGAGCGGGAGTGATCCACACTCCTCATGGTGACGTGCCAACTCCAATTTTCATGCCCGTAGGGACACTGGCAAATGTGAAGACCCTTTCACCAGCTGAACTTAGCGAGGCAAAGGCACACATAGTTTTGGGAAACACATATCATCTCCGGCAACATCCGGGTGTTGATATTGTCGAGGAGGCAGGGGGATTGTCAAAGTTTATGGGCTGGGAAGGTCCCACTTTGACAGATTCAGGTGGTTTCCAGGTGTTTAGTCTTTCTAATACCCGCAGGGTTACGGAAGATGGTGTTGAATTCAGATCCGTTTACGACGGCAGTTTGGTTAATTTCACCCCGGAAACTGTTCTTGACTTCCAGCAGGCAATCGGTGCTGATATAATTGTCGCTCTTGATGAGTGCCCGCCTTATCCTGCGGAATACGACGATGTTGAACGTGCAGTTGAATTGACGACTCGGTGGGCTGAACGGTTTATGTCCGCATGGCAAGGTTCAAATGACAATAGGGGTAGATATCAGGCAGCATTTCTTGTGGTGCAGGGTGGTGTTTATTCCGAATTACGAAAACGATCTGTTGAGCAATTGGTAGCTCTTGATCCTCCGGGATTCTGTATTGGAGGAGTATCGGTTGGAGAACCGCAGGAAGAGATGATTAAAGCTGCATCAATTTGCTGTGAAGAGTTACCTGTTGACAAACCAAGGCATTTACTCGGCGTCGGAACACCTCATGACATCCTTGCCGGGATCGAGGCAGGTGTTGATATGTTTGACTGTGTGATGCCAACTCGTAATGGACGAAATTGTCAAGTTTTTACTTCACAAGGTGTTGTGAATCTACGAAATTCAAAGTGGGCACATAATCAGGATACACTTGATGAGAACTGCAGATGCTATACATGTCGCACCTTCAGCCTCAGCTATTTGCATCATCTGGCAATTACCGGAGAGTTACTGGGGATGAGGTTATTTAGCCTGCATAATATCACATTTTATTTAAGCCTGATTAAAGCTGCCCGTAGTTCCATATTAACAGGAGATTACGATTTATGGCGTAAAAAAACTGAAAACGACTGGGCAGCGGGGACTTGACAGAATGAAGATAATAGAATATCTTATTAATATACCCTTAAAATGTTGACTTTAATGTAAATCAGGTTCGATTTTTCGATGATATCTGCTCAATTTGATTACACCAGAATTTTATTTCGGGCTTTTTGCGTTTTGTTTATGGTAATTTTGATTGTTTCGTGTGATGAAAATAATCAACCGACACAATATCATGATATACCATTTAATATCGAAGTAATGATAAATGAAGGCTCCCCTGCCACTCGGGACACTGTCTTAAGGGTTTCTATCACGGGATTGCACATTTATCAAATGAAATTATCGACTGATCCTGATCTGACTGATGCTGAATGGATTGAGTATGACACATTGACCGTAATACATGCGCCTCGCGAAGAAGGTATTTTTTCAATCTATTGCCAACTTTCTTCTCTTAGCGGTGGTACGACAGACATATTCTCGGATGAAATTGAGCTCGATTTCTCTGCTCGGATATCGGAATTTTTTGTATCAGCGACTTCAGATACTCTTTTCCCGGGCAGTGTTCTTGAATTCAGACTTGTGTCAGGTGAAAAGGGGAAAGCTGAAGTGGGAATCGGTTCGTTTATGAAGAACCATCCACTTCGACCTGATGGAAATGGTGTGTATACTCGTCACGTTACGCTGCCGAGAATAATGCCTGAAGATACGGTTCTAATTACGGGACGTTTTACCGATATTGTTGGGAACAGGGCTGAAGACATATTATTTGACAGGACTTTCTACTTAATGGGAGAACCGCTAAATCCTGTACTTATTTCGAGGATTGAATTCGAAGGTCCCAGCAAGGATAAGGTGGTGCATCATTCGGGTTACTGTTTTTTATCAAGTCACCTGAAGATTGATATCATTAATGTATTAGATCCGCTCTCTCTGTACTACTCCGGTTCAAGACGGACCTCATCCTGGACTCACGGATTATTCGTAGATGGTCAGGTTTTGTACACAGTTGAGAGTGAGGATTTAGTTCGTATTTATGATGTCCGGATTCCTGATAGACCTGTTCAGCTATCTCTTACGCGTTTATGGGGTTCAACAACTGACGTGGAAGTTTATAATGACTATGCATTTATATCAGCCACTTTGACCGGTTTACATGTAATTGATGTGAACAATAAAGAAGTCCCGAAGGTTAAAACTCGATTGGCGCTCACGTGCAATGGTGAAAATATTTGCAGACACAGGGAAACCGTTTTTGTAAGTGGTGGGACAGCTCTTTCGATTGTCGATATTTCAGATCCGGAAAATCCTCAAATCCTAAGTGAATTATTAGAACTTGAGGGTGATGTTGTAGAGAGTATATATCATGAGGGGAATCTCTTTCTCGCAACCAATGACGCTGGAGTTTTGCGGGTAGACGTTAGTAATCCTGATAACCCGGAATATTTGGGTGAATATTCACATTTAGAACACGCATCAGGATTTGAACTTCAAGTCCCATATTTATTTGTAAGTCGAAGGAACACATTGAGTGTTGTAAATGTCACTAATGTTGATGATCTCCCTGTAGTAACAGAAATCCCGGATATGGATCTTAAGGGTGGATTGGATATACATAATAATTTTCTTTATGCCGTCGAGAGAGGCGGATTGGCTGTTCTCGAATTGATTAGGACAGGTGAATGACACTCCGCAACGTGTTTCGTGCCTAACCCTGGAGTATCAGAATCAATTCCACATTTCAAAAAAGGAACGTAGCAAACGAAACAGGAACACAACTTTAACCAGGAGAAAACCGAGCTAATAAATGCTCTTGGCAGTTATCATAAACGCTGGAATCAAAAACTGGTCGAGGACGCATTTGATTTTGCTGTTCAGGCTCACAGAGATCAATTTCGACAATCAGGGGAACCTTATGTAACTCATCCTATATCGGTGGCGATGATTTTGGTTGAGATAAAGACTGATTACATAGCAGTTGCGGCAAGCCTGCTACACGATGTGGTAGAGGATGGGAATACAACCGTTGAGGAATTGGAGGAGAAGTTTGGAAAGGATATCTCTATTCTAGTTGATGGTGTTACAAAGATATCGGGGATATCATTTAAAACAACCCAGGAACGTCAGGTCGAATCCTTGCGAAAGATGCTCCTTTCGATGTTGAAGGATCTTCGAGTCATACTGATAAAATTCGCAGATCGATTACATAACATGCGAACTATCAGTGCAAAACCCGAGCGGTCGCAACAGAGAATTGCCATTGAAACTCGAGATGTCTACGCACCTATGGCATATCGTCTCGGTATTGCGCGGCTTGGAAGGGAAATGGAAGAGCTGAGTTTGAGGGTACTTGATCCAAAAGCATGGGTTCAGATTTCATCTCAGGTCGCGAGCTCTGACATTGAAAGGCAGACGATTGTAGATGAAGTCATTGAGCCAATCCGCAAAGAGCTGAGGAAAATCGGATTAACCGCTGAAATCAAAGGTAGAGTAAAGAGTATTGCCAGTATTTATAATAAGATACATAAACAAGGTAAATCCCTTGATACGATTTATGATCTTCTGGCGATAAGAATCATTGTACAGCAGAAGCAGGAGTGTTACCGAGTTCTTGGTATTGTTCACAACATTTACACTCCTATTCCGGATCATTTTTTCGATTACATCGCACTTCCAAAATCTAACCTGTATCAATCTCTTCATACTAAGGTACATGATCGCAAAAACCGAATCGTTGAAGTACAAATTAGAACTCACGAAATGCACAGTCTTGCTGAGATAGGGATTGCCGCTCATTGGCGATACAAGGAAGGAGTTGTGCAACCGGACTCACTCGAAGAGCAGTTTACATGGATTAGGTCATTAATGGAGGCACATAAGGAAAGCGCTGAAACAGGTGAGTTTCTTGAATCGCTAAAAATCGACCTGTTTCAAGATGAGATTTATGTTTTTACACCGGACGGGAAATTAATCCAATTGCCAAAAGGGGCATGCACCATCGACTTCGCTTTCGCTATTCACTCAGAAGTTGGATATCACACAATAGGAGCAAAGGTTAGAGGGAAAATGGTACCGTTGAATTATGTGCTCGAATCAGGAGATGTAGTTGAAATATTGACTTCAAATAACCAGCGACCAAACGTTGAATGGCTAAGATTTGTCAGGTCTTCACGCGCGAGGAACAGGATTAAGCGCTGGTTCAGAGATACACGGTGGGAACAATCTAAGACATTAGGGGAGGAGATGGTAACTCAAGAACTGCAACGTCTTAAGTTACCAATAAACATAGATGAATTGCAAGAAGCTGCTATTTCTTTCGGTCATATGGAATTGCAGGATTTTTACGCTGCAGTGGGAAGTGGAACAATTACACTTGGACAGGTGATGAGAAAGTTGGTTCCAATGGTTGCTCCCCGCAGAGAAGCATTGATCAGCAGGATAATTCAACGAATTGACCGTGGTAAACATAAAGTTAAAATCAGTGGACTCGATAATCTGGTCATTTCAATAGCAGACTGCTGCGGTCCTTTGCCTGGAGACCAGATTATAGGTTTTCAGGAGGACGGACACGGATTGAGTATTCATAGAACAGATTGTAACCAGGTCGCAGATCTTATTGACGATGAGACAAAGGTTATTTCAGTTGCCTGGGATGTTGAACGAGAAGACAGGTTTAAAGCACGAGTGTATATCGTAGCAGATGACCGGGATAATCTCCTTAGAGATATGACACAGGTGATTGCTTCGGTTAAAATAAATCTTCACAAAATCGACATGCACATCGAAGACAATCTTGTTGTCGGTCATCTGGTTGCGGAAGTGAAAAATCTGCCTCATCTTACAAGGTTGATCACAAGGTTGTTACAGATTAGGGGAATCCTTCAAGCTGAAAGATTGGATATTAAGGAAGAAGCAGTTTCAGAAAATGGTGTAAGAAGAGAGAATGGCAGAGCCTGATAAACCAACTGGTATGATTCTGGCTGTTGATTTCGGACTTAAGAAAACCGGTTTGGCAATATGTGATCGTGAAAGACGAGTTGCTGTCGGAGCTGGACGTCTTGAAAAGAGTGGACGGGCACTGGCGCGTGCAGTGTTTTCAATTGCCAGAGATCGTGGTGCAGGCAGTATTTTAGTCGGAAGCCCACCCTCGGGGGCTAAGAATTCAGGACCTGTAATAAAAGGTGCAGACAAGCTTTGTGCTGCGTTGAAGAAACGTGGAATGGAAGTTATTCGTTGGGATGAGGGGTATTCGACCGCAGAAGCCTTGAGAGCGAAAAAACATTTTGGTGGAAAATCCAAACCCCGGGAAATGTGGATTGATGAGGCCTCAGCAATACTGATACTTCAAAGTTACCTGACAAATTATAAAAAACTACCTTGAATCTGCTGCTGTGGAGAGAAACATAGGTGATTTGACTTGAAAAAAACGAATTTAAGAATGATATTTGTGTTATCCACCATGGTGATTCTTAGGAACGGTATTTTATGTCGAAGAAAGAAAAAGTAAAAGCAGGGCTAATTGGAGTTGGTGGCATTGCCCAGGTGTCGCATATTCCAAATTTGACGGCGGTTGATGATGTTGAACTGGTAGCAGTCAGCGATACCGATGTCGGACGAGCAATTTCAGTTTCTGAACGCTACGGGATTTCAAACTGGTTTGAAGATCCGGAGCAAATGTTCAAAGCATGTGACCTTGATTGTGTACTTATCACAACTCCGACTATAAGTCATCTGCCTCTTTGTCAACTTGCCTTTGAGAGCAAAGTTGATGTAATGATTGAAAAACCATTTGCTCGAAACACCGATGAAGCACAACGAATTGTCCAATTAGCCGAAGACAATGATCGGATTCTCATGGTTGGGATGAATCATCGATTCCGTGAGGATTCCGCCCACCTGAAAGAGATGCTGGATAACGGATCTTTTGGTGATATTATTACAATAAGTGCCGGTTGGCTGAAACGCCTTGGAGTTTGGGGGAGACCCTACTGGTTTACCGATCCGAAACTTGCGGGGGGTGGTGTACTCATGGATCTTGGGCTTCAATTAATCGATGTTGCACTATTCATGCTGGATTTCCCAACTGTGGTGGAAGCAAATTGTGGCATTTCGAATAAATTGCTTGGGCTTGAGGTTGAAGATTCAGCGTCCGTTTTCCTCAAGTTCGATAATGAAACAACTTTTTTGATGGATGTCAGTTGGGGGAACTGTGATACTCAAGATGTTGCCTACACCTATTTTTCAGGTTCACAAGGGAGTGTTTCGCTTAATCCCTTAAGGATTAACCGTCGAAGTAAAGACCGCGTAATGCCCGAGAGCTCCCCCGTAATGGCAGATGCTGTTGAACTTTACAGAAGGTCATTTCAATCGGAAATAATTCACTTCATTGATTGCGTTACAGACAGATCCGAACCGTTATCAACTGGTCGGGAAGCGCTCGCTGTAATCGAGATAATCGAAAAGCTTTATAAAAACGCCGGAGACTGATCAGGGAAATTTTTAACACCGAAACCCGGTTCTCGTATTAGAACTTTGAAATCCCGAAATCTCCACTTTAAAAAGTATGTTAATCGGATTTTAGTTGGGAGGAGTAATCTCTCAACTAAGACAACTCCCCCATTTCAATCCAATAATAATCAAACTGAATGAATTTCAGGTTTAAGATTCCTCCATTACTGCTATCACTAATATCCGGGATACTATTAGCTGCTGCAGTACCCCCACTCAACCTCTATTATCTTGCGTGGATAGGATTAATTCCACTCTTGTTAGCACTGGAAGAACCTCGGAGAAGCGGTTTCAGTGAGGGATTTGTTGCTGGATTGGCTTTTAATACCGGAACCTTATACTGGCTGGCTTTCAATAGCGGAACTTATGCTGCAATTGCTGCTTTGACTATGTTTGTACTTGTCAGTGCGATAAGTGTTTTCTGGGGTATAGCAGCCTGGTTATTCCGTCGAGTCTATAATCATTTGGGGCAAACCGCATTGATTATTGTTCCATTTGCATGGACAACCTGGGAAGGATTGCAATCAAACCTGGGCGAGTTGAGCTTTCCCTGGTCGCTGCTTGCTCTGACGCAAGCCGGATATGAACCGGTTCTGCAGGTAATGGAATTTACCGGAATGTCGGGGGTGACTTTCTGGGTTGTTGGACTGAATGTTTTGGTTTTATTTACGCTTCGAAAATCGTTGTTTTTGAAGAGGATACTTTTAGTTGCGATTGTAATTTGGTTTCTAATTCCATTCGGGATATTGCATCATTCCTACAAGTACTATGAGGGGGATCCTCACGTAGCAAGAATAATGGCAGTACAGGGTAGCCTTGATCCATTAGAGAAGTGGCAGGGAGGGGCGCGACACAGTTGGGATGTATATGATTCCCTATCCAGAGAGGGATCCGAAAAAGGGACAGATCTTATTATCTGGCCTGAAACTGCCCTTCCGACAGTTCTTATTGAACGCAGTTTTTATACGAATAGTATATCACAACTTGCCAGAGATCTAAATACATCTATCATCACCGGATCATCAGCCTATCGCCAGGTTGAGGACGATCTAAAACCCATGAACGTAGCTTATCTTGTCAGTTCGGATACGGGAATAGAAGATGTGTATTCAAAGCAGGTATTGGTTCCGTTTGGTGAAAGAGTCCCCTTTCAGTGGATATTTCCCAAATTAGGCAACTTGAATCTTGGACAGGCAGAATTCTTGCCCGGTCTTCGGCAGAGTATCTTTGAAGTCACTGGAAAAACCACCTCGATCAAATCTCCCGCTCTAATCTGTTATGAATCTATTATCCCTCACCAAACTCGATTAGCTGTTAAGAATGGTGCCAATCTATTGGTGACTATTTCGAACGATGCCTGGTATGGCAAGACATCGGAAGCATATCAGATTGCAGCATTAAGCCGATTTCGCTGTATTGAAACTCGACGATCTATGGCGCGAGCTTCTAACGCCGGAGTCACTTTTCTGGCGGATCCGCTCGGCAGGATCATTAGACAGACGGAATTATTCGAAACAACATCGATTGCTGGAATCCTACCCCTGATTGAAATGGAGACGTTTTATGTCAGATATGGTGATTGGTTCCTTACAATAGTGTCCGTTATCTATGGATCTGTTTTGATATATATTGCTGTGGTAAGAATTCGAAAACCGGAAAATGAGAAGAGTATTGATTGAAGTAAGTTTAAGATTGCTTCACTTTGTTCGCAAAGACGTGACTCTCGTGTAGTATTTATAATAAAGGGGTACGAACAATCGCACCCCTTTTTCATAAAATCATATCTGTCAGATCAAAATCAAGAGCCCATCATTCCCTGGATTAATTCAACTGGATCAAATAGTAGAGCTGGTGGTGAGTAATGGATGTAAAATCCGAACGTTATCCCACCGAGGTCAATCTCTGGGAATGAGTAATTTGGATCGAGATTATACTCATTACCATCACTATCGGTTGCTGTCCATACATTAGATTTAGCATAGAATTTCATACCGGCTGAGAAACCCATGTTCACATTAGCACTTCTTGCGAACTCATATCCAAGGCTAATCTGACCACCTCCGGTATTATTGCTGAGAATCCAGGTTTCTTCAGTGATCCAGTTTTCAACTGTTGTGGAAACGGAAAAGAATCTCAATCCACCTGTTGCCTGAAATGTCAAGGCATGTTGACCGCTGATATATATTCTTTTGAGGATTCCTGCGTGTAGTCCCCATGTCAGTGGCTGAGGTGAGTCGAAAGATGATTCATCAAACTCAACGGACGGAAATGAAACATGCCCGCCAATCAGGAAGAAGAACTGCCTTATCCTGGTTGCGGGAGCCAGATTATATTGAGCATCGAGATCCATACCCAAAGCTAAGCTTTCTGTTTCTTTTGTATCATTGATGTATCTGATCGAACCATCTGATACCTTCGTAGCAAAGAAACCGGGCTTTATTGCGATGTCTATTCCAAGTCGAGGATGCTCGACTACAGTCATTCCAACTCCCAAGTCACCGCTTTTGATTGTATAGGCGGACGATTTTGCGTTTTTATCCTCGGAGTTATCAGCCACAGTTCCGATTCGTACCCAGCCGGTTTTGTCGAAAGTTATATTTGCTTTATAGTCCTGAATCCACTCTCCGATGTAAAAACAATCATCAACTCTAATTCCTTCTTTCCTGCCAAGTTTGAATGTGATGTCATTACCATCGACCTCGGCAATCTGCGCTTGAAGTTTGAATTCTTCGATGTCCTGAGTAGCTACTTTCAGATTTCGTGCGAAGTTGCGAACGGCGGATTTATAGGCATGTTTTTTTGAACCAAATCCCATAGATGTTGTTGTCCTGGAAACTTTTAATTCTATGAAAGGTGTTTCCTCGCGAAATCCGAGGTGAAACCAGATGATGCCGCCCTCCACTGTATAAGTGTAGTTATCATCTTTAACTTTTTCTTTGTACCCGGTTAGAACAGGGAAGTAAATATAGGCAGCATTCATGACTTTGACGATCTCATCAATCGTAATCCCTGATGTCTTCTGCTTGATCACACTTGCCCGTCTCTCCATCTCCTCAGAGACCAATTCCTGTCCTCTTTCGGGAATTGCCTGCTCGAGTATTTTAATAATTGTTGGGGCAAGTTCTAATTCCATCAGCTCTGCAAGCTCATCGACAGATAATTTTTCACTTGCATTTGCAGCATTCACGAGATTCTGAAGTAAGACATCCGGCAGTGGATTGTAATCAAATCGCTCCATCTCTATGTATTCTTTAACGGTTTCAAGCATGTAGTCAATTTGAGCCAATTCAACATTTCTCGCTTCAGGTGTTGCTACCCATAATGCATTAATATATGAAATAGACTTTCGCTCGTACTTATCGGATGCAATGGCTGGAAGTGCCGTTATAATAATTGTTAATACCAGTAGAAGACAGATTAGCTTTTTCATGGGGTTTTCCTTTCTTAATTTTAATTAAAATAGTTTTCCATCCGGAAGTGGCTGCAAGGACCTTTCTTCTTGAAGTTCTTCAGTTACCATTATGTATACACATGGTATTCGGTCAAGAAATATATAATACAGTCCGGCCATTGGCAAGTTGATTTTTATATTACTGCGATATTTTCAATCATTCTTTCAGATAATTTTTTATTAAACCGATAAATGCCTCTCCATATTCTAAAGCACGGTCTCGTTCAATGCCAATGATAAGTGATAATTCATCAAAGTTAACCGGTTTTTCATCGGTGATACGGACAAGGGCTGAATTGCTGAATATCATGAACTCCGGGATGTTTTTGAATCCTGCAATTTCATTTCTGAGTTTTACCAGCTGAGTATAAAGATCTTTGTCTTCAACATTTTCAGCATGAGTTTTCGATAATTCCAAATTAACCGGTATACCGGAGATGTGATCTTTTATAATGGAAATTAGCTGTTTTCCGTATTCACTTACCTTGGCAATTCCTATTCCATAGATCCCGTATAGAGCCTCAATACTTGTGGGTTTTTGACGGGCTAGGTCTCTAAGTGTTATGTCCCCGAATATTATATAGGCAGGTACCTTTTTCTGTTGCGCGATATTTCGTCTGACATCTCGCAGAGTTTCAAATAAATCGCGATCAACTCCGTCCCATTGGGCAGCTTCGATCTTTGACAATTTCAAGGTCTTTTCTGCCTTCTTAACCGGTTTTAGAAGTTTTGGTTTTTGTTCCCCGCGGATTATTTCCCAGCCCTTTTCAGTGACATTCAATAGATTGTAGTCACTGGTTTTTACAAGATAACCCTGGCCTGTAAGCTGCTCAATCCAGTTTCGAATCTGAGTCTGAGAATATTCTTTTAGAATTCCATATGTGCTGAGTTTGTCATGCTGAGAATTTATGATTCTGGTTTCTTCGGATCCCGAGAGTACTCGACTCGTATGATCTGCACCAAATCGCTCTTTTAATCTAATTACACAGGAAATGATCTTCTGACCTACCACAAGAGCATCATCTGCAACCTCTATTTCGTCGAGGCATACATCGCACGCATCGCATGACTCAGCTTCATAACCTTGACCGAAATAGTTTGATAGTGACTTATGTCGACACACAATTCCGGTGCAGTAATTGTACATTTCGTTTAACATCCGAAATGCTGATGTTCGATTATCATCTTCCAGATCACTCAGGATGCGTTTCCACAGCATAATGTCCCCAGCTGAGTAGATCAGCAAACACTCTGCCTCAAGATTATCTCTTCCGGCTCGACCCGTCTCCTGTTGGTAATGTTCTAACGACTTGGGCATACCAGCGTGGATTACAAAGCGAACGTTTGATTTATCTATTCCCATTCCAAAGGCAACTGTAGCCACGATAATATCCGTTTCTTCCTGTATGAAGGAGTCCTGATTTTTCCGACGAGTGTCGTCATCCATTCCTGCGTGGTAGGGCAGAGCGTTGAAACCCATTTCTACGAGTTTGGCGCAGACATTCTCAACTTTCTTTCTTGAAATGCAGTAGATGATACCGGATTCATTGGGATGCCTTTTGATAGCAGTTGCTATTTGATTGACTTGACGATTCGTCTGTTTAACCTTGTAAACAAGATTAGGACGATCATACTTGCCAACAATTATTTGGGTTTTTTCAAGACTCAGTTGAGTTGCTATATCTGCCTGCACCTTTCTGGTTGCAGTTGCTGTATACCCATGTATTGAAGTATTTGGGAATAGTTGTTTCAGTTTTCCCAATTGACGGTATTCCGGTCTGAAATCATGACCCCACGCACTGATGCAGTGCGCTTCATCAATTGCAAAAAAGGAAATTGAGAGGTTTTTTAAAAGATCAATAAATGAATCTATGCAGAGTCTTTCAGGGGAGACGTAGAGAATTTTGATCTTGCCATTGCGGAGATCGAAATTCACCTTGTGTTTTTCTTCGATTGTAAGTGAGCTATTAATACAAGCCGCGGGGATTCCATTTTCCCGGAGAGCGTCGATTTGATCTTTCATCAATGAGATAAGTGGTGAAACCACTATGGCAATTCCATCAAGAACCAGAGCAGGCGCTTGATAGCAGAGGGATTTTCCACCGCCTGTTGGCAGCACAACTACAGAATCCTGCGAAGTTAAGACGCATTCAATTGCTTTTTGCTGTTGAGGGAGGTAATTATCAAATCCCCAGTACTTCTTCAGAGTGGAGAGGATATTGATATCTACCTTTAAGGGCTCAGGCATGTTTTATCAATCCGCTGCCCATAATCCGATGTTATTTCCGGATAGATCGCGAAACAGGGCGTAAAAACCGTTGTCTCCACCAATTTCGGTCTTTTCTCGAATGATAATCCCACCTTTACGCTCGATTTTCTTAAGCATTTCCGGGATATTGTCTACTCTTATATAAAAGGTCGCTGCCGGATTTATAACCGGACCACCTGCGGTCGTAAATCCTCCTGTAAATCCGTCGGTATCTTCCCAGAACAGATATCCTGAATCATGTCCTGAAGTTTTCCAACCGAAGAGGGATTCGTAAAACTTTGGGCTTTTATCGAGGTTGTTTACGAAGAGCTCGAGATGACAGATTGCGCCAGTAGGGGTACTCATAATCAACTCCTTTATAGTTAATGATACTTTTCTAATGAGGCTGATATCTGAAAACGTAGTTAATCCTCAGTGGATTGTCAAGTTTAAGATTTGATTCTGTCTATTTTTGTTGAGTCGGAGGTGAATACTGGCGATTATATGTGTAAATTTTGAAATGATTTACCACACAAATTCCGGATACTAATTTCAGTAAGTTTCATATTCAGGAATACTTTAATCCTGCTCTCATCTTCGGTTATGGTTTTTATTTTCGAATTATTAAAATCCGGTTGAATTAATCCGATTGCATAAGCGGACAATCCACGGATCGTAGCCTCTTCTGACTCAAGCAGTGGGATTAGATAATGTACTGCTGATTTCAACAGTTCGGGATATTTTCCAGCTAACCTTCCAATACCCCATACAACTCCTGATTGGAGTGGGACGAAATCAAGATAATTACCCTCCGGCATAATATGGGATATAAATGATGGGGAGAATTCGAGAGCCAGATTCTCGTCATTGGTCAGCGCTTCTCCTATCAATTCAGGTGCTCCGGTAGCACATCCACCTGATTCTTCGGTGAGATTCCAAAGCTGACGGCGGATATTTGATCTTGCTGATTCCAGGTCGATTTTTGCGAGATCTCCAATGAGGATCCCACATGCCGTGATTCCAAACCAACGGATTTCAGGTTCAGGATGTAGAAGTGTACCTAAAAGGGCATTTATTGTTGAAGCTAAAGGTAAATTCCGAAGGTCTCTCAGAGCTGCAAAAAAGTCAGGATTGTGCAGAGATTTGAGAATTTCGCTTTTTAGTTCTCGACGTGATAGTCTGGTTTTTGTCATGCCAGATAGAAATAGAAACACCACTCAATAAAAAACTTACCGAGTGGTGTTTCAAATATATTGGAATGATCCTGGTTTACTTGATCAGAGTCAGTTTTTCAGTATGGGACTGATTGCTTGAAGTCAAATGAACCAGGTAAACACCAGATTCAAAAGACTCGCCTGATAGGGCAGCAGTGTAATTACCTGCTTCTAAGTTGCCCTGAGCAAGTATTGCAACCTCACGACCGGCTAAGTCGAACAATGCTAACTTAATATCAGCAGAATTATCAATCTTGTAATTAATAATTGTTGTCGAATTAAACGGATTCGGATAAATCGATGAAATGCCGAAGTTAATAGGCAATTCTGAACCGTTGTCAGTAACGGATAGAGCTGTTTCTACACGAATTGCGAAGTCTCTATCACCTTCAGAATTGAAGGTATAGCTTTCAACTTCCCTGAGATTAAAGACATCATCAGTTTCAGTATCTGTCATTGTGACTTCATAATAGCTTCCATCACTTGATGGAATTGTCTCTAACAATTCCGGCCAATAGATTGTAATCTCACCAGGTTGACCTGTGGAAACAGTAATTGTCCATTCAGATGCAGCTCCCTCAGCAAACGGGGCTCGGATATCACGTGAGAAGTTTTCACCGGCACGTGCTCCCCAACCGGAGTGATCAAAATATAGTCTGACAGGATTTTCAACAGGTGCATCCGGAGGTTGTGGCCAATCATGCACAGCATTAAAGCCATCGGTCGCACCTTCCCTTGAACCAAGACGGCAAACGTCTGCAGTTTGATCCAGAACTCCAATAAAGTCTATGTACCAGTTATCAGGTGTAGCATCATCAGCAGCATCAATGGTCGGGTATGGACCCGTTGGCTCAACTTCTAATACAACAGAGTCAACTATTGACATAAACCAATAACCTCTCCAGGGCAGGAATTCCTGATGTTCGAAATACCGTTGTAATTCCTCATCGGGAAGTAGTTCGTCAGGTGTGTTATGGAAGAAGTTATATCCCACCGGACCAACAAATTCACGTTCAACCGCTTCACCGAAAGGCATTGGACCGCCGTGAATACCAACTGTTACAGTTGCTTCAAGAAGATCAACTCTTTCAAACCATGGTGTACCTATCATGTTCCAGCCCCAGGCCAGATCATACACATGAGATTCAGCCTCGTTGACTGTGTACTCGTCGATGTCTAATTCAGCATCCTCGGTAGTGCCAAGGAAATAAGCCAAACCATGCGCAATTGTATCAGGCGCAAAATGACCTCTATCGGGAGCCCAGCCATAAACCACGAAGAGCCGGATGAAGTCTTCACCGAAAATATCTTCAAGTGTATCGAAATCCGGATCTGGAATTACCGGGAAACTGATTAAGCTCCATCCGGGGGCAAAATGCTGTTCGTTAATTGCCGGAAGCATAATCTCAAAGTTACCGTCAGATAAATCAACTCCGGTATCACCGCTGGTGTCAACCACTGTAACTCTGACTAAACACTCCTCACTGGGATCATTTGGGATCGTCCAGAATACATCATAGTCATCCCCTTCGGCTACGTCATCAACATCAGTCCAATCGGCACCATTGTTTGTTGAATATTCGGCCGAACTCGTTTCTACTAATCCTTCACCGTCTCCGTAAGTGACTGAAAATGAAATCTGAATCAAGTCACCGATCCTGAGTTCTTCAGCACCGTTCGGGTAAGTAACATCAACTATTGGCTCATCAGCCAGAAGTAAGTTGGGTATTACCGCGAACATGAAGATAAAAATGATTGCGAACACGCTTAAGCGTTTCATTTTATCATTCTCCTTTTGTAAACTATGTATTATATGAATTTGCAAATTAATCAACGTTTGTGACTGCAAAGCTTAAGAAAGTGCGCTAAGTTTGAGGAATGCTTACTTTGACTCACGTAATAGTGAAGATAGTGTACTTTCACCCACACTACAAGTGATTGACATCACAAAACGTAAACAAAGTTGTAAAGAAATCATTTTGATTTTCGAAACAATTTTGTTTTTTGTTGTTTTTTGTTAATTTTTATCGTTTCCTGTAAGTTATACTACAATGACTAAATAAAATTTGATTAATGTAAAAATTTATTGTTCAGTGACATCCCTTGAAATGTCCAAAAACCTAATTATTTTAGCAATGTGGATAATTAACACGAGATAAATTTGTGCAAATCTGACAGGTGCCCCGGCGGAGTTCATTTAATCACAGGGATGATTCATCCCGAACTGGAATCTGAGTTATTCAAACAAATACGCCTCATCAAAGACATCGATCCGCTTGAGCCGGTAACTGTTATGGTCGGATCAAGGTTGCTTGAACAGTACTTCACAGGGAAGCTTGTTAAAGAGAGCAATGCTTCTTTTAATATTCGGTTTATCACATTTGCTGATTTAATCAGGGGCCTAAGTTTCATTTTCCAGGATGACCGTCCGAAATTGCCGAAAATCGGGAAACGAGCAATTATCTCTGAAGTTGTAGGTGCAGTCAAGTGGGATAACTATTTCAACAATGTTCAGGATAGGTCGGGGTTTCAACGCAGTCTTGCAGCCACATTTAACGACATTGATGAATCAGGAATTGAAATTACTAATGTAAATCTAACAAATCAGCTTCCCAAATCAAGTAAGTGGTCATCGCTGCAACAGATGTTTGAAATGAACAGTCAGATTCAAAATAAATTCAGAAATCGTACGCAAGAAATTACAAAATTAAAAGACATCGGTCAAGTATTTAAAAACACATTCCAATCTCCAGATCTCTTTGTTTTTGGTTTCTATGATTTTACTCCAGGTCAATTTAAAATAATTAAAGCTCTTTCAGAAAAGATCAAAATCCGTGCATTTGTCCCGTACTGGTCACCAGGAGATGATTTCGGTAATGCCTTTCAATATGCAACTCCAGCTCATAGACATCTGTTAAAACTAAGCAAAAATGAAGAACAGAAATTAATGCCTGAAAACGGTTGTGAGAATAAGGGATTTGGATTCAGGTTGTTCAGATATAATCCGAATGAATCGGGTGGTTGCTTAAATCCATCAGGACAAAGAGTTAGAATCATCAAAGGATCCGATATCACAGATGAGATTTCTCGTATTGTCGGAAAAATTAATGAATTAGTTCTGTACATGAATGTTCCCATCGAAAAAATCGGGATTCTGCTCTGGCATCCGGAGTTGTACCGCAGTGGAGTATGCTCAGCCTTGGAGGGTGCAGGATTGCCTTTTTATGATGCCATCGGAACATCTCTCATTGACACCCGCGAAGGACGTACTACAGATGCGCTGTTAAAGTTGATCGGGCATCGACTTAAGAGAAGAGACATTGTTGATCTGCTTGCGACCTTTGAGCTCAACTTGACAGATCAAGACGAGGGTATTGCTCCCGATTTAGTCGTATGGGAAAAGTTGAGTAATTTAACTTCCCTGATTGCAGGCAGTCGTCAGGACTGGAATAAAACGCTGGATAGATTTGAGTATCACTCCGATGATGTACTATTCAGAACGCAGGCAGGATTATTTCGAGGATTTATTAACAAACTCTTTGACTTCATCGAGCAATGTCCGACATCGGGCAGTTACCGGGAAATAAGTTTAAACCTGAGAGAATACCTAAGAGAGTTCATTCCCACCAGTGATATTAAAAGTCAGATTATCAGTATTTTGGACGAACTTTGTGAACTCGATGAAATCAGTGAGGAGATTACAAAACAGGCGTTCATAGATCTATTTAGAGAGTCTATGATGTCAGCGTCTAACAAAATAGGTCAATTCGGTTCCGGAGTAACTGTTTTTGACAAAATGACTGGTCGCGGAGTGGCCTTTGATGTGCTTTTCATGCCAGGTTTAGTTCAGGGAGCGGTACCAATATCTGCTCGTGAAGATCCGATCTTACCTGATTCAGTAAGAAAGTTAATAAAAGTAAAAGTCGGGAACAAAAATCCATTTTGTTTACCCTTGAAAAAACACCGGAGCAGGGAAGAACGCCTTTTATTTACACTTGCTGTTGATTCTGCTCGAAAACAACTTTTCCTGACCTTCCCCGGTTCTGATTTCGAGGGTGGTAAACCGAATCTGCCATCGAGTTTTTTACTCGAGATTTGTCGTAGCATATTCGGACGCCCTATAAGTTCGGAAAAACTTACCGAATTACCAATTCTTGAAAAACCTGATGATTTGTCAACTGATGGGAAACGGAGTTTCTCTCACCGTCTTACAAGTCCCGAAGGCTTTATATCACAGTGGATCGCTACTCATGTTCCTCGAAATCTCAGGCATCAAGCCGTCAGACAGGTGTATTCCGGCCAATTTAGCGCATACGATCACAATCGACGGGCTTATTTGGCACGAAGAGATCAAACTACTTATTCTGAATGGGATGGTATTTCTCTGCAATTGAAATCTACTGATAAAAACAACAATTTTGAGTTTCCGGTAACTGACCTCGAAGGCTATGCAAAATGTCCTTTCAGGTACTGGATTGAAAAAGTTTTAAACATTGCACCATTGGAAGAACCAGAGATGGTTGTTGAAATTCCACCTCATGTAACGGGAAGTATTATCCATAAAGTACTCGAGGACGTTTATGAAAATACTTATGTTGGCAGGGGGAAGGCTGATGAGAGTTGCAATATTGAGAATATTCAGGAGTTTGCGAGGACAAGTCTGTACAATGAAGTTGACAGGTGGGTGGGAAGATGTCCGGCACCCCAAGTTATTTGGGATATGACAGTCTTTAGGCTGCAAACGAGATTGAAGAATTTTCTGCGAACAGATATGGAAGATATGGAATTTTATAAGGTAAAATCAACAGAGAGAAGGATATCCGGAAATCTCATTTTCGGAACTGGATCCACGGAATTTTCAGTGAAAATAAAGGGCAGTATTGACCGAATTGATGAATCTTCAGACTGTAGGTTGATTCGAATTGTTGACTACAAGACGGGGAGAGCACCAACAAAGCCAGATCAGTTTAAAGGCGGCCGCAGACTGCAGTTACCACTTTATTTAAAAGCCATGTTTCAGGAATCTCCGGACTATGATCGCGAAAATAGTACAGCTGAATATATTCAAATCAAATCTAATGGAGATAAGAAACACTATGGGATTACTGGTCAGGTGTTAATTGACCGTGATGAGGACCTGAAGAATATACTTGAGACTATTACGGAGGGAATTTCCGATAACTATTACCCACCTATTCCGGAAGACAGTAATTGTCCGATTTGTCCGGTTTCACCTGCCTGTAATCGATTCAGCCGAAGCAAGTATTTTAATGTCACAAATGATCCGCGAATTGAGAGGATGATATCGTTAAGGGAGATTTACTGATGGAAGCAACATCTTATCCCCTTGATGATGCACAAAGAGAAAGTGTCCGCTCGGAGATTAACAGCTCAATGGTCGTTGAAGCCGGAGCGGGAACCGGGAAAACCACACTTTTAGTGGACAGGATAATCAGTCTGATTGAGAATTTCAACCTCAATGACATTGCAGCCGTAACTTTTACTGAGAAAGCTGCAGATGAATTAATTGATCGCCTGCGGAGTAGAATTGAAGAGAGATTACTCAATTCCGGTAGCAAAGGTGTTTCGATTAAAATGCTGAGAGTCCTCGATGAGATAGATACTGCGCAAGTGTCTACAATTCACTCCTTTGCCAGAACAATTATCCGCGAACGAGCATTTGAAGCAGGTTTAGATCCGGAATTCAGTATGATTGAACCGGATGCAGAAAAGCTTCTTGTTAACGACATAATAAGTAACGAATTAATCAGACAAGACTCGCAACGAGATCTTTGGTTAAAGCGATTTGTTCACTTAGATGGCAGGTTTGAATATCTAAGGGAACTCGTTTTGGAGTTATACGAGAATCGAGACTTACTTGAAAACTTCAATAAAGTAGATGACTCTGTCAATCTGAATGAGGTTTTTACTTTTACCTCCCAGACCGTTCGAAAACTTGCGATCTTTGCAGGCCAGAATTGTCCGGAAGAAAAGGATCCGGGACGAATTCAAATACTGAATATTGAAAATAGTATTCCAGACTCCTCTAAGCTTGAAGAGGCCGAGATAATCACATGGATGCTGAGGGTTGCCTCAATAAGTCCTAACAAGGGTGTACAGAGAAATTGGTCGAATAAAGATTATTGCCGGGATCAAAAAAGAGAATTAAAGATTCTAAAATCAAAAACTCAAGAGATTATCAGCTTGTTGAGAAGGGAGACTCTTAAGCAGATTGTTGATTGGGTGGTGGATCTGACAGAAAAGATAAACGGTGAGAAGAGGATTCAGGGGCTGGTTGGATTTCAGGATTTATTGATCGAAGCCAGAAATTTATTATTGGATCCCGAGGTTCGGCGCATTCTTCAAACCCGATTTAAGAGGCTCTTAATTGATGAGTTTCAAGATACAGATCCTTTGCAGGTTGAGATTGCAATGCTTCTTGCCGGTCAGCGAGCCGCAGAAATGGGAGCATTTGAACAGAATCTTGAACCGGGGAAAATGTGTATTGTCGGAGATCCCAAGCAATCAATATACCGTTTCAGAAGAGCAGATCCCGACATATATGGAGCGGCAGTCGAAAAGGTGGTTAAAACTGGGAAGAAAGTTGAAATCACACAAAATTTCAGATCATCGCCAGGAATCGTGGATTTTGTAAATGTCTTTTTTACCAGGATCTGGGAATACACAAATTCGGGAGGAATAGGTTATCAGTCAATCATACCTGATCCCAAAAGACCCAACTCGCTGCCTTCACCGCCGGTTGCACTGATAACTCCTGGTACAAACTGGGATCCCGGATCCGCTAATGCGGACGAAATACGATCTGCTGAAGCGGATGCCTTTGCTAAGATAATTCATTTGGCTCACTCGGATCAAGAATGGAAAATTTATCGCAAGGAAGACTGTAAGTTTAATTCTCCTCATTGGAGTGACTTTGCGATACTCTTTCAGACTGTAACCGGAATTGACATATATGCCGAAGCCCTGAATCGGTTGGATATCCCTTTTCAGGTAGAGGGAGGGAAAAGGTTTTTTCAACAACATGTTATAACAGAGTTATACAGTACACTTGCCGCAATTGATAATCCTGTCGATACCCTCAATGTGGTTGCCGCTTTGCGTTCAGGATTCTTCAGCATACCTGATCATGAGATAATGTCATGGCGAGAGAGTGTTAGGGGTGAACTTGATTATCGTCAGGATCCAAATACTCTACCGAACGACCTCAAATCCGCTATCAACTTGCTTCAAAGCCTGCATACCAAACGGAAGGAAATGCGAGTTGATGAACTAATGGAATTGTTAATACGTAAAACAGCCTTTCGACAGGTTATTCGCTCCGAAATGAGGACATGGATCGATGAGGCGGCGTTAGATCGAGTTCTTGGTCATGCTCGGAAATGGGGAAATGAAAATGGATTTGGGCTTCGAGGTTTCAAGAGGTGGTTGAGTAATCGAATTGAACAATCCGATGACAAGGGATCGGGTCAGTTACTTGAAAATGCAGGTGTTAGATTGATGACGATTCATTCTGCGAAAGGACTGGAATTTCCAATTGTTTTACTTGCCAATATGTCCGGAGGAAGATTTAGAGCCAGACATATCATTGCAAATCGGCTCGAAAAAAAGATCGACATTTCAATTGGTTCGAAGCAATCGGGCGTTTTTAAATCCAAAGATTTTGATAAAGCGTCCGAACTTGAAGCGCAGGCGGATATGGCTGAAAAGATGCGGTTGTTGTACGTCGCAATGACACGAGCGCGTGACCATCTTATTTTGCCAATGTTCTATAGAGAAGACTCAAAGGGTATCCCCAAGGGGATTTGGTATCAATGGCTCGTAAGGTTCTTTACTGAGGTGAGTTCATCTAATTCGAATGCTGGAAAACTCTGGAGATTGATTGAAATCCCAACCAAAGTTGATGATTCATTTCCTCAAGCTAAGAAACATACTGGAATTGAGGGGATCGAGAGTATTTGGAATGACATGAAAGGCTGGGAATCTGATCGAAGAGAAAGACTCAAAAAAGCGATATCTAAGATACCTCAAAAAGTCAGACCGAGTGATGGGGATGTAGATAATCCTGAAGCTGGAGACCTGTCATTCGAGAGAGATTATAATGGTGAGAATGCAATCAGAATTGGCAATGCTCTTCATAAATACATGGCACAAACGCACATTAGTTACAAAGTCTCTGAAAAACTCCTGAAGATAGTATCTGAGGAAGAAAGAGTTTCAAAAGACGAATTATTGCCCCTTGTTAAAAACTGTCTGGCAAATGATATCTGGCATGAGATCTGTCAGGCAAAAAGATTCTGGCGGGAAACCCCGGTAACTGCCAATTTCGACTCAGGTCAGTTAAGAGGGATTATTGATGTCGTATGGGAGGATGATCAAAAAAACATACATATTGTGGATTACAAAACAGGACAAAAAGATGAAAAAGGTCATTCTAAGCAAATTAACCTCTATAAGGTTGCTTTAGAAAAAGCAATAAATATGAAGGTTTGTTCTGCCCGTCTTTTCTATGTAAAAACCTGTGAGACGGTTGTAATCTAATTTGTTTTCTAACTTATATGAAAAATGAATCCTATTTCTTCTTTTTCTTGGCAGCAGGTTTTTCAATTTGGGGTAAAGATGGATCTGGAGTTGGGAGTGCTGGTACTCCATTATGCATCATCTCGGTTGATGATGGTGATTTATTTAAATTTGTAGAAGTCCCTCCCGGAGTTGATTCTTTTTGAGTTTGATCAGGATTTGAATTACCGTAATTCCTCATGTGTTGTATTTCAGGCCAACTTGATTCAAAGCTAAATATATTTGTAGAATGGCCTTTTTCATTATGGCATTGCTTGCAGGAATATTTGGGAAGTTCGGTCAGACCATTTTGGATAGATAATTCACGGTTTCTCATGATCTCTTCTTTAGCATACAATTTTCCCGCTCCATGGCAAGCTTCGCAGGAAACACCTTCTTCCTGATGTATAGTATTCGTGCTTGAAGATTTTCCTTCAAATCCCGTAAGGTGGCAGCTGAGACACAGGACCTCCTCCTGAGGATTTCCGATCAGTCCATACTTTTCAGTCAAAATACTATTGGCTCTTTCGGTTGCAAGTGACTTGAAGGCATTGGCATGCGGACCAGATGACCATTTTTCCATAATATTCCCGTTGGCGATTCCACTGTGGCATAAGCCGCACTTATCAGATCCAACATAGTTGCTTTCAGGTTGTGCCTGACAAACCGAAAACAGCATAAGGGAAAGAAGTATAATTAAAAATCTCATGTTTTCCTCAAGAGAGAGTATTTGTTAAAAAGTTTAAGCTCACCATGCTTATTAGAAATAAAATATAAACAAAAAAGTTCCCTTAATGCACAAAAAAGTGTACATATTGACTCAAAACGATTTTTTGACATATTCAAACACGATCTGAAAAGATATTATATAAATCGTTTAACGTTCGAAAAGTTGTAGAATTGTGACAGGATTAGTATATTTTAAATTCTATAGTTTTTGCTTTTCATGATTTAGTTCCAACGAGGAATAGGTTTTTGTGTCCCAAGTTCTCTTTCGAGATAAAGTTACTTTGTTCGATTTGCATTCTGGCTTTACTCATGTTCAATCCTCTGTCAGCTCAGGCTGTTATTGCAGATCTGTCAGTGGAAATTCCAGAGGGTGGTCATTACGACGCTGGGGATCGAGTTCCGTTAACTCTTCTTATTGTAGATGAAGAGGGAAATGAACTTCGTATTGACCAATTTGAAGATAATGGTCTTCGGGTACTTGAACTCTGGGTTTCAGGACCCCGCCAGGATTACCTCAGCGTTGGGCAATATATTGAATTTGTAATCCTGTCAACTCGAAATGGATTCAATGAAAACGCAGGTTTTGATCCGGAATCCGGTGAAATTGAAATCACACTTCCGCGCAACAATCTCGTTGGTGGAACCTACTCAGCAATTTTCGAGATAGAAAGGCGACACGAGAATCGAACTTACAATATCTTCCCTTATGTGGACTTCCAGGTTGGTCAGGATCGGGAAACAATTACGCAATCCATTCGATATCTCAATTGCACATCAGAAGAGTGTCACGAAGCTCCCTCCTATCATGAGACTGAAGACCTGACAAATTGCATAATTTGTCACACTCACGACTACAGATATCCGTGGGATGACATAATGCACTCTCTCCGTGAGCACCAGAACAACAATGTCGAGGATTGCACGGATTGTCATCGGGCAAATGCGGATATAGATGAATATGGATTTACTGCTTGTACGTCCTGTCATGCGGACAGAGGTCATGGTCATCAATACAATACATGTAATAACTGCCACTGGGGGGAAATCTACAGGTGGCATAATGAGTTTTCCCCAACCGGACCGCGTTCATTTGACCTTATTAGCCCGGAAAACAGAGAACAGGTTATTGGGCAGCCGGTTAGATTTGAATGGGAGGAATCCGGAAATAACGACGAGGGTGACATAATAAGTTATGAACTTAGACTTGGATTAGACAGCCGGTTCAGAAATTACATTTCTTTTGATGCCGGTGAAAACACGAGCATTGAGATTGAGGGAATTGATTACAATCGCAATTATTACTGGCGGATTCGGGCTTCCGATTTAAATCAACTAACACGTAACTCTGGTCAGAATTGGAGGTTCAGTGTTGCAGTTCCGGGGCAAACCTTGAATTTAAGGGAAGGTTGGAACCTGACATCCCTGAACACATCACCGGTTGAAGAATTCTGGTTGAGAGAGGATGGGCCAGATGTTGAGCTTTTAATCGAATTATTGCGCATTGATGAGGAAAATCTTCCGGTGGAAATTGTTAAGGATGAGCAGGGAAGATTTTATGTGCCAGGATTTGAATTCAATAATATTCCCTTTTGGGATCTGACAGATGGGTACCGGATCAAAACGACATCTGAGCTTGAGGTTACGGTAGAGGGGGATCTAATCCCAGCGGATACTGACATTCATTTAGGTGCGGGTTGGAACCTGATTGCATATTATCCTGTATACGAACTAAGCGCTGAAGCCCCCAATTTCGATGTGCTCTCACCCATTATCGAACATGTGCAAATAGCAAAAGATGGTGAAGGCAATTTTCTGATTCCCGAGCAGGATTTCTCTAACATGCCGGATTGGAGTCCGGGTAATGCTTATCAGGTTTATGTTGGTGAAGATGTGGTCCTAAACTATCCTAATGAGAATAATGCACTGACAGGACACAAACTTGTGGAAAAAGAAAAGAAGGAAAAACTGCACTGGAAAAAGCCTGAGTCAACAGATCAAAATATGAGCCTTTTGATAAAGGACATAGATGGACTAATTACAGAGAAAGGCGACCAGATCGCGGTAATGAACTATAAAGGTAAAATTACTGGCGTCGGAATTATTGATGAAAAAGGTCAATGTGGTATATCAGTCTGGGGTGATGATAAATCCACCGAGCTCATTGACGGGATGAAAACGGGTGAGAGACTTAAACTCAAATACTGGGATGCCGATAAAAATGCTGAAAACAAGGTGAAGGTGATTTCAGATAAAATCCTGAAATACAAAAAAGATGATTTTATAGCTGCCGAAATTTCGGTAGAATCTCAAACGCAAGATGGATTTTTCGTGTCACCTGCTTATCAGAATCCGTTTAATGCCGTAACACGGATAGACTATCAACTGCCCGAAAAAGCAAACCTGAAGATAACCGTCTCTGATGTAAGTGGAAAAACGATTGCAATTCTGCTTGATGGCAGACAAGAAACGGGCAGTTATCAAACCGTCTGGAATGCAGTTGATTCACCATCAGGGCTGTATTTCGTGAGGCTTGATGCTGGTATTTACAATCATGTACAAAAAGTAATGCTGTTGAAGTAAGGATATTAATGTACGTAAAAATAACATCATATGGATTATCTCACATTGCTGTCAAATTGCTGATGTCAGTCGTTTTTGTGAGCCTTTTGTCAGGTCAGATATTTGCTTTCGGACTGAACGCTGAATTAACTCTTCCCGTTCCAGATAGAGGGTATTACATGCCGGGGGACACTCTGGTTGCTTCATTAATCCTAACCGACAATGATGAAAATGCTCTCCTCGCAAATGACCCGGACCATCAAATTCGTGAACTTGACATGTATGTTTCCGGTCCGAGGCAAAATTACATGACTGTGGGTGATTACTATTTGTTTCAGATAAAAAGCCCTCAATTTGGATTTAATAATGAGGCGGGATACAATCCGGAAACAGGTGAAATGTTAATATTCCTCCCTGAAGATCTTGAGGGATTCGGAACCTACACCATCTTTTTTGAAATACACAGACGTGCTAATAATCGCTGGTTTGATGCATATCCGCAGCTTGATTTCCAGGTTGGTCAAATCGAACCTACAATAACTTTTTCCAATTTGTATTTGACATGCGGCAGTGAGGAATGCCATGAGGATCCCGCTGAACACGACATTGAAGATCTGATGACATGTGCGGTTTGTCATACTAATAACTCCGAGTTTCCCTGGAACCAGATCGAACACAATCGTGAAGTACACGTTGAAGAAGAAGTAGAACACTGTTGCGATTGTCATCAGGCAAATGCCGATATCAACAAGATAAGTCGACAGGCTTGTTTCACCTGTCATCCGGTATGCCAAAACGTAGATGAAGATATCGATAACGAGGAGTGTTTCGATTGTCATGATCATCCTAATGACGACTTCATTTATGTAGGACACGATGAACCGATTCCACTGCATCCCGAACCATTCGATTTAGTAGAGCCTGAGCATCATTCATGGATTGATACAACTGAAGTCAATCTTGTTTGGAATAATACGGAAGACAATGATTCAGCCGATGTTTTAACCTTCGAGCTCGAAATCAGCCAAGACCCTGATTTTGCAGAATTTGATCTTTACCGGTGCGGTGATTCCACTCATTTTTTAGTTGAAGATCTTCTCGATAGCGCCTATTATCTCTGGCGCGTCCGCGCTGCCGATTGGAATACGGAAGGCACCTATTCTAATCAGACTATGAGGTTCCAAACTGCTGAACCTCAACCTCCTGCTCCGTTCAGTCTTGTATTCCCGTTGGATGGTGATACTACCTATGCTGCAGAAGACCTGAGATTAGGCGTGATGTGGCAGGAATCTTCCGATCCAGATCCGGAATCTATTCTTAGATATGCCATTTATTTTGAAATTCTTGTGGACAGCCTTGATACAACACTGGTTTACCAATCGACTGATTATAATAACCTGAATATTGCTTTACTCGACACCATTGGTATTAAATACTGGAATGGCTTTATTCAGGGAACCTGGTGGGTTCATGCTATATCAGATGAAGACACAACAACTTGCGATTCTGCATTTAGCTTCTGTGTTACTCCGAATCCGAATGGGATATCTGATTGGAATACCGATATACCTTCTGAATTCTCGGTTTCATCACCATATCCCAATCCATTTAATTCGACAGTTCACATCGGAGTGTCCCTTCCGGTCAGTAATAATGTTCGTATTGGCGTTTATGATGTAACAGGATCTGAAGTTGCAACTATTTCAGAGGGATTTATGGCAGGAGGCAGCCACATTGTTAAGTTTGATGCGGGAAATTTGACAAGTGGATTATACTTGATCAGGATTGATGTTTCAGGCATGCAATCTGTTATCAGAAAAGTACTTTTGGTGAGATAATTCCTTTTCTAACATAGCATTTACAACTTTTTATTTTATAATATAATTGCCCGGGATTTTTTCCGGGCAATTCTTTTACGCTATTGGGACGATCAGAATAATTGTTTGAAAAGGACATAGACCATTTCTCAACAGTCCGTCATTGCGAGGAACGTAGTGACGAAGCAATCCCGATTGTTAGGTCAGGATATTGCTTCACTTCGTTCGCAATGACATGTGTTTCTTCCAGGGAGGCTTAATATGCATGAAACAGCAGCAATCACCCCGAACATTGATGGGTGGGCTATAGGAGCCTTTGCAGGTTATTTGCTTTTAGTGACTGTGGTTGGCATTGCAACCAGCCGATTTTCTTCCAGGGGCATGACAGAGTTTTTCCTCGCAGGTAGAAAATTAAATCGGTTTGTTGTTGCACTTTCATCTGTAGTTTCCGGTCGAAGTGCATGGCTGATGATTGGATTCACCGGACTGGCATACAAGATGGGTGCTTCAGCTTTGTGGGCAGCAATCGGATATATAACAGTAGAACTATTCCTATTTCTCTATTATGCGAAAAGATTAAGACGATTCAGCGAAGCCAATGATTGTATAACACTTCCGGATTTTTACGCTTCACGATTCAAAGATAAGACCGGCAGCCTGCGAATTGTTCTCACCTTGATAATCCTAATTTTCATGACCGCCTACGTTTCCGCTCAGTTTGTCGGAGGAGGCAAGGTGTTCGCCGCGAGTTTCGGAATGTCGCAGATGTCAGGAATGCTGACTACGGCTGCAATAGTTCTCCTATACACAATCCTGGGAGGTTTCCTTGCTGTCAGTTTAACCGATATGCTACAGGCATTTTTCATGCTGATTGGTCTGGTTATACTTCCGGTTGTTGCAATAGCGAATTATGGAGGATTTGGGGTTGTTATGGGAGAGCTCAGTACTCTCGATCCCACCCTTGTAGATCCTATGGCGCTCGCCATCGGAACGCTGATCGGATTGGTCGGAATTGGTCTTGGATCACCGGGTAATCCCCATATACTTGTCAGGTACATGTCCATTGATGATCCGCAACAGCTTAAGGCATCTGCTCTAATTGGGACATTCTGGAATATAATAATGGCAGCAGGGGCGTTATTCATCGGGCTGGCAGGACGGGTGTATTTTCCGACTAAAGACATAATTCCAGGTGGGGATATTGAACACCTTTACCCGATACTTGCACAAAGTCATCTGCATCCGATTTTATTCGGGATCGTGTTAGCTTCTATTTTCGCCGCCATAATGTCCACTGCTGATTCTCAACTGTTGGTTGCTGCCTCCAGTGTTGTTCATGATCTTTACGAGAAAGTCATCAAGAAAGGGAAGGAACTTTCACAGAGTCAACTTGTATTATATAGCAGGATTATCATTTTAATACTTGTTGCTATAGCAATTGTAATAGGAACATTTGCATCTGAACTTGTATTCTGGCTGGTCTTGTTCGCCTGGGCAGGATTAGGGGCGTCTATCGGACCAACCTCAATTCTTGCACTATTCTGGAAGCCAACTACCAAAGCAGGCGTGTTTGCGGGATTAATCACTGGAACAGTGACAACAATTATCTGGTATTATACTCCTGTTCTAAAAGCATCCCTATACGAACTGATACCCGGATTTATCTTCGGCTTGAGTGCTACAGTAGTAGTTAGTCTCATGACTGAAAGACCTAAAGACACAGATAAGATGTTTAACGAAATGGAAGTGAACAATTAGCATAGATCAAGCCATCTTTCGTCACAGGATCCGGTTTTGCTGTATTGTTGTGCAGGTTATTGTCTCTACAATATTTGCGACTGAAAAGAATATTGAAATTTCTACTCCCGACAGCAGCACAAAATTCATCGCTGCACCTTGGATATCCGCTAATTCAGATGAGGGGATCGCTGTCGGATTTACCGCAGGGATTTCCAGGTTTCCAGACCTGCTTATATATTCTTCGATTCAAACATCTACAAAGGGATATTCCAGCTTAAGCCTGCGTGGTGAGATGGGAAAAAATCGCGTTCGGAATGTGTGGAACACCAACTTATCAAATGTTATCAGATACTCATATTACCCAAGCATTGACAAACCGGAGACTCGCGCCAAAGCATCCGTAACACGCTATCAAATGAGATACTCCCGTTTGTACATGATGGATGACCGTATCGAATTAGGTCCTGATTTCACATTAGATTATTCCATTGGAAAAGATGTTGAATATACAGGAGATGGATTGTACCTGTCCGCGGTTGACGGACCGTATGACGTAAGGTTTGGTGAAAGTGGATTATCAACTCTCGGTATACGAGCGCGTTACGCATCAATGAATCCGAATAGGCCATTGAGTGGGAATCTTGTCGATCTGTCGTTTAGATTGGGCAACTCAGGAGATAATTTTCCTGACAGTCGAAATGGTGAACTAAGAATTGCTTTTGCAAAACCAATAACAATGAAAAGTCGTATATATTTAAGACTCTTAGGTCAATATCAAGGATCAGCTAAACCTCCGGTTCAAAAACACTTAGGTGGTGAAACCACATTACGTGGGGAACCATCACAACGGGATTATGGCAGAACTGTTATAAGTTCGAGAGTGCAATATCATAAGACCTTATTGGACAAGTGGGATTTACCATTACGTCTCGCCAACAGAATCTGCAGTCTTTTTCCAGTATGGAAGATGGAGGTTGAGGGTGTATGTTTCTATGATATTGGTAGTGTTGAACGAATATCAGGCAAGTTTCTAAAGACCAGACAGGGATACGGAGTTGGCTTGAGATTTGTTATCCCACCGGAACTTGTTTTATTCTTCGACATCGCAAAATCACCTCACAGTTCCCCTCGATTCTATCTGGGTGTTGGAGAAACTCTCTAAGCCCCGCTTCTCAGGTAAAAAGATCCATAATTCACAGTACTTAATCTATCCTCATGAATCCATGATAGTAGCCATTCGAGGAATATCCTCGACTGATTTCTCAAAAGATCGTCAGTGTTTTGAGATCTATATATTCTTTGATATAAAATAGGTTATTAGTCCTTCTAAGAATTGTGACATTACAAAGTAAAAGCGGAGTATTATGTATGATTCCCTCGTTATTCATAACTATTTGTAAATATGATATATAGCTGCTGTATTGTGAATTGCTTAAAAAAGAAACTCCTTTAGCTGTAAATTATCCTTCAGTCAATTGTCCAAAAAACTCCGTGTTTTCGGTTAGTTTATGACATTTTTCCATTTTGTTCTGTTTATCATAAGTTTCTATTTTACAGCAAAATTTATTTGCGTTTTCTGGTAAATGGTATTAATTTAAAGCTCTCAGAAACAATATGATGTTAATTTCGTTAATCAACCAACTAACAACTGGTTTGGTCAAGGGACTAAAATGGTTAAAGAACAACCAAATCCACAGGCTAAACAGGATGATAAGGCTACGGACCCTGTGATTGATTCCTCCTCGGAGACCAAAGAAGAGAAATCAGAACCCAAAACCGTTACACCGGAAGAGCAGCCTTCAGTCACTGAAGAGACTCCTTCGGACGATCAGCCTAACCCTAAACCCGCTGTACCTGAAAGCGGTTCCGAAGAAAAACCTGAAGCGGATCTACCTTCAAAGGAAATATTCCAGGAAGATACTTACGAAGATGATCTGCCGGAAGAAGTCATTATTGATATCGATGACATTCAGGAAGAGGATGAATATACACCTGATGAACGTTCAGAACTCGAGGCACGTTATGCCGAAACGATGAAGGTTTTCCGCTCAGGTGAACTTGTGATGGGTAAAATCGTTGCAATAGGTGAAAGTGATGTTGCAATTGATATTGGATTCAAGTCTGAAGGCAGTGTTTCCTTTGAAGAATTTGAAGAACCCGAATCATTATCAATTGGAGATGAAGTAGAAGTTTGTATAGACAGCATCGAAAGCCGTCACGGTTCTCTGATATTGTCCAAGAAAAAAGCAGAATTCCAGCGTATCTGGGAGAAAATCAATAATCTGTATCTGTCAGGAGAAATGGTCGAAGCACAGATCGTTCGTCGTATCAAAGGTGGTATGGTCGTGGATCTGTTTGGAGTCGAGGCATTCCTGCCAGGATCTCAGATTGATGTTCACCCGGTTCGTGATTTTGACGCACTTGTTAACGCCAATATGGACTTCCGGATTATCAAAGTTAATAATGCACGGAAAAATGTTGTGCTGTCCCATAAGGTTCTTGTTGAGGAAAGCTTACGCGAAATTCGTGAGAAGGTACTTTCAGAACTTGAAGAAGGACAGGTTGTCGAAGGCGTTGTCAAGAATATAACCGACTTTGGTGTATTCGTTGATCTCGGTGGAGTCGACGGATTATTACATATAACAGATCTTTCATGGGGCAGAGTTTCCCATCCGTCCGATGTCGTTTCATTAGACGAAAAGATCGCCGTAAAAGTTTTACATTACGATAAAGAAAAGCGTCGCATCAGCCTCGGCTTGAAGCAGCTTAAAGAACACCACTGGGATGAGATAGAAGAAAAATACCCGATCAATTCGAAGGTCAAGGGTAAAGTTGTATCTATCGTCAAATATGGTGCTTTTGTTGAACTCGAAGAAGGTGTTGAAGGTCTTGTACACATATCTGAAATGAGTTGGACACAGCATATAAAGCATCCGTCCCAAATGGTGAATGTGAATGATGAGATAGAGGTTGTAATCCTGAATATCGACCGTGAGAACCGCAAGGTTTCTCTTGGAATGAAGCAGGTTGAAGAAGACCCGTGGGAGCGCCTCGAACAGGTATTCCTCCCCGGAACCAAACATACCGGTATCGTACGCGATCTCGTCCCGTTTGGTGCATTCGTTGAATTAGATCCCGGAATCGACGGTCTGGTTCACATTTCCGATTTGTCCTGGACTCGAAAAGTTCGTCACCCGGGTGAGATTGTAAAGAAGGGTCAGGAAATAGAAGTTGTCATTCTCAACTTTGATAAAAACGAACGCCGTATTGCACTTGGATTCAAGCAGTTGGAAGACGATCCATGGGATACGTTCGAACGTGAATACACGATTCGAGCTAAGACTGAAGGTTCGGTTATCCGTGTTCTTGAGAAGGGTGTTGTAGTTATGTTATCGCTGGGTGTTGAAGGTTTTATTCCTAATTCACAACTTGGCAAGTCTCTTGCTGGTGACAACAAGAAGAAAATTAAGGAAGGTGATAATATCGAGCTCGAAGTTATTGAGTTTGATAAGAATAACCACAGGATAGTTCTTTCTCATTCAAGTGTTGAACGTACAAAAGACAGAGATACGTATCGCACATATTCCGATAGTGTGGATGAAACGAAAACCACTATTGGTGATATTGTCGGAGGTGCGGTTAAAGGTGATGAAAAACCAGCTGACAAGCCTAAGAAGCCCCGGAAGAAAGAGGATAAAAAGGAAACAGAGGATGTTTCTAGCCCGGAATCGCTTTTCAAAGAAGATAAGGCTGAGTCAAAGGGAGATGTCACTGAACCGGTAGTTGAAGCACCTGTTGCAGAAGAGACATCTGAGCCAACACCTGAAGAAACTCCTGAAAAGGAAGCAACAGATTCAGATAAGCCTGAAGAAAAGGAAGCTGAAGTTGCTGAAGCGGATTCTCCCGCGGATGAAAAGGATGCTGAGGTTGAAGTCAAGGAAGAAAAAGAAAAGAAGGAAAAAAAGGTAAAGAAGGTAAAAGCTCAACCTAAAGAAGATGTTGAAGTAAAAGCTGATGAGAAGGAAAAACCTGCGGATGCAGAAGTAAAAGCTGAAAAGCCCAAAAAAGTTAAGAAAGCTGATGCGGCTGTAAAAGCTGAGAAAACCGATGAAGCTGCACCTGAGCCGGAAAAGAAAGAGAAAAAGGCTAAAGTAAAAGAAGACGAAGAAGCAAAATCCGAGAAAAAGGATAAAACTGCTGGTGCCGAAGTAAAAGAAGATGAAGAAGCAAAGCCTGATAAAAAGGAAAAATCTGCTGGTGCCGAAGTAAAAGAAGATGAAGAAGCAAAGCCTGATAAAAAGGAAAAATCTGCTGGTGCCGAAGTAAAAGAAGATGAAGAAGCAAAGCCTGATAAAAAGGAAAA
>CAYLYZ010000048.1:0-4940 GCA_964387885.1 uncultured bacterium | reverse complement strand
AAGTAAAAGAAGATGAAGAAGCAAAGCCTGATAAAAAGGAAAAAACTGCTGGTGCCGAAGTAAAAGAAGATGAAGAAGCAAAGCCTGATAAAAAGGAAAAATCTGCTGGTGCCGAAGTAAAAGAAGATGAAGAAGCGAAATCCGAGAAAAAGGATAAAACTGCTGGTGCCGATGTAAAAGAAGATGAAGAAGCAAAATCTGGGAAAAAGGATAAGACTGCGGATGCTGAAGTGAAAGTGGAGAAAGCTAAAAAGACCAAAAAGGCTGATCCTAAAGCGAAAGCTGATGTAGTCGAAGAACCTGCTTCTGAACCGGACAAGACTGATGCCAAAGCGGTAACAGAAGAAACTCCTGAAAAGGAGGGAAAACCTGACGATCCGCCTGAAGAAGCAAAAAAGCCGGAGAAGGAAGAAAAAGCTTCTAAAAAGAAAGAAGAAAAAAAGGACTGAGCTGATTTCAGAATAGTCTTTGGTAGATAAATATCCAGCCTGGTGATACACAAGCAAATCATCAGGCTGGATTTCATTTTAAACAAAAAGAAAATTTGAACAAAGCGCGTTTTCATACATTAGGGTGCAAACTCAACCAGTCTGAAACCAACCAGATAGGAGATAATCTTTCTTCAGCGGGAATTGCAAGGAAACTTCAAAAGGAGGAAGATAATCCTGAGGTTGTATTTATTAACAGTTGCGCTGTTACAGCAAAAGCCGCTGCAAAATCACGCCACGCAATAAATCGTCTCATCAGGGAGAATCCAGATGCAATAATTATTGTTGGGGGATGTTTGGCTCAACTGGATCCTGATGGGATCGACAAGATACCGGGAGTGGATTATATACTTGGGATGGATGAGAGGTTCGATACTGATTGGTGGCAGGGAAAACCCGAACAAACTGTTGTAAAAGTAAATTCTGATCCATTTCGAATTACCAGGGGTAATGAAAATGTCAGTCTGGACAGATCAAGGCCCTTTTTAAAAATCCAGGATGGTTGTGATCATTTCTGCGCTTATTGTATCATACCTTTACTCCGGGGGGCCTGTCGCAGTCTGCCAGTTGGGGATGTTCTATCAAATGCAAAACGTCTGGTGGCTCTTGGAGCTGATGAAATAGTACTTACCGGAGTGCGAATTGGTGCGTGGGGAAAGGATCTTGATGAAGGGAAGTTACTAAAACACCTTTTAACTGACTTATCCGATATTGATGGATTAGAGCGGATCCGATTGGGATCAATAGAACCCTGGGAGATTGATGAAGAGCTTGTTAAAATTGTTCTTGAAAATTCCAGGATATGTAATCATCTGCATGTCCCGATTCAGCACACTTCTCGGGAGGTACTAAAGGCGATGGGACGACCAGGGTTGGAGGGTACTCTTGAGTTATTATCTGGCACGAAGAGAAAACATCCCGATTTGGGTTTGGGAATAGATGTCATAACGGGATTTCCGGGAGAATCGGTTAATGATTATAATCAGCTTCTGGATGATATTTCGAATCTACCAATAACTTATTTACATGCATTTGGATATTCCGAACGTCCGGGTACAAGGGCAGTTAAATTGACAAATAAAATCCCGTCGAAAGAAATAAAAGATCGTGTGACTTCTATCACCAACATTGGGAAGCAGAAACGCGTTATTTTTAGTAAAGAACAGATTGGAAGAATTTGCCAGGCAATTCCGGATCATTTTCAATCAAATCAAGAGTTTGCATACGCGGTTACCGATAATTATTTGCGATTAAGGCTGAAATCAGCCTCACTTAATGCCGGGAAATGCGTCAAGGTGAGAATTGACAGAGATTTACAGGGTGATTTGATCGGGATTCCGGTTTGATCTTTAATAGTGTATGTGTGTGCAAATAATGCGTATTTTCTGCTGTTTTTGCTTGACTTTACTATATTTATTAATTATTTTCAGTTTAGGATGGTGAAGAGCACGCCTTAACACTTTTCAACACTTCACCTTTCCACAAAAAAAAAGACTGGTCCTCCAAGAACTGCTAATCAATAATTCGAGAAAAGCACTGCCAACATGTTCGGCTTCATATTTTGCAAATGTTTGTTAATTAGTAAAATACCAAGTACCTTCAATTGCATACTTGAAGTGCAATTATAAAGTTACTTAAAGAGAGACTAACGGTTGAAGAGAATTTCTTCAACCATCTGATATTTGATGTTTGACGCTCAGTACAAGGTATTAGCAAATGTTCACCACCTTATTATTTATAGGGTTAAACGAACGAAAAAATGAAAAGACTAAAGAAAAACATGACATGTCAGGAACTTCCTGAAAACTGGTTTAAGCGAGATCTAATTACCGTCGCTTTGCTCCTGAGTCTCTCTCTCCTTCCGTTCTTGTCCAATACAGCAATTGCTCAACCTGAAGTCCAGGGCGAGGTCTGGGGGCATTGGCCGGTTATGTTTGGTGATACTGTCACCGTAATTTATGTAACAGGGAGTATTACTGTTCCTCGTGATAGTACACTTGAGATTGATCCCGGTACATCAATAATCTTCCGTCATACTCAAACAAGATTGCTCGTAGATGGATTGCTGTTAGCCGAAGGTGATTCTCTGAACCATATCCGGTTTTTTCAGCAACAACAATGGATGGGTATCAACTTTTCAGATAGTAGTGATAATGCTTCCATACTCGAATGGTGCGAACTGACAAATTGCTTAGTTGGAATTGCTTGCAGGGGTTCAAGTCCTACTTTCAGGAATAATCACATTATTTCTGAAAGTCATGGTATTCAATGCATAAATTCCAGTCCTGAAATTCAGAACAATACTATTGTCGTCGGCAGTGACAGGTCACTTTTTGATGCTGATGGGATTTATCTCGAACTGAATTCTGATGCCGTAATCAGGAACAATAGTATTGAAGTTCATGCAAGGTCTGATGAAGATGTTACCGGTATAAATATCCAGAATAGCAGTCCGGTAATCTCAGGAAACTGGATAAACGTCATTGATGATGTTATTGGTAGCTCAAATGTACATGGCATTTTTATTTGGAGATCGGGTAACGCGGTTATAGAGTACAATATCATACGAACTCAAACACACAATCACATGTATGGTATCAGTCTGAATCAATCCTTTGAAGCTCATATTCAAAACAACACGATTCATATGATAGGTTCTGCTTCGTCCGCTATCGGGATAGATGCTACTCATTCACAATTGATGATAAAAAATAACATCATACTTGGCAATCGCAGTATAGGAGTAGGGATCAGCACTCTCGATGATTCTGAAGTAGTTCCGGGAAGCGGATACAATGACCTCTGGAATCACTTGAGATATTATGAGGGTATCTGGGAAGGAGATGAAACTGATATTATCGAAGATCCTCTGCTTGATTCACTGCTCTGGAATCCTCCACAACCAAGTCATTACACACCAAGATGGGAGAATCCAGGGGATGAGGATGAGATAAAGTCACCGTGCATAGATGCCGGAGACCCAACGATACTTGATCCCGATGAGACAAGGTCAGATATTGGAGCTCGGTACTACCGTCAAGAAGACGAAGTGGGTGTTAAAGGACAACATACACAACCGGTATCTTTCAATTTGATTGACGTTTACCCAAATCCTTTTAATTCGACACTGACGCTTGAAGTTACCATTCCAGTTGCACAACCCACCATCGTGACATCATTCAGCGTAACCGGTCGTCGAATCCAGGATATTTGGAACGGTAATCTGACACAGGGTAACCACCTCTTCCATTGGTCACCAAATGATCTTCCGGCTGGTGAGTACCTGATAAGATTTGATTCGGGTGGTAAAAATGAGATTATGCGGGTAATATACCTGCCTTAAATAAGATCTTGAAATACGAATTTGAAAAGGGATTGGTTTTTTCCAATCCCTTTTTCTTTCTATCTATGTAACGAAATCCCCTTCTTAAACTCGGAACGAGGTTTGTCTTTCGAAAAATAATTCATCTTGACATCTACAAAATTAATGATTATATTGCATTTACAAAATTGAAATGATATTTGCCGTAATAATAAACCTGTTCCAAGATTTCTAGAAGTTATTCAAGCGGGTAACACAATGATAATACGTGAGATACCCCCCCCCGTTATCACGGGAGGTTTTGGAATGTTTGACATCCATGACTTAAGTACTCTCAAGGAAGAGTCAAATCTCTCTGCACTGAAGCAAACTTTACACAAACGCATTGCTCAGACCATATTTACAAAACACGACCTAAAAGCTTTTACTGTAATTCATATAGAGGGATTTCTCTGCCCAAAAATTGCGGGGAGACTGGACATTTCTGTCCGGTGATTTCAGTGGTATATCCCTAATAATAGTGATAAATAGAGATCGGGCGCGCTTAGCCTTTTGTGAAGTTAGCACGCCCGAATCGCGGTGCATGGCAGGTTTCAAGCGAAACCTGTCAGCACCTCCAATTTAAGGGGAAATATCCCCAAAAACAATATTGGAGGATTTATGAAATACAAGAATTTGCGCATTACCATTTTACTGCTGATGGTATTTCTTGCTAATGCGGGAGAGTCCCTGTCAGGAGAGAGGATTCAGATCATTATAGACGGTGTGGGTGTGGGAGGCGTTGGAGTCGGATTCTATGTAAAGACTGGTCCAGATGAAGACGATTGGGATTATGAACAGTTAGAAACAAAACCGGATGGATCCACCGAATCTAATTTTATTTCGCATCCTTCTGCTACATTCTGGGTTGCATTACTCGATCCTGTACAATCACTTCACACAACTGCGATATACCGTCAGGAAATTTATCCAGGTTTGGAAGCTGTTTGGATAGAATATAATCATTCTTCTTTTCAACTGGATATTTATTATGGAATGGAATGCTATTCGATTTGGCAATTCACTAAGAACAGAGAATCCGCATTGTCAATAAAAGACTTCTATGATTTTTAAGGGATTATAGAAAATAA
>CAYLYZ010000047.1:40009-44106 GCA_964387885.1 uncultured bacterium | reverse complement strand
CAACATTGAGACAATCCTGATCTCAGATCCACAGGGTGGTCAGGGTGGATCACCCGGCTGGCTTGAATTAGGCACCCGTCTTGGGACAATCCTTCCAGATGAAAATATTGGAATTTTCATAGTTCTTAACTCACAAGGTTTATCAAGTGGCATTTACGAGGCTGAAATTGGAATACAATCAAATGACCCCGTAAATGGAAATGTGATTGTCAGCGCTTCGATGGAGATTACCGACGCCCCTGATATTTCGATAGAATGGGATAACAATCTCGGTTACCCAAATGAACTGAATTGGAATAATGGCTTTGAAGAGGTTATTGTTGGTGACGATCATCAGGTTGAACTCAGTTTCAGAAATGACGGAACTCTCGATTTGCAAATTGATAGTGTTTTTGCTGATGATAGCAGTATAATTTCATTTGATCCCAATTCTCTGTTCTTAGAACCAGGTGAATCGGAGACGGTCTCCGCGAACTTGTCCCCGGATGCAAATGGTGAGTGGAACTCGAATATTAACATAAACTCTAACGATCCCGATGAGGGACAAATTAGTTTCCAAACTCTGGCGACAATTCTAATCCCGCCTGTTGCGGGAATAAACGTTGAATTGATAGAAGCCGGTCTCTTTACCGGACAAAATGCCTCTGAAATAGTGATAATATCCAACCAGGGTGAAGCCATTTTAACATACTCAATTTTAAGTGAACTAATATCTGATCCCGATGGAAATCAAGGTGGTGAAGTAGAGTGGTTAACTATTTCACCAATTAATGGTCAAATCAGTGGTGGTAATTCTATCGAGATTACAGTTGATCTTGATAGCTATCGGTTAGGAGGTGGAGAGTATACAGCCGTCATTAACGTTGAAACAAATGACCGAAATAACCCTCAAACAGTCGTCGATGTCCTGCTAACGGTGGAAGATGCTCCGGATATTATCACAACTTGGGAAGAATCATTCGGTTATCCCGAAAGTATGAATTGGAACAATGGATTAGGTGATGTCTTCACAGGATCTGTTTATGAGACCTCTATTCAAGTCCAAAATCAGGGCACAGTAGAATTGGTTATTGATAGTCTGTATACATTAGAACCGGATTTCTTCACTGTGATTCCATCCGAATTCACAATTCAGCCTGACGAATCTGCCGGATTTGTTGTTCAATTTATTTCTGATGCGCCAGTTTCACTGGAAACCTCTCTGGTTATCGAATCTAATGATCCGGATCAGAATGTCGTAGAGATTGCATCTCATGTGGAGGCAATAAATCCACCTGTGATAAGCATTGATCCTTTACTGTTCGAGAAAAATATGTTCACAGGTGGTTCGGAAAAAGAGGTGATATCGGTTCAAAACACTGGTGAATCGGTTTTAAGATTCACCATCGAAGATCAATTGGTTTCTGATCCTCAAGGCGGTAACGGCGGATTAATCACATGGTTGGAATACAGTCCGGGGCAGGGAGAATTGGAAATAAATGAGCAACTCGAAATCGACATTAATTTCGATGCAACTGATCTGGTCGGTGGAGTCTATGAAGGTGACTTATTATTCCATTCGAATGATCCAAATAATGAATTAGTAGTTGTTAATTTAATCGTTAGCGTTACAGGTGTGGGTAATATTGATGTTTATCCGGGAGGTGATGGCTATGAAATTATTGATTTCAGCTATTCATTTACAGAGAATCCCATTTCAGAACAGGTTACAGTGTTTAATGTCGGAGTAGACACTCTTTCAATTTCAGCTGTTCAGACAAATCATAATGATTTCTTTGTTCACGAGAATGATTTACCATTGAGTATTCTCGCCGGTGAATCAGCGAATCTAAACATCTGGTTCAATCCAACAGGTAGCGGTGAGAGAGATGCAACCCTGAATTTCATTTCCAATGATCCAAACTGGGATAATGGATATCCCGTCAGTGTTACCGGAATAGGAATAGAGACCATTCAGGAAGGCATAGACATTGCACAAGCTGGAGATACTCTGGTAATACGACCGGGCGTTTATACGGAGAATATCAATTTTAATGGTAAAGACCTGGTTCTTTGCAGTAACTTCATTAATTCAGAGGATTATTCAGACGTCGAAGAAACAGTTATCGATGGTGGAGGAAACGGTCCGACAGTTGTATTTAACAGTGGAGAGGGTGAGAGCAGCCAGCTAATAGGATTTACGATTAGAAATGGTGCCGGATATGGCGGAGGAATTAATTTACAGGATTCATCCCCATTGATTAGCAACTGCATAATAAGAGATAATAATGCCATAGATGGTGGCGGAGTATTCATTCAAAATGGTAATCCGACATTTGAGAGCTGCCAGATAACCGACAATAACGCTGAAAATGGGGCGGGAATTTGGGTTGAAGGAAATTATCTATCATTAGAAAACTGCCAGATTTTCGAGAATATCGCCGAGAATGAGGGTGGTGGTATTTATTGGACATCAGACTCAGATCGTGATCTAATCAGATGTTTAGTATTCAATAATGAAGCATTGCGGGGCGGAGGAATATTTGCTACCGAAAATACACTGAATATAATAAACGGCACCTTCTATGGAAATACCGCTGATGAGGTTGGTGGTATACTCGTGGAGAACGGTGATTTGACCATCAATTCTTCAATAATAATGGAGAACATTGAAAATCAAATAGGTATCCTAACTTCAGGAAGCGTAAATAGTATCTCCTTCTCAGATGTACAGGATGGAGAAGAAGAGATATATAACCCGAATAATCTGGATATTGTTTGGGGTGAAGGTAATATTGATTCTGATCCATTGTTTGTAAGCGTTGAAAACAATGATTTCCAATTAACTGATAATAGTCCATGCATTGATACCGGTGATCCGGAATTGGCAACAGAAATTGATGGTACGAGAGCGGATATGGGTGCTCTTTTACATTATCAAATAGGAGGTAATCTTAGAATCGTTCCCGATGAATACGGTACAATTCAAGAAGCTATTGATGATGCTCGTGAGGAGAACACTGTTTATGTGAGGCCTGGTACATACCATGAAAATATCAGTTTTAATGGGAAAAGCATTATTGTCCGGGGTAAACCAGGTTCACCAGAAGAGGTTATTATTAATGGTGATGGAAACGGTTCTGCAGTAACATTTAATTGTGGAGAAGATTCGACATCCATTTTACTTGGTTTTACGATTACAAATGGTTCGGGAACGCAGCTTGATGACCAATTGTCACGAGGAGGGGCTGTATTTATTGATGGTTCGAGTCCTCTGATTTCGTTTAGCAGATTTACAGGGAATACTGCCGATATTGGTGGGGGAGTTGGTATCACTGGTGAAAATGCCAATCCTACTTTATTTAGGTGTTCTTTCTCTGAAAACAGTAGTGAGTCAGGAGGAGCATTATCTGTTGAGAATAATGCTGGGTGTAAGATTGAGAACTGTAATATTTCAGAAAATCTCGGAAACTATGGTGGGGCGTTATCACTTGAGGAAGGGGCTGATTGTCAGATTGTGAACAGTCATATTTCAGAGAATACATGTGAAACATACGGTGGTGCTATCTTTGTAAACAACAGTAATCTAACAATTTCGCACTCACTTATTGTGAATAATGAATCGTCAAATATTGGAGGGGGAATTTATGGATCAGATTTATCAGATATATACCTTTTAAACTGCACTGTTTCAAGAAACATTGCTGATTCAGGTTCCGGTGTGAGTCTCAACAGTTCCAATATGGATTTGTTAAATAGTATCATATTTGGTAATTCAAGTGAAGAAATACTCTTTCCAGCGATGCAAGGGGAAATAGGCAGTCAAATAATTCTAAGCTATTCTCTGGTTGGAAATGGTGAGGGTGAAATAGTAACGAATAATTTTGGTGAAATCGATTTTGGTGATGGAGTAATCTTTGATGATCCGCTTTTCGTAAATCCAGAAGGAAATAACTATAGTCTTCACGAAGACAGCCCGTGCATTGACGCTGGGGATCCTGATTCAGGACGTGATCCTGACTTCACTGTTGCTGATATTGGCGCAGTTTACTTCCACCAGGACTTTGGTGGTGGTGGCGGCGGCGGTGGTGGCGGTGGTGCGTGGGAGGTCGCGCCTC
>CAYLYZ010000047.1:0-39997 GCA_964387885.1 uncultured bacterium | reverse complement strand
AAACCCACACCGTAACCTATCCAATTGTTCCCGGCGGCGGTGGCGGTGGCGGTGGAGGCGGCGGTGGTGGTGGTGGTATACACCGCTCATACAACTTTGGTGACGTCTTAGTTAATCATGTCTCTGATCCACCGTCATATTTAAACATACTTTATGTTGGTCAGAACAGACTACGACTGGATAGGATTATTACTACTGACACGATGAATTTTAAGACCAATTTTGATGAAGTTATTCACGCTGTTCCTCATTGGCTTTATCCCAACGATATGTTGACCTTTGAGATTACATTTGAGCCTTCTTCAGAAGGATTAAAAGAAGCAGACCTAATAATTTTCACAAATGATGGCATTGCTCCTGAATTTAACATTCCAATGTCCGGTTTTGGTATCCTCGATGGGGATCCTATCCCATCTGTTCTTTTCGCAACTGAAAGCATGTGGCTGCAACAACGATCCTCAGTACTATCAGGTGATGTATGGGTAAATAGTGGAGATGAAGGTGAACTCCTTGCCGAAAGGTCAGCACTTGCAATAGGTCAACGAGTCGAAGTAAATTCCGATTCTGTAATGGCAAACTCTATCGTTATCAACCAAAGAGCTACTGTCAATGCCAATGTTCATTACAATGAACTGGATAATGATGGTTCTATTGAAGGAGAATTAATATCTCCTCTCGATCCATTGCCAATTGTCAATCCTGAGAATATGCCCGAGTTCCCTGAATTCCAAACGAGCGATGTAGATATCGAAGTCGGACAGGATGGCGTTCAACTATTAGTTGAGGGTGAATATGGGGAATTGCTGATTCGTCAGGGTGGTACCGTTATTCTTGGCGGCGGTGAATACACTTTTGAATCTATCGACTGTAGAAACAGCTCTAACCTACTTTTCGAGGATGCAAGTAATGTCTGCATATCTAATAAGCTGCGTACTGACAATTCAACAATTGTTGCTCCTGCTGAAGAAGCTGAAATAACAGCTAAAGATATCATTTTCTATGTCGAAGGTGAAAATGGGAACAATGGCAGGATGAATAATTCTCCCAAAGCTGTTGATATTGGTCAGGATAATGAATGGTTCGCAAATGTCTATGCACCTAACGGAACAATCCAAATTGGTCAAGAATCAAATGCTGAAGGTAGTTTCATTTCTAAATGGATTATTCTGTCTCAATCCTCAACTGTTCAATATGATGGAGCTTTCAATTATTCAGGAGATATGATTGCTTCAAGAGATACAGGAGTATCTTTGAAAGACGGTTCTTACCCTCAAACATCTGAAATTACTGGAATTTATCCCAATCCCTTTAACTCAAGGTTAAGCATCCGATATAATCTTCATGAAGCATCAGATGTTTCATTGAAAATGTTTGATGCATCCGGTAGAATCGTTAAGACGTTTGTAGAGGGCAATACAAATGCCGGGCAGTACATCGTTGTGTGGGACGGTAGACAATTAGCAAGTGGATTGTATTTTATTCACTTTAGTTCCAGGGATATACTCCAGATCAGAAAAGTCGTAATGATCAAATAAGGATACACAATTTAGTGGTTAGGTGCATTTTCCGGTTAGATGATTATTCTCTTAATCATCTAACCGGGATTTCATTTACTTAACGGATTCTTCAAAAATAAAATGAAGAGAATTCGAAAGGTGAGAATCCTATAATAAATGATACGAAAATGACTGAGCCTTCATAAATCGAAAACTATGAAGGCTCTTAAAATGTTATCTTAAGTAGTACGCCCGGTGCGATTCGAACGTGCGACATCATGCTCCGGAGATCGAAGGTAAAAATCCTTGCCGCGCTGCAGGCAACAATCTGTTCCGGGATCTTCTCCAAAGAACGATTATAAAGACTATCTCGTGTGTGAAACACGATTTCCTCCGGTAAGTAAAGTGTGTTTCCGCTTTTTAAGTAATGGGACATTTCGCTCAGTCAGAAACGCCCCATAAATTAACTAACCTACCGGAAGTACTTCCTTATTTCAAGAACACAACTTTTCTTGTAGCTTTAAATCCTGTCATCTCAACCTGAATCAGGTATACACCTGTGGTTAAATCCACACCATTTACGATTGCATTATGGTAACCAGGTTCAACTATGTTATTTATTAAAGTTTTAACAAGACGCCCCTTCATATCGAACACCTTCAGAGAAGCATGTCCGGCATCGGCCATTCCAAATGATATACGTGTTGTAGAATTAAACGGATTGGGGTATGCCTCCGATAATGTGTAAGTATCAGGCACATCAGACTGGAGGCAGAGGTCAACAATTACGAACCCGTCAGCTTTGTATTCAAGTCCTGAACCCTCAAGTACATTTGCTACCATTAAACTATTTTCTGTACTGTGGATGTTACTCCTCAATCTGAGTTCAAAGCCCTCGCCAGGTTGGAGACCGTCCATTTCCTCTGATGTCTGGTCATTACCCCAGACACTTAAGCCACAGAGACCATCCCTGTCAATCTCACCAATTCCGACGAGTCTCTCAGTCGAGCCGTACGCAACGATCTGGTCTCCGGTATTGACAGTGGTACCACCTACTGAAGAGACCAGCACACTCATATTTTCACAGGTAATAATCGGGTAGGCATGATATAGACCTAAACCAGCATCGACATCTCCCAGCATAGCCACTTCATCCTCAGGTTCAGGATATGTGAATTCTATTTCCTCATCCAGTGTCATCTTAATTTGATAACCATAACCTTCCTCCCAGGGCGGCATGTTAGAGAATCTGCCAATGGGTGATAGGAAACGACCGCGACCATTCTTTGCAATAACAACATCATCGATGATTGTCGCCAGAACATAAAAATCAGGGAAATCTGCTGAAAGGGTGTATGTCGGATAATATGGGATGTAATTCCAGCCGTTGTTTATTATTAGTGGAGCATTTGCGGGAATCGGTGAACCAGTCCAACTTCCTTGAGTTTCTTCATTCATCTTAATGTGGTATCCTTCTCCGAGATCCCAGTACTCGAAGTTGCTGAATCCTAAAGCCGGATGGTAGAAGCGACCATGTTCATTCTTCATCAAATGTACACTACTTTGCTCACCGTTATCACTAAGGAATTGATCGAGCATCAGAACAACGTCGGGACCACGGTCTTCGTTCTCGTTCCAGTACTGATCACCCGGAATTATATTTAATGAGATCAGATTCCAACCACTACGTAGATTAAGAGTCTGCTCACGAATGAAGATTACATCCAATCCTATAACTGTATTGCCATTTGCCTCCCATTCCAAACTACCTTCGATGAGTTCAACTTGCATATCGTACTCGATATGAGCCTGATTATCCCAGCCAATGAAGCTCATGGTCTCTCCTTCCTGGAAACCATCAGTCTCATCTGTCTCAGGATCGTCACCCCAGACGGTTATTATATTATTTCCTTCCGCTTCCCATACTAACCCACCGGCAAGGAGTTGATCAGGGGAGAAGGCACCTATCTCCCATAAACTCGGGATGGATTCTCCTTCTATCTCAACATACTCAATTACTACGTTGTGATTAACATCTGTCATTGCAAATTCATTGAAGTGAACGAGGTGTTGAGCATCAACAATGACTAACTCTACCACCAACTCAACTTCTAACGGGCCATCTGACAGTATGAACGTTGGTGAATATTCTCCGACATCACCTAATTCTGTTTCCCAGTAAATATCAGCAGTACCGTCGTGGTTGTCGGTTAGAGCATTATCTGGCATGCCAGCATTGTCCTCCCACCTGAAGCTCACCTGGTCACCATCAACATCAATAGCGCGGAATGAGAACTCAACTATGTCCCCTGCATTTGCAGTAATTGGTTGATCCGGGTATTCAATCAATTCAGGAGGATCGTTTGAAGAGCGAATAAACACTACGAAAGTATCTTCAGCCATTAAGCCTGAGGGATCTTCTGCTGTTACTAAAATCTCGACACCATCTGGGATGTTGAAGTTTTCATCCGGCTGCAGGAGGAGTATACCTTCATCTGTGATTTGCATATTAAATTCATCAGGTGCGCCGGTAAAACCAAAATCCAGCTCATCGTTGTCAACATCAATAAACACATTGTCAACTCGTGTGATGTGAATCGTATTTGAATCTTCATCAATTGCTACATCATTTATTTCATTGTTAACAACCGGAGCATCGTTAACGGGAGAAATGGTTATTGTGAATGAGAGTTCAGCTGTTAAGTTATCCCAATCTGTTGCATACACAAATACATCGATTGATGCGTTTTGTGTGTTGAAGTTTTCCTCGGGATCAAAAATCAAAACGTTGTCGTTCAATTCCATGTTCAGTTCTTCAGCATCTGTAGCGAAGTCGTACTCGAGGTTCTCATCATCATTATCCATAAAGACATTTTCAAGATCTGCGATGACAACTCGTCCGGGATCTTCATCCACAACAATATCATCAATTGGATTTATCACCACCGGTCTTTCCGGCTCAGGTCGGACTGAGAAACGGAATGATTCATCGACTGATAATCCATCTTCGTCTGTGGCAGTAACAGTTATGACAACACCAGCAAGTAGGAGGTAGTCCTCATCGTAGGAGAAGGAAAGCAGGTTATCCTCATCGATTGAGGCATTAATTTCTTCAGGTATGTCTGCGATCGAGTAAGAAAGCACATCTCCATCGATATCAAAGAAAACATCATCCAAATCAACAATTTCAACACTGATAGTGCCCTGATAAGCAACGTAATCTTCTAATTCCTGAACAACAACCGGAGCGTCATTAACTGGTCTGACCGTTACCAGAAATTCCAGACTGGTACCGAGATCTCGATTGGGATACCAATTTGCGGTCATTTCATTTGTAGACCTTACCGATCTTCTTATTTGATCACGTTCTTCCCAACCATCATTAGCAGTAACAGTAACTTCCAAATCAGAACCATTGAAATTATCAGACGGTTCAAGAGTAAGAACGTTGCTGTCTGTGATGTTAAGGTTAAGCTCATCTGATCCATCGACTCCAAACATCAACACATCGTCATCAATGTCGAGGAAAACCACATCGAGATCAGCGATCTCAAGTAATCCTGAATCCTCATCTATTTCCATATCATCAATTGGATTGACGACTTCCGGTGGTGTATTAACTCCTGTACCAGATAATTGAACTTCCAGCTCTCCGTTGTCCGGATCATTTGAGGAAATAATCATCACGCCTGCGAATTGCCCTGGTTCTTCAGGCATGAAAGTGACAGCTGTTTCGAAAGATTCACCCTGTTCAAGAACGGTTTCACCTTCAAAGTCGGTCTCAAAATATTCACCATTAATTCCGATGTCGGATACTGTTAGTTCCTCTTCACCAGCATTAGAGATTGTCACAACCAAATCTTCGCTATTGCGTATGTTGACCTCACCAAAGTCTAAAGATGCAGGTTCAACAACGATTTCGGCATAAGATGGTTCGATTCCGGTCCCAGTCAAACTTACTGTAATCTCGCCATTTTCAGGATCATCGGATACAATGGTTATTGTCTCTTCATAATCACCTGCTTCCTCAGGTGTGAATGTGACTATTAGATCAGCACTTGCATCTGGTACAAGCCTAAACTCACCGCCAAAGTCTGTGGTGAAATAATCACCTGTAACGGTTATACTCGATATTGTTAATTCAGCTCGCCCACGGTTGTGGATTGTCACAGTAAGTTCCTCACTCTGACCTAATAGCAGATCATTAAAGTTCAATCCCAATGGGCTTATTGAAATATCAGCAAAAGCACCCGTGAAGTTGGAAACGTCAAAGATTAGTATTCCACTTTCCGAATCAGCAACATAAGCCAAATCACCATCAATAATAATGCCTGATGCGAAACCGGCTGTATCCTCTACTCCAGCTAATAGTGGATTCTCAGGATCAGTTATGTCGATAACTTTCAATCCACCTTCACCATCGGCGACAAATGCGTAGTTGCCAACAATAAATACGTCAGAAGTAAAACCTCCTGTGTCGTAAAATCCAATTTCAAAAGGATTTGCAGGATTTGTCACGTCAATAATGCGGAGACCGCCTTCACCATCAGCTACATAAGCATAATCACCAATAACTTTTACAGTTTGAGCAATACCAGGAGTATCAATATCACCTACTTCCCTTGGATTAGCAGGATCACTGATATCAATGATATGGAGACCGCTCTCTGCACAAGCTACATAAGCAAAATCACCGACAATCGTTAAGCCTAATGCATCAGTTGGTAAATCAAGGAAAGCAACCTCTTCCGGATTCTCAGGATCTGAAATGTCAATGACTTGAAGACCACCTTCACCATCAGCGACATAAGCATAATTACCATCGATCTCGACTTCGTAGGCAGTTCCTGGTGTGTCGAAGAATCCGATTTCAACCGGATTCTCAGGATCAGAAATGTCGATGATCCTGAGACCACCTTCTCCATCCGCAATATATGCAAGATCACCGATTATAACAATATCTCTGGCATCACCCGGTGTATCCAATGTGCCTATTTCAACAGGATCTCCCGGATCGGAAATGTCGAAAATAGTAAGACCACTCTCACTGTCAGCAATGAACAACAGGTCGCCAGCAATCACGGATGAATTGGCGGTTCCTGGTGTGTCAGTACTGCTTATTAGCGGAATATCCAGTAGTTCAATTCCTGCACCGGCAAGACCAACAACCACCTCTCCGTTTGATGGATCGTCCGAAGTGATGGTCAGAGTTCCTTCAAAATTCCCAACTTCCTCAGGAGCAAACGTAACAGTTATTTCTGCTGATTCATTCGGAGCAACATCGAATTCTGCCTGGAAGTTTGTGTCGAAGTAAACTCCATTCACCAAAATATCTGAAACAGATAGTGTTGCATTTCCCGTATTGTTGATGGTTATTGGTAAATAGTTGCTTTCACCTACTATTACTTCATCAAAATCCAATACTTCCGGCTCAATCGAGATAACCGGAATCGGTTCTTCTATACCCGAACCACTAACACTGACAGCGACCTCACCATTTTGTGGATCGTTTGATGTGAAGGTAACTGTTCCCTCAAAGTCCCCAACTTCTCCAGGTGCAAATGTGACAGTTATTTCAGCTGATTCATTTGGAGCAACATCGAACTGAGCTTCGTAATTTGAACTGAGATAGGCACCATTCACGACAACATTTGAAACTGTCAATGTCGTATTTCCAGTATTGCTGACAGTAACAGGCAGGTTAGAACTTTCACCTACAGTTACAGCACCAAAGTTCAGAGCTTCAGGTTCTACCGAGATAACGGGAATCTGCTCTTCAGTACCCGAACCACTGAGACTGACAACAACCTCACCATTTTGTGGATCATTGGATGTTATCGTAACTGTTCCCTCAAAGTCCCCAACTTCTCCAGGCGAAAATGTGACAGATATCTCAGCTGATTCATTTGGAGCAACATCGAACTGAGCCTCGAAGTTTGAACTGAAATAAGCACCGTTCACAACGACATTAGATACTGTCAATGTCGTATTTCCAGTATTGCTGACAGTAACAGGCAGGTTAGAACTTTCACCTACAGTTACAGCACCAAAGTTCAGAGCTTCAGGTTCTACCGAGATAACGGGAATCTGCTCTTCAGTACCCGAACCACTGAGACTGACAACAACCTCACCATTTTGTGGATCATTGGATGTTATCGTAACTGTTCCCTCAAAGTCCCCAACTTCTCCAGGCGAAAATGTGACAGATATCTCAGCTGATTCATTTGGAGCAACATCGAACTGAGCTTCGTAATTTGAACTGAAATAGGCACCGTTGACAACAACATTAGATACTGTCAGCGTCGTATTTCCTGTATTGCTGACTGTTAATGGCAGGTTAGAGCTTTCACCAGTTGTTACAGCACCAAAGTTCAGTGCTTCAGGTTCAACTGCGATTACCGGAATCTGTGGTTCAGTTCCATTTCCACTGAGATTAATAGTAACCGCATCATTTTGAGGATCGCTTGAAGTTATTGTAACTGTTCCCTCAAAATTCCCCGCTTGTGGTGGTTCAAACGAGACAGTAATATCAGTTGTATTTCCTGGAGCAACAATGAATTCACCCTCAAAGTTAACTCCGAATCCACCACCGTCAGCAACCACATTTGAGACCGTCAGGTTTTCATTACCATCGTTTCCAACAGTTAAATTGAGTTCTTCACTCTCACCAACTGTTATTTCACCGAAATTCAAGGCCTCCGGATCAACTGATATTACAGGACGGATAACCTGCAATAAAACATCAACCACAATATCCCCGTTTTGAGGATCATCAGAAAGTACGTGTAGATCAGCCTCGTAATTGCCTATATCAAGTCCGGTAATATCCAGTGTTATGTTGACTTCCTGTGTAGCTTCCGGTTCTATAACTCCCTCCGCAGGCTCCCAGGTAATCCACTCATCCGGATCATCGCGCCAGATATTATTATTAGAATGATTTGCCAGATTTGAATTAGTAAACTGACTACGCGGTGCTCCGTTTACACTTCGCACTCCTCGCACAAGGTTATCGCGCTGCTGTGGGTATTCGATTTGAGATTCCCAATTCAGGTCAATATTTCCGGTATTTGAAATGGTTATAGCATGATCACCGCCATTCTCGGAAATCAATTCTACAGGTTCTACTCCAATAATTGGCTGGCCAACTCCAGTTCCAGCAAGGTTTACAATTACTTCACCATTCTCAGGATCATCCGAAGTTATCGTTACCATTCCCTCGAAATCTCCTCCTTCCTCAGGTGCAAAAGTGACAGTTAATTCAGCTGATTCATCAGGAGCAACAGTGAATTCTGCTTCAAAATCAGTACTGAATTGGGCACCCTCTGTCACAACATCTGAAACAGTTAGATCTGATCCTCCCAGGTTTGTAATTGTAAGAACCTGATTATCGCTGTTTCCGATATCAATTTGCCCGAAATCAATCGATTCAGGTTCTACACTAATTGTAGGTTCTTGTGAAATGATTAATAGTACATTAACTGCCAGATCAGCATTATTCGGGTCATTCGAGAGGAAATGGATGTCGGATTCATATCGACCATCCTCCAGATTGCCCGCTTCTATTGCAAGGTTCATATCAATGCTGGCATCCGGTGCCAGTGTGCCCTCTTCATGATTGATTGACATCCAATGAATACCGGTATAAGGTCTAAGGAGTCTGAAGTTTTCATTGTCCGGTGTACGCCACTGGAAGTGTGCATTTGCAGCGCCACCCCATTCAAAATACTCTATTCCCAAATAATGCCATCCTTCCTCAAAATTGATGGTATGTTCTCTCCAACCTTCAACGAATCCCCAGCCATTATAGTTAAGATTGCCGTCAGCCAACCAGATTCTTATACCATCGTCAATAAGCATTCTGAATGTATAGTCGCCAGCTTCATGGGCATAGAAATGTCCCATCCAAACAACTCCAAAATTATCATTATCAAGTCCACCTCCGGGACCTCCCTGACCCCAGTCAAAATCAATAACCTCATCGACTCTCTCAAAAACTGGATCTCCAACAAACCAGGGATTACCTCCCCCACTTGTGTGTCGATACTGCGCTCTGAAGCCTCGCTGGAATTCAGGACCGGAAATTGTTTCGATGTCAGTTGTATATTCTAAATCAAAATCTCCGGTATTAGAAATTGTCAGAGTATGATCTCCCGTTTCATTAGTAGCGACAGCCTCGGGATCAACAGTGATTGTTGGAGGACTGAGACCTGCGCCTGTTAAAGAAACATCAACTTCCGGATTATCCTCGTCATCTGAGTGAATTGTAAGTGTACCCTGATGCTCTCCACCCTCAGGTGGTTCAAAAATTACGGTTAAATCCGAACTCTCACCAGTTGGGATCGTCAACTCCTGTTCGAATTCGCTCGTAAAACCATCCCCCGCAATTGTTACATCACTAATCACCAGGTCTGTGTTTCCGTCGCTGCTAATTGTAACAGTCAATTCCTCAGTCTCACCTACAGCAACTTCTCCGAAATCCAATGCCTGCGGCTCAACTGATATCACAGGCAATGGTGGGACATGAAGGATGACATTCACTGCAACATTTGGATTGTGTGGATCATTAGACAATAATTCAATATCTGCTTCATAATCACCTGGTACAAAACCTTCAATACTGAGGGTAACTATCATTTCCATGCTCTCATCCGGTGCTATTACACCCCCGGTTGGCTCGAAAGTCAACCATTGTGCAACTTCTTCAACAATACCATCATCAATAATTAAAGTCTCATCGGTCTCATTATTGGGTAACCAAAGGTTGTGAGTATCGTGTCCTATACCCAGTAAATCCTGGCCTCCCTGCGTTATTCCCTCAAAATGATGTACGATCTCAAACGAATCTTCTTCCGGATTCGGATTTATTTGATAAACGTCATTCCAATCTCTAATCCATAAAGGTCCGTCGGGATGCTGGTCGACCCATTGCATACTCAGAAACTCTAAACCTAAAGTAAATTGGATATTCAAATTAAATGACCATACTTCTTCGACATTGTCACCATCGATTGAGTATGCTCGTACTCGTGAATCCCGCCAATCAGCCAGGATCAACCAATTGTTCTCCTGGCTGCAGGTTGCAGTAAGTGGAATAGCCGGAACCTCCAATTCTCCAAGATGATTTCCTTCAGAATCCCAACGTACAAGATAATCTAATGGGTGATAGTCGGGAAACTGACCTTCCCTGGCAGACGTATATAAAACACCATTCATCCAATCTGCTCCAAAAAATCTATGTCTACGCAGGTTCCAGGAAACAACAGGCTCGTAGTCATTGTTCGGATCTAAAGCAGCAACAACACCGAATTGTGTATTCGTAAACCACATCCATTCATTGACATCATCCCAGGCATATCCAAAACCAGCACCATTATTATATTGGTACTCATCGTACTGTTCGAAAGTCCACCTGAACCTGCCCAACACATCTCCCGGTTCGTCACGACGCGGACCGATATCTCCATCATCAGTTCTTCTAATGGAGCGTAAATTATTATCCTGTTCGGGCTCTGAAATTAAGTTTAAATTGGTGTTCCATTCCAGATCTAAATCACCCTCATTTGAAATAGTTACAGTGTGTTCACTGCTCTCTGAAGATTCTATAGCTTCAGGATCGACGCTTATCGTCGGTGGAATAAAAGCAATGCCCGATAAAGGAATATCGAGTTCCGGATTATCCGCATCATTAGAATGAATTGTCAGCACACCCTGATATTCACCCGGTTCAGGAGGTTCAAAGGTTACTGTTAAAATATAATCCAAATTTCTGCTAATTATGAATTCCTGTCGGAAATTGGTTGAAAACTCTTCTCCCTCTACTGTTATGTCACTTATTATTAGATCCGGTAGAGTATTATTGGAGATAATCAGATCCAATTGAGGTGAATCACCAACATAGACATCTCCAAAATCCAAAAATTCATGGTCTACGACAATTATCGCGTTCTGCCGTTCAGTTCCGGTACCATTAAGACTGACGATGACCTCACCATTTTGAGGATCATTTGAAGTTATTGTTACTGTTCCTTCAAGGTTGCCTTCCTGCTCAGGGATAAGTGTTACGGTGAAAGTACTGCCCCTGCCCGGAGCCAACACAAATTCACCTTCAAAGTCGACACCGAATCCAACACCTGCCACAACCATATTTGAAACAATCAGGTCTTCATTCCCTTGATTTTCAACGGTAAAATAACGCTCCGCTCGATTACCTACCATTACATTACCAAAATTCAGCACATCCGTATTAACTGTAAGAATCGGCAGGTTAATCTGCAGCAGAACATCAACTACTACATCACCATTTTCAGGATCATTGGAAAGTATGTGAAGATTGGCATTATAATCACCAGTTTCAAGCCCGGCAATATCCAGTGTTATGTTTAAGTCCTGCGTTCCTTCCGGTTCGACTGAACCCTGTGCAGGCTCCCAAACGATCCACTCGTTCGGATCATCACGACCAGCGTTTTTATTGACAAGATTTGCCCGGTCTGAAATGGAAAACTCTCCCTGAGGAGCATTGTTTAAACTTCGCACATTTCGTGCGGGATTATCCTGTTGTTGCGGATAATCAACTTCAGTTTCCCAGTTCATAGCAGACCCACCCGAGTTAGAGATGGTTACGGTATAATCACCACCATTATCTGAAACAATCTCAACCGGTTCAACACCAATTATTGGCGGTCTAACTCCTGATCCTGTGAGGTTTACAACAAGTTCACCATTTTCAGGATCATCTGAGGTTATCGTTAACGTCCCGGCAAATTCCCCAGATTCTTCAGGTGCGAACGTGACGGTCAATTCTGCAGATTCATTTGGTGCAACTGTGAATTCTGCTTCGAAGTCTGTACTGAAATAGGCTCCCTCAGTTGCAATATCCGAAACAGTGAGATCAGACAGACCTAAATTTGTAATTGTAAGAATCTGGTTGTCGGTTGCACCAATATCAATTTGACCAAAATCGACTGATTCAGGTTCCACACTGATTATTGGATCCTCTGAAATAATGAGCAACACATTAACAGCCAGGTCAGCATTATTAGGATCATTCGAGAGGAAATGGATGTCGGATTCATATCGGCCGACTTCCAGGCCATCTGCTTCTATCGCAAGATTTATATCGACGCTTGCATCCGGTGCCAGAGTACCTTCCTCATGGTTTATGGACATCCAGTGAGGGAAGTTGTATGGTCTGAGAAGTCTCGAGTTATCATCATCAGGTGTACGCCACTGGAAGTGGGCATTTGCTGCACCTTGCCATTCGAAATACTCAATTCCTATATAATGCCAGCCCTCTTCAAATTGTTCGGTATGTTCTCTCCATCCCTGAACATATTCCCAGCCATTATAAACAAGTCTTCCATCACTCAACCAGATTCTCATACCGTCGTTAACGAGCATTCTGAAGGTATGGTCACCGGCTTCATGTGCATAGAAATTCCCAATCCATACAGCACCAAAATCATCATTATTCAGTCCATTTCCCGGACCTCCTTCCCCCCAGTCAAAATCGATAACCTCATCATTCCTTGTAAAGACGGGATCTCCAACAAACCATGGATTAGCACCCCCACTCGTGCGACGATACGACGCACTGAAACCACGTTGGAACTCAGGCCCTGAAATTGTTTCAATTTCAGTTGTATATTCTAAATCAAAATCTCCTGTATTAGAAATTGTCAGAGTATGATCTCCCGTTTCATTAGTTTCAACAGCATCGGGATCGACAACGATTGTAGGAGGCATGATACCCACACCGGTTAAAGACACATTAACTTCGGGATTTTCTTCATCGTTCGAATGAATTGTAATTGTACCCTGATGTTCACCACCTTCAGGAGGTTCAAAAGTTACTGTCAAGTCAGAACCCTCCCCACTTGGAATGGCAAATTCCTGCTCGAAATCACTTGTGAAGGCATCTCCCGCAATTGTAACATCGTTAACCACAAGGTCGGTATTTCCGTCGCTGTTTATACTAAGCGTCAATTGTCCGGATTCTCCAACAGTAACCTCTCCGAAGTCAAGAGATTGTGGTTCAACGCTTATTTCAGGAATCTCAAGGACGTGCAGGATGACATTAACCGGAGCATTGGGATTGTGTGGATCATTGGACAGTATTTGAATATCTGCCTCATAATCACCGGGTATAAAACCTTCAGTTCGCAAGGTTACGATCATCTCCATGCTCTCATCTGGCGCCACTACTCCCTCTGTAGGCTCGAAACTCACCCATGCCGCAGCCTCTTCCACGATTCCATCGTCGACTATAAGCGTGGTCTGTTCACTCGGGTTGGGTATCCAAAGGTTTTGAGTATCGTGGCCTATACCGCCAAACCACATATTTCCTTCTGTTATTCCTTCAAACTGCTGTACGATCTCGAATGAATCTTCATCCGGATTTGGATTTATCTGGTAAACATTATTATGGTAACGAACCCATAAATGCCCATCGGGATGTTCGTCAACCCATTGTAAGGTAGTCCACATTGGATGTTCAATTTCATCTATTGCTAAATCAAATGACCATTCCTCTTCAACATTATCGCCATTTACTGAATATGCTCGTATTCGTGAGTCTTGCACACTGGTTAATATCAGCAAGTTGTTCTGCGGACTGCATGACATTCCTCTTGGGTAAACCGGAACATCCAGATTTCCCAGGTTATTTCCTTCAGAGTCCCATCGGATTAAAAAATTTCTGAATTCAAAGTCAATATAACGTCCTTCCATAACGGCTGTATATAAAATGCCATCCATCCAGCCTGCACCGAAAAGCGAATAATCGCGCGAATTATATGAAGCAACAACCTCATAATCGTTGTTAGGATCAACTGCAACCAGGACTCCCGTTTCTGCGTAAGTATACCACATCCATTCGTTATCATAATCCCAGGCATAACCAAATCCCGCAGGATTGTAATAAGCGTATTGATCTTCTTCCACAAGATCCCACCCGATCCTGGCAAGCACATCACCCGGATTGTCGCGACTTGGACCGATATCTCTCTCATCTGTTCTCCTCACGGAACGTTGGTAATAATCCTGTCCGGGTTCAGATATTAAATCTAAATTGGTGTTCCACACCAGATCTACGTCACCTTCGTTTGTAATAGTCACGATGTGTTCACTACTCTCTGAAGACTCAATCGCTTCCGGATCAACAATAATCGTCGGGGGATCAACACCATTACCAGCAAGTGATACAACTACTTCAGGATTATCCTCATCGTCAGAATGAATAGTCAGCGTTCCCTGATATTCAGCTACAGCGGGTGGCTCAAATGTGACCCTTAGATTATATGGAATATCTCTGCGAACCATGATTTCCTGCTGGAAGCTGGTCGAAAATCCTTCACCGTCAACTACAATATCGCTTATTGTCAGGTCTGCCCCGCCAATATTGCTGATATTCAGTTCTAATTGTTCAGTCTCCCCGATGTAAACAACGCCAAAATCCAATGATTCCTGATCGACATCTATCACCGGAGAATCTCCAATATGGAGGACTACATTAATTGCAACATCGGGATTGTTAGGATCGTTAGATGTCAAATGTATATCTGCTTCATACTCACCCAATTCAAGTTCTTCCTCGTTGAACGTGACGGTCATCTCCTGGCTCGCGTCCGGTTCAACCGTCCCACTTGACGGATCGAATGTCACCCATGTTAAATGCACTTCTTCAATTCCATCGTCAACTATCAGGAGCTCCATATCGCCCACACTTGGTAACCAAAGATTATGTGTATCATGACCTAAACCAATAGCTGCTATTCCACCTTGTGCTGGTCCATTATGATGTTGCACTATCTCGAACGAATCCTCATCCAGATTTGGATTGATTTGATAAATGTCATCCCCATATCGAACCCATAAGTGCCCATCAGTATGCTCATCAACCCATAGTATCGATCCATAAGCAAATAGATGCTCAATTTCATCTATATCCAATTCAAATGACCATTCTTCCTCAAGATTGTCTCCTTCAATTGAATAAGCTCGTACTCGTGTATCCATCCAACTGAGTAAAATCAACAAATTGTCCTGAGGACTACACGTTGCGGCCATCGGATAATTCTGAGTATTTATATTTCCAAGGTTATTTCCCTCAGAATCCCAACGTTGAATCAAGCTGAGAGGAATATAACCACCAATATCTTCCCTTTCCCTAACTGTATTATACAAAATACCATTCATCCAACCTAATCCAAATGGTTGAGGATCCCTCCAGGGTACTTCCAACATTGTTACCTGCTCGAAGTCATTGTTTGGATCTACTGCATAGATGCCACCAAGATCGAAACTGGCGCACCACATCCAGTCGTTGTCATAATCCCATGCTAAACCAAATCCTAAACCCGGAGCATAATCGTTGTCATAATCCCACCCTATCCTGTCTATTACGTCTCCCGGATTATCACGAAGTGGACCAACATCCCCATCATCAGTTCTTCTCACAGATCGTTGATTATTGTCTTCTCCGGGTTCAGCAATTACTTCCAGATTCGCATTCCATTCCAGATCTAAATCACCTTCGTTTGAGACAGTTACAACATGCTCACCACTACCCCAGGTCTCAATGGCTTCCGGATCAACCACAATTATTGGAGGGATGTAACCAATACCTGTTAAGGAGATACTGACTTCTGGATTATTCTCATCATTGGAGTGTAATGTCACCATTGCCTGATATTCTCCTGCAGCACCCGGCTCGAATATCACTGTCAGATCTGAGCTTTGACCTCCGATAACCACTAATTCCTGATCAAAATCCGTCGAAAATCCTTCTCCATCGACGACAACATCATCAATAATCAGTTCCCCGAAACCGTTGTTCCCGATGTTAATCATCAACTGATCTGTCTGTCCAACAGCGACCTCTCCAAAATCGAGCGATTCCTGTTCGACAATCATTTCAAGTTCAGGACCTATCCCTAAAACGACATTTACTGCATAATCTTCATTGTTGGGATCATTTGAAAGGAAGTGAATATTTGACTCATATCGACCATCTTCCAGGCCTTCTGCGTTGATTGCAACCGTCACCTCGGTTTCTTCATTCGGTGTATTTACCCCTGCAACTGGTCCGAAACCCATCCAATATGGATTAACATATGCTTCCATGTATCTTAACTGTTGATTGTCAGGAGTAGTCCATTGAACGTGAACAGCCGCGCCGCCAGTGTGCTCAAAATAATACATCACGAAGGCATGCCACCCCGGTTGAAGGTTGATCCTGCCCTCTCTCCATCCTGCTGCCACTCTCCAGTCATCGATTACAGCAGTTTGACCCACCCATAGCTGAACGCCATCATCTCCATATACTCTGAAATAGTGTTCACCAGCTTCATGCACATAAAAGGATCCTACCCATCGCACACCGAAATATTCGTTGGGTACGCCGTTTCCGGGACCGCCCTCACCCCAGTCATGGAGTATCCGATCTTCAATTCGTTCGAATATTAATCCCTCAAATCCAGGAGGATTACCTCGATTAGTATGGTAATAGCTAGCAAGGAATCCAGGTTGTATTTCTGGACCGGAAACGATCTCTATCTGAGTATTCCAATTCAAGTCGTATTCTCCGGCATTACTCAAAGTCAGAACATGCTGACCACTCTCGTGCGTTTCAATCGCATCGGGTTCAATAACGATTGTTGGCGGAATGAAACTGGAACCAGTTAAGGAGACTGCTACTTCGGGATTATTATCATCATTCGAGTGGATAGTTGCTGTTCCCTGGTAATCACCCGTTTCATGGGACTCGAATGTAACGGTTAACTCATAATTTTCACCACGCGGGATTGTAATTTCATTTTCAAAATTTGATGTGAATACTTCATTATCGATTGTGACATCGCTTACAGTTAAATCCATATTACCTGTATTGCTAATGGTTAATGTTAAATCCTCGGATTGACCAACATCAACCTCACCGAAATCAAGTGCTTCGGGTTCGACCGTAATTTCTATTAACGGGGTAACATGCAGAATAATGTTTACTAAGAAATCCTCTCCCTCCTCCTCCATATTGTTCAGATAAATATCCGCGTCGTAATCACCACCAGCAAGATTCTCCGCATTAATTGTAACCGTCATTTCAGTACTTTCTCCTGGATCAATTCTGGTAACACCCTGATTCGGAGAATAGGTTATCCAATAATCACCAGGGAAACCTGTAAAAGGTCTGAATTGATGGTTGTCATCTGTGTTCCACATTAAGGCTGCAGATGCATCTCCCTCGGCTTCAAAATACTCCATCACTATCGTATGCGCACGGTCAATAAATGTTAATTGAACATTTCTTAGTCCATCCCAGTCTCTCCAATCATCAATTACAAGCTCGTCATCAATCCAAAGCCTGACTCCTCCATCACAAATTGCCCTGATATTACACATTGTGACACGTTGTATGAGGAAGCTTGCAGTCCAGCGTACATAGAAATTGTCTGCCTGAACTCCATCACCAGGGCTGCCTTCTCCCCAGTCAAAATTGATATCTTCATCGAGTCGTTCAAATACTAACTGATCTTCGTTGAATCCATTATTGTAATATTGTCCCAGAAAATTTCCTTCCATTTCCGGTCCCTCATTAACTATAAGATATGGATAAAATTGAAGAAGTTGATCCCCAATGTTTGTGATAGTCAAAATGTGTTCACCACTTTCATTCGTCTCAATAGCATCCGGATCTACACCAATTCTACCCCAATCAACAGCAATGCCTGTTAGATGAACTGTTACTTCCGGAGTATTTTCATCGGAAGAATGGATGGTTAAAGTAGCATTATGTTCACCCGGCTCAAAAGGATCAAATGTTACTGCTAATTCTGAGCTTTCACCTCCTGCTATATTAAACTCCTGTTCGAAGTTTGACGTAAACGCTTCATTATCAATCGTGATATTTCTTATTAGTAAATTATCTTCTCCGTTATTACTGATTGTAAGAAACCGTCTGTGGAATCCCCTCAAACCTACTCTCTCAAATTCAATGAAATCCGGATTAACGGAGATCACTCCCTGATCTCTTCCGGGAGCGGGAAATTCATCATCTAATAGGTTATTGTCGTGAATATCTGGTAAACCTTGTTGGATCAAGTCAGGATTTACATTGTCTGCATTCTGTTTTTCGGGTAAATCACCCGCATAAAGCGGATTAGTTGAGAAAAGAAGGACAAGGAAAAAGAGAGTGAGGTTTCTCATTTTTAACTCCATTTGGCGTTTAGAAATGGTATAAAAACTCGTGCTGCAAATAATTGAGTTGGATTAATAGAAAAGTACAGGAAAATATAGGATACCAATCCAACTTGGTATGGGGAATGTAGTAACCTTTATTTGAAAAGAGCAAGTTCAAATCATAGTTTTTTTTAAAAATGTAATAATTCTGGAAATCTCAATATAGAACATTCACTCCTGCGATATAAACTCTGCTAATTGATGAAAGGGAATTCACGCGATTTTCATTTATTATATAAAAGTATGCGTTGAAACGAGGCATAAAGCCTGAGTTGGTCAGAAACCGACCTTACAGCATTTCGCTTAAGTAATAAAGAATGTATGTCGTCGCGAGGAACGCAGAGACGAAGCGATCTGCTTGTAAATATGCGACATAAGACATTGCATCGCTTCGTTCGCAATGACAAACCGGCAAGAAATGCTATAGATAAGGAATAATCCATTTTCGTCCGAAAAAATTTATCCGAAATGTGAAAACACAAAAAAATGGGCAAAACGAACCGTTTCACCCATTTTCATCAATCTGCTAAATCGTTGTTATAACCCGTTGTAACAACACGTTTTTAAGTAGTACGCCCGGCGCGATTCGAACGCGCGACCTCATGCTCCGGAGGCATGCGCTCTATCCAGCTGAGCTACGGGCGCGAAGAAAAGTCAGATGTCCAATATATGTATTTATGTTCGGATTATCAACTCATTCCATTAATTCAGGGATAGCACCGAAATATGTTGTGAATAACTCATCAATACTTAAATCAAGAACATCCTTCCATATTAACTTGTTGCCACCAACATTTCCAATTTTCTGTAGTGGTACACCTATTTTAAATGCTGCTTTTTCGAACTCACTGGATCTCTGAGGATCTACTGAAACTACTACGCGTCCAGCTGATTCACCAAACAATTGCGCAACAAGATGTTTGCCGTTTGGGATGTCAACAGTGACACCAATTTTTTCGCTACGATCCATCAGGCAACACTCTGCGAGGCAAACTGCTAGTCCACCATCTGAGACATCGTGCGCGGATTTAACAAGTTTCCGTGTGTTAGATTCCACCAGCAGGTCGATAAGCTTCTGCAATTGATCGAAATCTACTGGCTCTATCTTTCCCGAGATCGTGTTGTGCAGGAAATTCAGGTATGAACTTCCACCCAGACCATCACCACCCGAATCACCGAGTAAGTATACTATATCCCCTTCCGATTTGAATCCGGAACTCAGATTGACAGAGGCATCGTCGAGAAGTCCAAGCATCCCGATTACTACCGTCGGAAGTACCGGTAGCCCATCAGTTTCATTATGGAAGGACACATTCCCGCCTGTAACCGGAGTTTCAAGAATTCGACATGCTTCTCCCATTCCTGCTACAGCGTTCTTGAAGAAATAGAATACTTCAGGTTTGTAGGGATTCCCAAAGTTCAGGCAGTTGGTAATAGCAACTGGTTTCGCACCTGTACAAGCAACATTCAAAGCAGCTTCCGCAACAGCGCGAGTTCCACCAATGAACGGATCTAGCCGGGTATACCTGGCATTACCATCGGTTTTTACCGACATGCCTTTCTTCGAGCCTTCGACACGCACAACTGAAGCATCGCCGCGACCGGGTTCAATCGCAGTGTTTGTACGAACGGAATGATCATATTGCTGATAAATCCATTCCTTTGAGGCAATCTCAGGATTTCCGAGCAGCTTGAGCAGAGTATCATTATGATCTTCCGGAATAGGAAGAGAGAGCGGATCGAAAGCCGCAGACTCGTCGAGTTCATCCGGACGTCTCGATTCTCTTGCATATTGCGGAGCACCACCTCCAAGCACCAGATCCCACGCCGGTACTTCAGTGATAATTCTTCCCTGATGATGCAGGCGGATCATCCCATCATCTGTGACCTTACCAATCTCGGAAACCTCCAGGTCCCATTTATGGAAGATTCGAAGAATCTCCTCTTCAAAGCCCTTTTTCCCGATCAACAGCATCCGTTCCTGTGATTCCGAGAGCATAATTTCCCAGGGTTCGATATCATCCTGTCGCAATGGAACGAGATCGAGATTTAAGTCCATTCCGACACCACCGGCTGCTGCCATCTCGCATGATGAGCAGGTTAAACCTGCAGCTCCCATGTCCTGAATCGCGACCAGAGCTTCCGTACCGGCAAGTTCAAGTGTGGCTTCAAGCAGGAGTTTCTCTGAGAACGGATCTCCCACCTGAACCGCAGACCGCTTGGATTCATTATCTTCAGACAATTCAGCGGAAGCAAATGTCGCACCGTGAGTTCCGTCTCTGCCCGTACGTGAACCGACATAAAACACCGGATTGCCAACTCCGGATGCTTTCGCAGTTGCAATCTTGTCATGATGAACGACGCCAACAGCCATTGCATTAACAAGTGGATTACCCTTGTAAAGATCATCAAAACAGATTTCACCGGCAACCGTTGGAACTCCAAAGCAGTTTCCATAATGTGCAATTCCCCGAACAACGCCGTCTAATAAAAACCGATTATGCGGATCATCCAAACTGGCAAATCGAAGCGAATTAAGAGAAGCGAGAGGTCGAGCTCCCATAGTAAAAACATCACGGAGAATCCCGCCTACTCCGGTCGCAGCACCCTGGAAGGGTTCGACCGCTGAAGGGTGATTGTGGCTCTCGATTTTGAATGCTACTGCGAGTTTATCCCCAATGTCAACTAAACCGGCGTTCTCAGCACCTGCTTCGGTCATCAGTAAACCACCGGATCGCGGCAGCTTTTTCAGCTCCAGTATCGAGTTTTTATATGAACAGTGTTCCGACCACATTACCGCAAAGATCGCGAGTTCTGTGACATTAGGGACTCTACCGAGAATTTCCTTAACGCGTTCAAATTCTTCTTCATTCATCGTCTGAGAAATTGCTTCCTCAAGCGTTCCTGGCTTTAACGGGTCATGCTGGGGTGTTTGCGACATTTTGAACTCATTGGGGTGTTTAAATTGCCTTGCTCTTTGAAACTATCAATTTATCGAAAATTTATCGTTATCGAAAGTAAACTCAAGCAGTTTTTTAACACTCTTAAATGGAGATTAATAATTGGAAATATTTAACTCTTGTGAAACACGTCGTTCCAATTCTGTCAACAATAAAATACCAATTGATTTAAAACACAAACCACCATTTGACAATTGATTAAATTGAATCATGGGTAATTCTGAAACACATAAACAAAGAACGCTGAAAATTCTGGTCGTTGATGACGATCCCGGCATTCGAAAAACTCTGGTCGATTTTCTGCTTTTAGAAGGCTATGAATTTGAGTTGGCGGCCAACGGTTCGCAAGCTCAGTTGGCAATCGATAACATTACATTCGACCTTGTGCTGTTGGATCTATTCCTTCCCGGATTGGATGGCAACGAACTGCTCAGGGAGATTAAGCAGAAGCAGCCGGATTGCGAAGTTGTGATTATAACCGGCTTTGCGTCTGTTCCTACGGCTTCAAAGTCTTTCAGCTGGGGAGCGCATGCCTATTTGCGTAAACCTTTTAAGCTTAATGACCTTAACACAATAATAAAAGATGTTATTGAGCTGATCGAGTTGCGAGATCTGTATAACCGGCACACGAGGCAGCAATTGGAAGCTGAAAAAATAGAGAATCTTATCGCTGCAAGTTCTCCGATGAAAGATGTCGTTAAAAGCATTAATAAATTGAAGGATGTTAGAAACTCAGTCATCCTGACCGGAGAAGCCCATACCGGAAAACGTTTTGTTGCAAGGATAATTCACCATACTCAATCCAAGCCTGACAGTATATATATCCATCTGAAATCAGATGGAATCTCAAAATTCCTTGAGACGGGAGAATTTGACCTGAAAGAAGACGGTGTTTTACGCCGCGATAATTTCAGAGAATCTCTTGAGTCGATGAAATGCAGCACGCTTATACTGGAGAGCATTGCGACCCTGAGTAAGGATCAGCAGCATGACCTTTTGGAATTACTGAACGACTTTACACTCGATAGAACTGATTCCGGCTCGGATGACAAACCTATTAGAATAATCGGGATTGTTGAAACAGTTTCAGACTACAACGAATACTCACCATTTCTTGATAAAAGTCTTGGTGAGTTTTTCACAGACCACATCCACATCCCATCCCTTTCCGAGCGGCCGGAAGACATTTTACTCCTGGCATATCTATTCATCAAAAAAGCCGTAGAAGACTTCACCAACATCCGGATCAGAATTTCGCAGCCGGTACAGGAATTCCTGCAGATGCACCATTGGCGCGAGAACTTAAAAGAGATGAAAACGCTGATCATGTCCATAGTCGAAGAAGTAGATGACGACACCATCACCATCAAGGACATGCGTAAAGTATATTCGGAAATACACAAAGACCACCCCCACGACCTCGAAGAAGTCCTTAAACAGTTGGTTATTGCTGAAAGAAAGACGCTGGACCGGATTTTTGAGTGAATAACAATCCTGCTGATTGACAGGTAAAACCGTGCTGGCAGACGCCCTCGTCTGCCTTTTGACATTGTCCGTATTCTTACATCTCGGGAAATTCCAAAAAAACAGCATAGCATCAAATTCAACAAGCCAATACTTAAGTGTTTCTTGCCTGTAGATACGTCTAACCACCCAAAAAACCAATATCAGCACAAGAAAATGAAGGTGAAGTTAGAAAAATAATGTTTCAAAGTATCTTTGAGCTTGTTATAAATGATAAGTTATTGTAAATTTCAAAAAATATTGAAAATGAGAAATTACTACGGCTTTATCCGGAGTCGGAGTTCTTCTCAAATAAAAAAAAAGGACCGACCAATGGGAGACAAAGGCGGCAAGAAGGATAAGGCAAAAGCACAGAAGCAGAAGAAAGGCAAGCAGAATAAAAAGGCTGAAAAACAGCAGGAAAAGCACAACAGGCAGAAGAGAGGTAATCAATAAAACAAAAAAAGATTTTTATGAAATAGTATAATGAATCTTTGTTTTATCTGTTTCTTATGCAGATAAAACTGCAGCCCGGATGTTCTCCGGAGCCTGGATCTCTCTACTAATGTAATTCCGGGATTCGGAAAACCGAGCTACTTACTGGGTGTAAAGAGTAAACTCTTTAAAGCGATTGTCTAGAAGGTAACCGACAATACCATTACCATCATGGACATGCTTGAAGACTACACTGAAATCTACAAAGACAGCCTACATGATCACGAAGATGTTTTAAGGCAGTTAGTTATTGCTGAGAGAAGGACGTTGGATCGGATTTTTTAGTGAAAACAAAAACGCTGATTCATTGAAAGGTCATGCTGGTAGATTTTTTCGATAACAGGATAATCGAATATACCTACGACCAAATGATGCTGCGTAATTGCTCTTATTGGTTATTAGTAAGAGCTGAAAGAAGGTCGAACACATAATTAATATTCAAATGGATGCACTCTTGCGCATACACTGTTCAGCTATCAGTTGGTCCAACAATATTTTCTAATCTTTTCCATACACCTCTATTGGTGATCTTTGGATTAGGTACTGTCTGGGAGTGTTGCTAATGCTATTGTCCAAAGAAGAATTAGGAATTATTCAGTCTAAACTTTTGGCCTATTTCAGTGTAAAAAGCCATGACCAAACTATAATGGCAATATGTTTTTTGAGAATTAATCCTAATGATGTGTTTGATCTTTCGACGATCCTTAATCGGGCACTATATACCCAATATATTTTCACAACACTTGTATTAAAAAGTTCAGATTATTCCTCATTTAAAGAACTAATATCTCATGCGTATTTATGTCACTGAGTTTAACTTATAGATTAACAAGAATATCAAGTAGTCTGCAATTTCAAGGTACAACCACATGTTGATTACTTCTCTTCAAATCGAGAATTTTCAACCAATCAATTGATTTAAATGTAAACTAAACACGGGTTTGTTAAATTCTAATTTTCATTTGCGAATTAATTGTTTATAATATATCTTGTTATACAGGAAAATTCATAATTATGAATATTAGACGAAGGAGGCTGAATTATGTCAAGGATATTTGGAGTATTCATCGGAATAAATGAATATCAAGATCCTAATATTACGGCACTTCAATGTTGCTCAAACGATGCACAAGACCTAGCTGAACTTTTTGCGGGTATTGACGCAAAGGTGAACCTTCTATTAGATTCACAAGCAACCAATACAGCTATACGAACTGCTTTGTGGGAATTGACTGAAGTTGTTAATCCAGAAGATACCGCGATTGTATTTTTCGCTGGTCATGGATCTCGCATCTCCATTCCTCGACGAGACAAAGATCCAGAAACAATCCCATGTCTCTTACCTCATGATGCGTACCGTGAATCTCTAATGGCTACAGGGATCCCCATGGAAGATATTGGTCGGATTTTTGAGTGCATCCCATGTAAGAGAGTTGTATTTTTCTTTGATTCGTGTTATAGTGGTTCCATGGCAAATTGTCGTTCGTATAGAATCCCAAATGAGCGAGTAGAATTACCTGAACAAAAGATTCTTCCAAAAATTGCTGGGGAGGGAACGATAATTTTTGCTGCCTCGTCTGAGTATCAACCAGCATTCGAAGATGAACAAACCGGACATGGAGTATTCACCGAGTGCTTAGTAGAAGTACTTTCAGGGCAGGTTATGGGAGAATTCTCAGAACAAATAAGCCTTGATAAGATTCAACAATACTTGCAAGAACAGGTTCCAAATCGAACACGAAAGCGCTTTAATAAAAATCAAACACCCATTCAACATGGTACGATTACCGAACGAATCACCTTCCCGGTAATGAAAACGAGAAATAACCATACTCTCGTATCTTTTCCATATCAGTTTCTTCCATTAACAATTGTTGTTGGGGATCGCAGAGAAACAACACCAAAGACCTCAGGAGATGTGTTTGCTCTATCAGCCTCTCCAGCAGAGCTTCGATGGCTTTTAGCACTTGGCCTTCCTCGTGGTACCGAGATAATCTCGGATAAAGTTTTTCGACAAGCTGATTTGACGTATCTTAAAGAAAACTATGGAAAAACTAACTTATTGGTAATTGGATCTCCTGCTGCGAATTTATTTACCAGACTAGTGAATGAAACAGCCTTGTTCCCCTTTTCGATTTCTCAGGCTGCGAAAAGCCAGTATAAAAAAATGAGCTATGAGATAGATGAAATAGGTAACAGAAGAGGGGAGCTAGTTAACTTTGCCACGGATGCTCGAAACCGTGATAGCCTGGGTTTTTATATGAATGAGTACCGCAAAGGAGGTTTTCTTGATCCTACATACGACTTCTTCCGAAGAGGTGAAAGAATACCGCACGACAAAGACTATGGAACAGTTACAGTTGCACGGAATCCATATGCAAGCTCAGAAAACGGCAGGTTTATTAGCATTTTGGTTGCAGGTGTCTGCCTCCCAGGTACTATGCACGGACTGCGACTATTAGGTAATGCCAGGAAATCATTTACGGAAAGACCATTTGGAGGAATTTTTTCTGTTGAACTTTCTGAATCTGACTGGACAAAACGAATGACCCACGCAGGAATTGAATGGAGTACCGATCCATACGATATAGCAACACTTAGACGAGGTCTTCAGGAGTTGAAAAACAAGGAAGATGAACTCGAAATAAAGGGAGAGATAGACGAAAAACTAAAATTGCTTGATCAAGTAGTGAATATAAAACAATGATTTAAGATGTACAAATAAATATTCAAGATATGTATCAGAACAAGCTTAGACTTCACCTTACATCCCTGGATGAAATGATTGACTGATCTGTTAAAATGGAATTTCTGCGAGGAACAAATGACGAAGCAATCTCTTTATATCATGTATACACTGAGATTGCTTCGTTTCGCTTCGCTCGGAACGATTTTAAGTCATCCAACCTCCCGTAGAGGAGGTTTTTCTACTCTTCCTTCTCCCGCGCCTTCAAAGCAATCTTCAGACACCACAAAAACCCCCCGTACAAAAACACACATCCGAAGATTAGCATTACCCATGCTGAAACTGGCATTATTCTTCCCCCTTATTTATAAACTTTTTTCCCATCCATATCGAGATCAGGATCAGGACTATGATCATTCCCCAGCCACCGATGGCGTTTGCCCATAACGGGTATCCGCCGTAAGGCTCGGATATGAACTCTTTTATCAGTGATGCTATCAGGAAATATCCAAGAATTAACGGTGTGATTATGATAATACAATAATCCCACCATGCTCCGAGTTTGATTTCTGATGTTTTGTTGATCTCTTTTCTGAGTTTTGATGCACCGAAAATCCAGCCGACTACTATACACTCGGCAAGTGCAACCGAGACCAGTCCGAAGTCGGAACAATACCTATCGACGATGTCTAACCAGTGGAAACCGCCACGGGTTGTGAAGAGTATGCCGATGGCAAAACCTATCACGCAGAGCCACAATATGACTTTTGTGTGCTTCATCCCGGTGGCGTCTTTCAACGGCGTCGCGAAGCCCTCAACTAATGCGAACGCCGAGTCTATCCCCAGAGTCAACAGCATCACGAAGAAAATCACACCGAAGAACGGCGCCCAGAACGGTAGCTGCGAAATGATCGTCGGGTAGGTCACAAACGCAAGGCTCGGACCTGACTTCACGACGTCTGCAACCGGCACGCCCATCTGATGCGCCAGGAAACCGAGTGCTGAAAAGACCGCGAAACCGGCGAAGAAACTGAATCCGCAGTTTATGAAACCGGTCATGAAAGCATTGTTTGTAATGTCGTCCTTTTTAGCGAGATAACTCGCATAGGCGATCATTACTGCCATACCGAGCGAAAGCGAGAACAGGATTTGTCCGTAGGCTGCGAGCCAGACTCGTGGGTCAAGAAGCTTTGAATAATCCGGGGTGAGGTAATATGCCATACCATCAACTGCACCCGGCAATGTCAGACCTCGAATAGCGAGGATTACCAGCAGTAGAACTGGCAGTGGTACTGTAATCATTACTACTTTGCTGACTGCACTGACCCCCTTCCACAGGATAGCGATAATCGCAAGCCAGGTCAATATCATGCCGATGAAGATATGGGACTGTATACCGCCGAGCGATCCGGGACCATCCGACAGGTTCAGGACATGTTCAAAAAAGAAGGATTCGGCATTAGTCCCCCACGCCAATTTCAGCGAGTACCAGATGTAATCCCATGACCATGCCATAATCGCGCAGTAGTAGGTTACAATCGTAAACGCCAGCAGGCAGCCGAGCCATCCAGCCCATGCCATAAATTTCCGTAGAGATGCGAAACCCTGAGGAGCTCCTCCCCCGGATTTTTTACCCATAGCAAACTCAACGATGAGCAGCGGGAAACCACATGTGAAAAGTGCGAAAAAGTAGGGGATCAGGAAGGCTCCACCCCCGTTTTCGTAAGCGATATATGGAAAACGCCATACGTTTCCGAGTCCAATTGCTGATCCGACTGCCGCGAGGATAAATCCGGTTCTGGTTGGCCAGCTTTCGCGTGATGTAGACATTCAAACCTCTTGTATGGTTGCTGAGGCTGTTTTTTTTCTCATATTCGGGATGTGGCGGATGGGCGAATGATTATTCGCTGCCACAAAAATCCTTCAAGCTTAAGGGCGAATGATTATTCGCCCCTACACAATTTTGTCGTACAGAATCCTGCGCACATCCTGCCTGTTATTATAACATACATGGTGTAATAATTCAACCGATTGCCGTAGAATTAATGGATTGTTCTTATTTGGATGTATTTTACGACATTTATGTATTGAATCCTTGATATAATCACAATCCGGAATTACAATAAAGTAGATATTCAATGCAAGATTCTTGTTGCTTTTTGGAGATTTCGACCATGAAAAAGAATTTATCAACCTCATTTGCCATCATTTTGGTGCTTTTTGTTTTAGTTGGTACTGCCGTGTCTCAGGCGAGTTTTGAGGAGTGGGCAAGAGCCGATATGCAGGCTTTCGATGAATTTACCAGAGCTGAAGAAGCTGCTTTTAATGCGTATAAGGCTGATGTTGAGAAGAAATGGCGTGAATTCCAGGAATCAACGCAAAAGGAATGGGTAACGTATGGTTCCGGAAAGGACTCAAGAGCCAGGGTAGATTTCGAGAAGGGCTTCATTGAGGTTGAAGCTGTTGTCGACGCTGCTGATCCTGACGCAATTATAAAGGCACAGGAAAAAATTGCAACTCATATTGAAGAACTGGTGGAGGTTGGCGACGAATCCGGAGAACATACTGTATCTGGCATGAGAGAATTATTAAGGAAAAGAATAGTTGAATTTGAAAAATTGAAGCCAACAGCTCCTGATGCAACTCAGAAGATAGACAAGAAGATCCTCGATACAGAAACAGCGATATCGAAAGCTACTGCGAATGTGTCAAAGGGTGTTTCTGTCGTGACAAACCTCCTGAAAACCAAGACTGGTCAGCTCGTAAATAAAATCAATATAAAGGATTTCAGCAGGAAAAAAGCCTCAGAAGCAAAACTCAAAGATAAGTCCTTCATTGGAAAGGATGGTGTGGAAAGGTTGAAGATATCGGTGAAAATCCCAATGGTTCCTGACCATCTGAGAGTGCGCGCAGAACGATTCCTGCCAACTGCAAGGGAATTCTGTGCTAAGTACAAACTTGATATAGCAATGATCATGGCGCTGATCCACACTGAATCATATTTTAACCCAAAAGCTAAATCTCATGCACCTGCTTATGGATTAATGCAACTCGTCCCGAGTTCGGGAGGATTAGATGCAAACAAATTTGTCCATAACAAAAACGTGAAACCAAGTCCACGATATCTCTACAAACCGAGGAATAACATCGAGCTTGGAACAGGATACCTGAGAAAAATGCGGACAAACGAGTTCAAAAATGTGAGCGATAGTCAAAATGCGCTTTACTGCATAATCTGTGCTTACAACACAGGGCCCGGAAATGTCTCGCGCGCAATTTCCGGAAAAACAAAACTCAGCAAAGCGATCCCAAAGATAAACTCGATGACTCCGGAACAACTTTATTCAAGGTTGATCAGGGATCTTCCGTACGAAGAAACCCGGTCATACATTAAAAAAGTCACCGAGCGCTCAGCAAATTATGTGGAATGGAGGTAATAAAAGAGTAACTAATTAAGCATTTCCCAAAGGCTATGACCTATTAACGTCTTCGCGAGGAATGAAATGACGAAGCGATCTGTTTTTATATTTGAGGATTAGGAGATTGCTTCACTGCGTTCGCAACGACAACACTAACAGCCATAATTTACCGGAGAAAGCGTTTCAGCCGAGGAAATAATTTCGTTGCATTAAGCTTGAGTTTGAAGTATAAGGGGGATTCGGGTGAAAAATCCCATGTGACTCGGCAACTGTAACAGAGTGGATCGTCACAGAAAAAAAACTTAGGATCATGAGTGAGTTGTTCCATGTCAATCTCTAAACTTTGCTTCAAGTTTACGAGCATGGTATCAGCATTGCCGACTTTCCCCTCTGAAGCAACTCCGTCGTTTCGATATAGTTCATAAAATTTGCCAAAACCGGCACTGCATCCACCAACATAATTTCGTTTATACAGCTTCATTTCACCATTTTCGTCTCTGTAGCGCACTCCATACCTGCCTAATGCTCGATTATTAAAATTCAGTAAGTTTTGTGATAGGTGGATTGTTGCCATTCCTGGCAGTTTCTGTAGAGTTCCAATTTTGAGCTGCTTTCCATTGCTGAGCTTTGCCAACTCATGCGATGGCTGATATGCAAAACTTGATGGATTGTGATGCTCAAGGATTTTTTCTGCTCCATTTCCAATCCCAACGTAAGAGCAAGACGGATGTGTGCTGCGTATTGCGCCGGGATGTTGCATCATAATGTCAACAAATTTACCGGCTCGAGGAGAGACCCCCGGATCAAACATCTTCGGCTTTTTGCTCTGTTTCAGAGGAAGACGATATAGAGGTGTAAATGAATAAACAAGGATACTCCCATCAGGTCCGACAGATTCCAGTATTGCATCTAATAAGGCCTCTACTCCTCCTTCTACCCATCCAATTTCACCAAGAGAACAGTTGATAAGTAAAAAATCACCCTTCTTCAGACCGAGGTTTTTTAGATCACGGATGACTTGTCCTTTCGTAATTATCTCGTTACTTTTCAAACCGATTTTGTTCTCCGGAGTTAAGAAAATGTCTGATGGTGAAGATCTGTGATCTTCCCCTAAGAATATAATCCCTTGCATTTATTCTGGCAAGTAAACTCACTTTATACAGAGATTTCTATGCAGTTGTTTTAACTATGGATCAAAAACATGCTTTTCTTTGTTGATATGACTGATTGACTCACCTATTCTATTTGTACAATCTTAAGGTGTCGGGAACAATTGCGTGATGTTTTCGTAAGAGACAGTGTTAAACAAAAAACCAGAAAGTCTTGTCAGCAATTCAGAATAAAGACACAGCACACGGAAATGATGAGTCGATGCTGAGTAAACTCACCGCATCTTTCGGCGGACAGATTGGTGTTTTTGCACTCGCATTTTTGGCGTCTGTAATCCTTTCAAGGATGTTAGGTCCCATTGGCAAAGGTGTATACTCGATCGTTGTGTTGATTGTGAACATGACCTTCCACTTCTGTCATGGCAGTCTGAGTTCTGCAAATTCTCACTTTACAGGACGCTATCCTGAAGCAAGATCTGGTATTATCGGTAATAATATTGTTATAACTCTCCTTTGGGGCGGAGCAGTTACTTTAGCATTTTTGCTGACTGCAGATACAATTCTGCCAAGATTCTATCCCGATCTTGATCTGATGCTTGTAAAATTGACGGTTTTATGCCTCCCATCTCTCCTCCTTCTGGAATACTCAAACGCAACGGTTAAAGGACAGGACAGGATCAAACAATACAGCCTGTTATTGGCTTCGAGAGATTTCCTGTTTCTGTGTTTTCTGGCAGTTCCTGTATTCATTGGGAGTTTAACAGTCAGGTATGCTGTTGGCAGTTGGGCATTGGTTGTAATCGGAATGTCGCTCATCTCGGCATGGACAGCATATTCCGGGAATCAGTATAAACTCAGAGTCGATTTTAAGGTATTGAGATCGATGATGAAGTTCAGTTTACAATCTCATATCGCAAATCTGACAACATTTCTGAAAACAAGATTAGATTGGCTGCTGATATTTTTCTTCATTAATGAAGCAGCTGTAGGTTATTATTCAAATGCCGTGCAAATTATAATGCTGCTTGCCTTTTTCCCTACAGCAATTGCACAGGTGATAGGTCCTTACATCTCATGGCGTGATAATCAAGCTGGTGATGCATTAACGCCTGTACTCTGTCGCATTACCCTCTTTATCTCGATAGTGATTGGGATTATTATTATTATCTTCGGAGAGTTCGCAATTCGAATTGTTTATGGTGAAGCTTTTGTACCATCATACCCGATTGTTGTGGCATTGCTTCCGGGAGCAATTGCCCTTAGTCTGGTGAAGATACTTGCCGGTGATCTTGGTGGGAGAGGTTTGCCGAAATATGCAATGAAGATTTCATTTTTAGTGTTGTTTATAAATATCGTAGCAAACCTGTCGTTAATCCCGTCCTTTGGTGTTATGGGTGCTGCATTAGCGGCTTCTGCTACCCATCTGATCACGGCTGTTCTGTTTTGGATCGCTTTCCACCGTGAATCAAGGAGCAGATTGTTCGATACACTAATTATTAAAGTTGAGGATTTTGAACTGTTCAGTAAGGTGATGAAATTCAGGCACAGGAGATTCTGATTTGTACTTGTATATTACGAAACTTATTCCTAACTTTCGGATTGCATGTTGGCAAAAAAATGTAATATGAACAAATGAGGTAATTCTTGGTTGATGTTGGAAAGGATTCATTAGGACCGCTTGGGAATGATAGTGTGGTCGTCATTGTAGGTGGCGGACCGAGTGGTTCCGGCTGTGCAATGACATTTCTTCAGGAGGCAGAGAAAAGAAATATTCGCCTTAAGGTGATTATTTTCGAAGGCAAAGTCTTTAAGAAATCCACTCATCACAATCAATGTGCAGGAGTTCTATCTCCTCCGATAGCTGAATTGCTGAAGGATGACCTGAATGTCGACTTTCCCTATGAATTAATACAAAGGAATATTGAGGGTTACATACTTCACGGAAATAACAGATCAATCCAACTAAAAGAGGAAAACTGCTTATCTCATGCAATGCACCGTGTAAATTTTGATGAATATCTTCTGAATGAAGCAAGAAAGCACGGCGCGGAAGTAATGTCTGCGAGAGTCACAGGAATTGAAATTCACAATAATTGCGCTCGAATTTATTCAGACGGTGGAAACCTGAAAGCAGATCTGGTTGTGGGAGCATTCGGATTGGATGAGGGTGCCAGTGCGATTTTTTTAAGGGATGTAGATTACCGACAACCTCCATACCTTGATTCTATTTTAACCAAAATCCATCCTGAACCCGAATTTATTGATGATTTTGGGGATTACATACACGCATTTGTGCCACCGGTTAAAGGTATTGAATTCGGAGCAGTAACTCCAAAATCAGATCACCTCACAATAAATATTGCCGGCTACGGAATAACTACCAACTACATGGACCATTTTCTGAATATGGAAGAAGTGAAAAAGGTGCTTCCTCCGGTTAACCAATGGCATCCTGAAAACCTTGATTATTACAAGGGAAGGTTTCCAATTGGCATAGCCGAGAGATATTATTCAGACAGGTTTGTTGCAGTCGGTGATGCTGCCGGATTGGTAAGACCATTTAAGGGGAAGGGTGTTAATGCTGGGATTATCACCGGAATACGAGCGGCAAAAGTTGCAATGAAGCACGGAATATCAAAGGGATCCTTTAATCAATACGTCCGATTATGCGCTGACTTTATTGATGATTTGCCTTATGGCAAAGGTCTTAGATTCCTGACCAAAAAAATGGCAGACCACAACTTAATGGACTCACTTATAGAACTGGCAGAGTCTGATGAAGAGGTTGCACGTGTATTATTTGATTCGGTTTCCGCCCATAAATCCTTAAAAGATATTTTCCACTACACGAGAGAGCACGGAGTTATTTTTAAAATATCAAACCATTTTCTTAAGAAAAAAACTCTAAGCCAAATATCGATTAAAGCACAGAAGGTTGCTGAGGAATAAATTGAAGCTCACCTGGCGAATTATATTTATATTTACACAAGTATTGCATTTTATAATAAAGCTTGCTTATATTTCATATTGCAGTAACGCGAACTACATATCCTTTGTCATGTGAAATCCGCATTTCTTGTAAAGCGTTACCTTGAAGTGAGTTTGTATCTGAATAATGCTGTAAATTAAAGTGACTTCCATCCACTCTGAGTGTGCTCAAGTTTGCAGGAGATATCATACTCGCTTTCCGATATGATTTAGTGTGGTTTTCCGTAAAAAGGAACACAAAGGTGTTTAATCAAACACATCAAAAAAAATTATTTAAAACTAATCCAAATCTGAAATTGGTTGATGGGTCACGGATAGGCATCATCGGTGGGGGCCCAGCCGGTGCGTTCATGGCATATTTCCTGCTTGATCTTGCTGAAAGAGTAGGGATCGAAATTAATATCGACATTTTCGAGAAACAGGACTTCCTGACATGTGGACCAAAAGGATGTAACCGTTGCGGTGGTATTGTTTCAGAGTCTTTGGTTCAGCATCTTTCAGCTGAAGGTATTACAATTCCGACAAACGTTGTCCGCAGGGGCATTGATTCTTACACTCTCCATACCGATGTGGGAGGCATCAGGATAGAAACACCCTTACAAGAGAAGAGAATTGCAGCCATGTTCAGGGGAGCCGGACCATTAGGATCAAGTTCGACTGAATGGCGGAGTTTTGATAACTTTCTACTTGAACTAACTATCGAAAAAGGAGCCAGGGTTGTTAGGGAGTTGGTGAAGAGTGTCTCATTTGATGCAGATTTACCACAAATTACGACAAAAAATGGCACTGTCGAGACCTACGATCTTGTTGTCGGTGCTGTAGGATTAAATCCCGCCTCACTCAAAATATTCGGATCTTTAGAATTTGGGTATAATCAACCGGAAACATCGAAGACGTTTATCTGCGAGTTCTTGCTCAATAAAGAAAATGTACAGAAGTACTTTGGGAACTCGATGCATGTGTTTTTACTCAATATCCCTCGTCTCGAGTTTGCGGCAATAATTCCAAAAGGTGACTTTGTTACACTTGTTCTTCTGGGCTCCGATATCGACAAAGAATTAGTACAGCAATTTCTGCAAAACCCTGAAGTAAAAAACTGCTTCCCTGAAGGTCTGATTGACACCCAGGATTATCAATGTCAGTGTTTCCCGAAGATTAACGTCGCCACAGCAATACAGCCTTTCGGTGACAGGCTTGTGCTTGTTGGTGACTGTGCGACTACAAAACTATACAAAAATGGCATTGGCGCAGCATTTCTTGCTGCTAAAGCAGCAGCTACTACAGCCATTTTTCAGGGAATATCGAAAGAGGATTTCGAAGAGCATTACTGGTCGGTTTGCCAGAAGATCGATTATGATAATTCAATCGGAAAACTGATTTTTACAGGCACAAAAATTGTTCAAAAAACGAGTTTCACAAAGAGAGCAATTTTACGAATGGTAGCAAGAGAGCAGGTGATGGAAGGCCGAGAAAGACGAATGAGTACCATTCTTTGGGATACATTCACGGGAAGTTCTTCATACAGAGATATTATTTTAAGAGCAATGAACATACCATTTATTTTGACATTAGGCTGGGATCTATTGTGCAGTTTGCTCCCAGGCAAAAACAAAACTGTGGCAAGTGAAATAAACAGCAATCAGGCTGCACTTGGTAAAATATACCAACCAGGTGAAAACATTGTCCAACAGGGTGAAAATGGCAATAATATGTTTGTGATTCAATCAGGATCGGTTGAAATCATACAACATAAGGATGGCAAGGATATTCGTATTGCCGAACTTTTTACAGGCGATTTCTTCGGAGAAATGGCACTTTTCGAGCGCGGATTAAGGTCATCCACCGTCAGAGCCAAAGGGGAAACCAGAGTACTGACTGTTGATAAGAGTACCCTCATGAATAGAGTTCAGGAGGATCCTACCCTCGCATTCCATATAGTTCAGAGAATGTCCGCCCGACTGCGTGAACTTAATACAAAGGTGAGTAGAATACGTTCTCAGGATAGAAGAGATTGGGATAGACGGGCGGAGACAGTTTAAGTAATTTCTCAAACGACTCGAGGAATTGCAGAACTTCACTGCAAATACTTATTCCGGATTCTGAAAGTAAAATGTTAAGCGCTCATTAGTTACCTTTAATGGATAATTCAAAGTACAACCATAAACACTTGACAATCTACTGCTTCAATGTTATATTAGGATTCAGGTGCAACACTAAAACATGGAGGATTTAAGGTTTATGACTCACATTCAAATAGGATTGCGCCAGGCTAAGCCGATTGTGGCAGATAGCTTGGACAGAATTGGTATGATGTTTTTATCACAGGTGAGTGATATGGAATAGTATTATCGGATTTCTCCATGCATAACATTTATGCATCTTTTCCGCCTTCCGTGCTCGTTCGCCGGAGGGTTTTTTCGTTTTGTATCCCCTGTGAAGACGTTTTTGTAGGATTAAGAGAGATTTGAAGTGCCTGTTATAGCGTTTCCTGTAAGTAATGCAAAGTGTTTGTATGGCCCGGGCTATTTATTGCCCGGGTATCATTATTCGTAAGAGTTTAATGAACATTGATACTAAACATGTTTAAGAATTACTCTGTAAAGAAACATGGGCAACAAGTAGCCCATGCCACACGATCTAAAACGCATTTATTTCAAGAAATGTTATAAGATTCCATACTCAATCTGGGAGTGCGGACATTCCTGTTCGCAAATTCAGCTGAAGGCTGAAAATGTTTCGCGCTTGCAGACGCCCTCGTCGGATGAATCGTTGACCTTATTGGCACACGGGGGCGTGTGCCAACGCAGTTTGTGTCTTCCCGGACAGGAATGTCCGGATTCCCAGACGAGTAAGAGTGTGGTCAGGCGTCCTCGCCTGACAAAAAACAGGCAGATTACACTGAGAAAAGATTTTAGAGGCTATTAAGAAAATGAACCTTACGCAATTAGGATGGAATTCGTTTTTTCAGCAGGAATTCATAGGATTTGGCGGAGGACAGGATTTAATACCCGCAAGGGTCGTCCGTCAGAATAAACTCAGCTATGATGTAATATGTGAAAAGGGCAACTTAACAGCACAGGTATCGGGTGCGTTCAGCTTCTTTGTTGAAACGTCTGAAGATTTTCCGACTGTTGGTGACTGGGTTGTCGTGAACGTAATCGACGATGAAAACAAAGCGATTATACACAAACTGTTGCCCCGAAAAAGTAACTTTACCCGCAAGGCAGCCGGAGCCGAAACTGAAGCTCAGGTTGTGGCTGCAAACGTCGATATAGTTTTTGTCGTTGTCGGTCTTGACAGGAATTTTAACTTGCGACGTATCGAACGGTACCTGACATTGATAAACAAGAGCGGCGCTGAAATGGTCATCGTTCTTAACAAATCAGACCTCTGCGATGAAACCGAAGAGCGAGTCGATGAGGTTGAGAATATTGCCGGTGACGTCCCGGTGATAACAATGAGTGCTGTCTGTGACGATGACTTCAGCCAGATCGAGCAGTACATAACCGAAGGCAGAACCGTTACGATGGTTGGCTCCTCCGGAACGGGAAAGTCAACAATCATCAACCGACTGCTCGGTGAAGAACGCTTGCTAGTGAAACACACAAGCGAACATGTCAGTCAAGGCAGGCATACAACGACATGGCGTGAGTTGGTCGTTCTGCCATCAGGCGGAATCGTTATCGACACCCCCGGAATGCGCGAGATCCAGCTCTGGGCGGATGATGAAGACCTGGCGAACGCATTTGGCGACATTGAAGAGCTCGCAGAAAACTGCCGTTTCCGCGATTGCAAGCACATCTCCGAGCCCGGATGCGCTGTCTGGCAGGCTATTGAAGACGGTGAGCTTGAGGAAAAACGGTTGAACAACTACCGCAAGATGGGCAAAGAGATCAAGTTCATGGAAAGACGCAAACGTGAACGGGCAATTCTCGACAAAAACTTTGGAAAGAAACTCGCCAAGTATCACAAGCAGAAAAAGAAAGTGATTTTTTGATTGCCCTTCCGGTCTCTCCCCCCCCGCTCGGGGGGGGATGTCAGTGTCGAGTGGTATCAGGTGCCCTTGAGTTCTTTGAAATATTCAGTTCTTGTAGGGAATTGTCATTCCCGCGAACGCGGCTCATCACTCCGCTGTGAATCGCAGAAGAACAGAATCCAGAGAATATAGTAAGGGCGCACGGCCGTGCGCCCCAACGGCACTGCTATCCAGAGTTCTTCAACGCCCAAAGAGTATACACCTTTTTGAAACCCTTCATTTCGGTGTTTTCCTGCTTTCCCCACTTCAACTTTTTATGTCGAGGAGTTCCCAATTGATCAATATCTTCTTTTGCGCGTTGGCTTATCCAGATTTCGTCATCCTCGATTGCTCCAACAACTCGTGCCGCAAAATTGACAGTTCCTCCGAACACATCACCTTCTTCTATCTGCATCGGTCCGATGTGAATACCTGCCCGTATTTTAACCTCTGAGTGACCTGTGTCTTTCTTTAATGAAATTGCATAATCCAAAGCCTTATCCACAGATTTGAACGCGGTCATAAAACTGTCACCAATGATTTTAACTTCCTTGCCTTCAAACTTATTGATTAACTTTCGGCTTTGAGTAAAGTGCGCACGTCGAACTTCATTCATTGCTGCCCCTTTAATATCCTCTTCGAGAGCTGTTGATCCAACGACATCGGTGAATACTATTGCCAACGTAACCCGTTCTCCCCCTGCCCAAGAAAGGAATTCTTCCGTGACAGTCTCACTCTTGGCAGAAAGGATAAATGCATCATTGACAACATAACCGGAAATTTGTTTATATCAAGCCCTTAACCACATTTTTCAATAGTTCACCAAGACATTTTTGTTTTCCCATTCAGACCAACCGCGTGATTTCCAATCTTAATGTGTTACAATATCAGAAGCCAAAAAATCTAACGGATTTTCCCCAAAAAACCATGACAAACCAAAGATCAAACACACACGGCTGTACCGAATGGCAAGACCAAATCCAGTCCCTACTGGAGCTGCCCGAAGGTGACGAGGTCAGGGCTGTCTGGGAACGACATGCCGATGAGTGCACTCTGTGTAAGGAGGTGCTTGAAAGTGAACTTGAGATTCGTGCCGGGATGGAGCGGATGGAATATCCGGGGGCTGCGTTTATTTCGGCTAAGGTTATGCACCGGATTCGGAAGAAAGGTACCGGAGCTTCGATGTTTCGACCACGGGATCTCGTTTACGGGCTGGTGGCGTCTATTGCCGGGGTGTTTATTGGATTTCAGATAGTTGCTATCTCTGATGCTCAGGCAACCCAGCTCAGTCCGACTGCGGCTTTAGAGCAGATCATCGTCGATCTCGATGAGGGGATCGATCCGTTTATGTCGGAGTTTAACTCTGTTATCGAGGAGGATTCATGAACCGGACACGGATACTGGTCGGGCTGTTGATCGCTTCGTGGACGCTGAACGTTGCGCTCGGCGTGGCGTTTTTCCTGAAGACCCGGATTCCGACAGGTGGGTATTATACTGATGGTTCGGCTCCTTCGGGTGAATTCATGCGCCAGCGTGGAGGGCGGATGATGGGAATGCGCGGTCAGGGTAAAGAAATTCGTGATGAAATACTCCCCTTAAAGCAGGAACAGCAAAAACTGATGATGAGACTGGCGGAGATATTTGCCTCTGATGAACTGGATTCAGTCCAGATTAAGAACGTCAGGGATTCTATCGCTGAGGTTAATTTCAAGATCCAGGAAAGCCAGATTCGGTTTATGATGGATAAACATGAACACATTCCGCCTCATGCGCGACGCGAACTCGTACCGCGAATGATGCGGAAAATGGGAGATTTTCGTGGTCGCGGACCTGGTCCGGGGCATCATCAGGGGCGAGGTGAAAAAAGGAAGATGAAACGGCTTAGAGAGAAAAGGCAGGAAGATCAATAACTGCGCTGTCACACGCCCTCGTGTGACAGGTTTTACAGGTACACCTGACACCACTTGATTTTTAATTCACGCGTTGCGTGAATAACAAGCAGGAATGCTTGTTCTACCGATCTCACTGTCAGGTAGGTTAAACATTCCCAGCTTGTCCAAGAACAGTTCTTTGAAAACGTTTTCTTTGTAAGTA
>CAYLYZ010000046.1:0-44374 GCA_964387885.1 uncultured bacterium | reverse complement strand
GCACACCTTAACTTTTTGACCAATTATGTCCTTAATGTTCTGACGTCAAACATATCTGCGCATATTGTAAGTTGCTATCCAAATCCATTTAATTCACGCACAACAGTTTCATATTCCATCCATCACCCAGGCAACTTGAGAATAGACCTCTACAATCTTCAAGGACGGAATATCAGTCATGAGATAATATCTATCCGGTATGCAGGAAGATTCAGTAAAGTGTTTGATCTGTCGGATTATCCTGCGGGTGTGTATTGTCTGGAAATGGAATTTGAATCGGTGGTTCAGAAGCAGAAATTGGTGCTAATACGGTAGCACACGCCTCCGTGTGTGTGGAATGTAGAGGAGTACTCAAGCCATGCTTGAGTTTTTCTAAACAACAGTTTATTTTCTTCGAATTCAAAATAAAGCTCAAGCATGGCTTGAGCACTCCAAAAACTAATAAAGGACACGCTATTAAGCGTGCCCTTTATTAAACGATCCCGCCAAAACCCTACGTCACCTCAAACGAGTGCATCCCACCGAAGAAATAGTTTCCGAAGAAACTGACGAATAGCATGACCATTCCTAAAACGATCAGGATAGCTGCCGGTTCTCCGCGCCATTGACGGTTGTGCCTTGCATGGAGGAAACCTGTGTAGAAAAGCCAGATTATTAATGCGCCGACTTCTTTCGGGTCCCAGCTCCACCAGGTGCCCCATGCCTGCTCTGCCCAGATTGCGCCTGCGAACAGTGCGCCGATGGTGTAGAGAGGGTAGCCTACTGCTACTGCTGATGTTGATAGTTCTTCGAATACAGGTCTTGACACTCCAATTCTGCGCCACCAGTTTTCTCCAGTACCGAGTAACATTGCTGACATGATTGGGGTCATTATCCAGGAAATGATCAATACAGGTCCAAAGAATTCGAATATCTTGAAATAGCTGCGCGGGGTCAGGCTGATAACACCACCTTTGTTCAGGAAGCCTACTATGACGGCGGAGATTAGAACTGCGAGAACATGTACGATGAAAAATCGTGAGCCCGATTGAAACTTGCCCTTGAATGCCTCGAGTTTTCCATGAGCAATAGGCCAGATGAATGCACTTAGAATCATCCCCATTCCCAATCCGATGATAAAGCGTCCCCAGTATAAAGGTTCTGCACCTAAGTTGATAGAGAAAATTGTGACTTTTGCACCGGAACTCAATTCAGCATTGCCTCCAAGTGAGAAAAATCCTATCAGCGGGATGACAATACCCATGAAAACTGGAATGACAATCCAGAAGAGGAGGAATGCACCCCAGTTCACCCTTGGTGTTTCAGAGTTATTTGATGATTTGTCGTCAACACTGAGCAGGAATAATGCGCTGGCTGCAAATGAAATCAGGAATGCGCCTGAGCCGAGGGCTGCCATTGATACGTGAATAGCCAGCCAGGTTGACTGCAGTGCCGGCATTAACTGGCGGTTAACGTCGGATGGCAGAAGGCTGGCGACAACAAGCAGAACAACTGCTATCGGGGAGACAAACACACCGATTCTACGGTTTTTATAGCGGAAAATGTAGTACAAAAGCCCAACCATTACCATCCATGCCATCAAACCCATATACTCGTACATGTTTACAAGCGGGACATGCCCCTGAGCTCCCCAGCGCAGGAAAAATGCGATTGTGTGAGGCGTAATACCGATGATAGTAAATACCGTTCCTAAATGTCCAAACCATTCTTTCTTAACTGCCAGATGGAGGATAAAACTCGCAAATGCTGTGAGGTATGCATAAAATGCTATCGAGTAAAATATTGCGTCCGGTCTGCTCAATGCGATGTGCCTCCATGAGGAGATTCTTCTTTCTCATCATGAGATTCATGATCATGTGGTGATTCACCAGCATGTGGCGTCTCCTGTGCATGGGGTGATGCCTTTGCCTGAGGTGAAGCCTGCGGGATTTTTAGTCCATCATAAGACTCAAGTGTGAATAACAGCCTTTTTTGTGCACTGCTGTCCGGACTCGCGTGTTGCTTCATCTCAAAAAACGGCATGTTCTTAAACGCCCACATGTAATACATCATTTGATCCTGCACAAGAACTTCAACCTTAACAGCAGGATTATGCTCGTGATAAGTACGGTTCAAGGGTCGTCCTTCCCAGTTCCAGTGAGTATAAAACTCTGCGAATCTCAGTTGATAGTCTGTTCCCGGAAGGGATTTAGTTTCATTTGGTTTCAATTCCAAAGCCGGGAGGACTTCACCTGAAACATCTTTAACCAGTAATTTAATACTCTCAACTTCCGGCAATACCGTTTCACTTTGAGCATGCGGATTCTGAGGTCTCATCTTCATCGGCTTGGGCTTGCTCTGAGTATCAGGTGTATCAGTGTTCTTTGTAGAGAAGATTATCAGCAATGCAGCTGCAACAATGAACAGAATAAAAATTAGTGCTTTTGATTTCAATTGTTTTCCGATTTTTCAAATTGTCATGAACTAACTTGCAGTTCGAATGTCTTTGACCAGTTTATAGAACTCTTCTTTGAATAGCTCCTTATTTCTGGACGCCGAACCACCGGCGTATATTTTGTCTCCATCAATCATCAGATACACTCTGCGCGGTACAAAATACAGCCCGATTAGCAGACCTAATGAAACGATAATAATCCCCGCCCAAACAAATGGGGATCCTTTATCTTTCCTGATGCTGAGTACAGTTGTCCACCGTCCCTGTTCATCTGTGCGTCTGTCGTTAAAACTCGACTGGTAGAACCTGTACCCCTTATGTCTTAAAGGATGATTTACTTCGACTCTGTCTGTGAAAACATCCTTCCCATTTTCTACAACCGTTAAGGTTGCTATATAATCTGAAATGTTACCTTGATCGATTCGGCTGTTATCATAACGATAATCTATCTTGTTTGTTAGTCTGTCAGCTGTGACATTTCTTAAGATTTCACTCTCATTACCTGAAGTTTCAATATCAAATGTACTGTCCGGGTTTGCTTTTAATATCTTCGCAAACTGGAATTTGTCGAGTTGTACCCATTGACCGGGACCAAGTGGATAATATTCAATCTGAAAATCATCGACTCTGACGTTAAATCCCCATACCGATTCATCGTGTGCTAACATTTCTCCCGGGTAACCGCTGGCTTGCGATCTGTAATCGGCTCTTGAGATCATAGCACCACCGATTATCAATAGTATGAAACCGGTGTGAACGAGCCACGATCCAGTCCTCGCCCAGGGATATTTTTCCGCATCGATTAGTGTGCGGGACTTCTCATTGCTGATCCAGGTGGTGAAACCGAGCTTATTCAGTTTTTCCTTTAACACATCGACAGATGTGGTTAATTTGATGCTCTTGTGTACCGGAAGCTGTTCAAACTGCTCCGGAGAATGAAGGTAACGCGGTTTGAATGCGATCCTGTAAACTATTGGCGCTCTTTCAATTACACACACTATCAGTGAGAATGAGAGAAGAACTAACAGTGAAATAAACCACCATGATGAATACGGGGCATACATCTGGAACAACATCAATAACTCAACACGGAAATCTCCATAAGCCTCAGTGTATGCTGCACGAGCTCCATCTGCTCCACCTTCCGCGGGAATTACAAATTCTCCTGCAAAAAGGTTGAAAATGGAAGCTGCGGTAATAATCATCAGTAGAATCAACGCAAAGCGCATCGATTTCAACAGGTTCCAAAGAGAAGTCATTATGTCGTCGGACTTCTTATCAGAATTCTTAATTACTTTACTATCTTTTGTTTGAGTCATGCTCTCTAATTAGATAATGGTGAATTCCATAAAAAATAAATGGAATTAATGTTAATGCAGCCAGAATGAGGCTTTGTGCCTGATACGGTGATCCTTCCCAACCTGCAAATTGCAATAATGATTTTGTGATTAAATGGACGTAAATCACGATCATTAATACCCACATTCTACCTTTTATCCAAAACTTCATAATGTAATACCCGGCTGCCAGTAATATGAACAAACCGGTTATTCCCCAGATCAGTACACTGTTAGAAGGATTGGATAATCCCATCATGTCTACACCGGCAAAAGCTATCGCCGATAAACCTAAAATCAACCATCTTATCCAGATTTTGGAAATTCCCTCTGACAGCATTATAAAACCAAGCATAGTTAGAGGAGCGATAAGAACCGTACTGGAAAATGCTCCAAAGAACTCCGCAAGCCAAGGGAAAAAAGATGATAAACTGTGAATCATCTCAATATCAAAGCTGTGCACGGGCAATCCGAACCAGACAGTGATATTGTCCAACAGCCATATTAAACCGGAAAATACTCCAAATGTTCCGATAATGGAAATAACCATGTCCGAGTGAACTTTCCCTCTGCCGGACTTTGGAATATACACTCTCATCGAAGAATGACCAAATATCTTTTTTGCCAAAGCTTCGGTCAGGCTGAATAATACAACGACAGTGAAAGTGATTGCAAATGAAGTAATTACACTTTCAATAACCGTACTTGTAATAAAGCTGCCCGAAGGATCACTGGTCGAGTAATTCCACCAATTAGTATTAGCTGAGTTAAGCTCCTTTAGTAAACTAACAACAAATACCAATCCACCCCAGATCAATCCGTTTTTCCAACAAACCTCTAATTTGCCCCATTTTCTTCTTACAGATATCAGACAAATTATCCCGCCACCGATAATCACTAACCCGTTCAAAGTAAGGGCTAAAAAATACCTCAGAGTCTTTTCAGATTCAAATCTCAGCCATTCTTCCGGAACCTTTAGATATCGGTTGCCATGATTTACTTCATTGCCCTTAACACTGATTGTACGTCTGTAATGGGCGTTCCCAATAACCGGTTCGATAGATTCCCAGGTGAATGCATAATCTAATCTTGATTCATGCTGTTTCACTTTCTCCGAAATAACCTTGTAGGATTCGGTTGATTGTTCAACGGTATTAAAAACAAGTTCTGCAAGCACTCGTGCTGAATCTTGTTCGAGTTTTGATCCTCTCAGGGAATCAGGTAGTGAGTGGAGACAATGGGAAACTCCGGAATTTTGGTTAATCACTACAGTGTATTCTTCCGGATCATATTCACGTTTGAATGCGATATACCAGCTAAAGAAGTTTACTCCGAAATCGGAGAAGAAAATTCTTACTGCGTCTTCAATTGTCCCATACTTGTAAACATACGAGATCTTTGACAGGAAGGTTTGCAGTCTCGCACCGGTTTGATACATGTGTTGATCATCAATGACTGAAATTATGTAATTTTCCGGTTGAATTCCAAATTTTTTCTTCACTAAACTTTGAGCAGTTTCGACCACAGAAGATCGACTGATCTTCGGAATGAAATTATCACTGAGTGTTGAATTGCTCGGAATAAAAAAGGTTAGTATTCCTGTTATACCAAATAATAGAGCGAGTTTTCGAGCACGATCTGAAAGCATGAAGTTTTTCGGTTTTCTAATCGGTTCAACGATATGAGTATTTTGAAGATGGGTGATTTCTTCACCAACAGTTGATTTGGTTTCCTTGTTTGATTTATATTCGGAAATTTCCGCGCTGATGTTTCTTGAGACACTCTCATTATTTAGATCGGATGCCTTGTTAAATGATTTTCTAAATAGGAACAGCATCCCGGCAAAGAGAGCAGGAATTGCAAGCCCACTGCATATAATCAATCCGGAAATCCAGAAATATGTATTATCAGACCGGAAAAGAAAAAGCCCTATTAATATGGCATCAATTACAAAGTGCCAGACAAGTACCGACCAGATCCCAAATCTTACAAATACAATGCCAGCAAGGATACCAATAATCATTACTTCAATACCACGGGCAAACGCCGGTTGCTGAGGATAATTTGAGTGTAAGAATCCCCAGATCAGAGCAGTAATAATGATTGCTGCTGTTTTGTTCTTAAACAGCTTCTTCAGAAGAGAAATCCCGTAAAACCGAAAGTAAAATTCCTCGAGAAGTGCTGCTGTGAGAGATATCACGAGTGGGTAAAGCCAGGGCAGGAAAGTTGAAACCGTGTTTGTGTATTCAATATTTGCTGGTGACCAGAATCCGATTTTCTGTCCGACGACATAATAGAACACGACAAAACCGATGTCAATAGCAACAAGTATATATCCCATCAGAGTGGCTTGCAGTATCTCCCGGGTTTGAAACCCACGCCAGCTTAGTATATTCTGCAGAGCGATTTTACCCGGAAAGTCCTTTCGGTACAGATACTCCCCCGATCCGATCAACACCATCAAGGAGAAACCCTGCATTACTCCCAGCATTAAACTACGCAGAACTCTCAAGCCAAGGAAAACGCTATAGGTCTCAGTAGTGCGATAACCACTCAAAGCTACCGGTAGAGAATTAATTTCGAGAAGGAAATTTGCACCTGCCAGAATAGATGCAAGGATAATTGTGATTCTCCAGGGCACCTGCCCATCTCGGATATGAACATAAAAATGGTAGAACATCCCGAACACCATCAGACCGGCAAGTAAACGTGCAATTGTGTGGAAAAGTTGGTTGCGAGATTGCTGGCGACTGAAATCGCGCTTCCACTCCTGTGGGACCTTCAAATAATGATTGAATCCACCGATTTGAGCACCTTGTACAGTTACCTGCAATCTATAAGGAGCTTCAGCAGGTCGAAATCCTCGTCGTTCATATGTAAACCGATGGTCTCTTCGCTCGGGTTTGTCCGAGCTATTAACTTCAACAAAATCCCATTGGTCAAATTCGAGCTGGAGTCGAGATTTAAGAAATGCCTCACCGAGTTTCCGGGCGATATTCGGTTCGATACTCAATCCACGTTCGTTCTCTGCAAGCAGGCGGGTGAATCCAATCACCTTTCCGTCAGCACTAATCAGAACCGAATACTCCAGAGGTTCAAGTGGTTGGAAGAAGCGGACTTCCCAATGCCAAATATTGACACTATCCTGAGCCAGTTCCGTGGTTTTTCCCACACCAAGTTCTCTTTCGAGATATCGAAGGGCAGATCTATTACTCGTGAATATTATTGATTCACGATATCCGGAGAGATCAAAATTCCTGCCTTCAAGAAAACTATGTGCCTGGTTTAGCGCTTCTTGTTTGGTGATCTGCATATTAATCGAGAATTCGGGAAATGCCCGATCAAAATTCAATACACCATAAGTTAGAGATATCAGCGCTATAATGGTTGATACAAAGATGAATTGGCGGTTTGATTTTATGTTGTTAGAGTTGGTCAGACCTAATCCTCATTGTCTTCCGGATTTTCAATTATCCGATTCCAGGTCGCTGTAGCACGCGATTTTAGACCGCCTCGTTCGGTGAAATCAGCCTCGACAGTCATACTTATCGGTTTGCAGATTTTTACAAGATCATCAAGGATGCGAGGAACGAGGTGTTCGTAGAAAATGCCGACATTTCTGAATGAGAGGAGATAGTATTTCAGAGAGCGAAGCTCAATACAGTCCTTATCTGGCACGTAAAATATCAAAATCCTGCCGAAATCCGGTAAACCGGAGAAGGGGCAGACAGAAGTAAATTCTTCCGTCCCAATCTCAAGCTCTATTTCCCGACCGGGGTACTCGTAGGGAAATGTATCAAGTATGTCTGAGTCGATGGCTTCATAGCCTTCAAATGGCAGTGTTTTGCCCTGTGGTTGTATGTCCATTTTTACTTTTTGTTAAACCTATGTAATCTCGTTGATTCAATTTAGAATTGAAAGCTCGATTTATTGCAGCTAACAATATATGTAAAAAAAAAGCCCGGTAGAATGAATCTATCGGGCTTGAATCAGGCATTTGCAAAAACTTACTTTAAGGGTACAATTTTTCTTTTTATGATTTTTTAGCAGTTTCGGAGTTCCATAAATATACACTACCTGATGTCTCCCTCAAGTTGACCACGCGATATGAATTATGTCGGGACTCTTTCCACAATCCACCATTAACTTTTCGACCATTTATGTATGTTAGTTGCGCACCAATTAGTATACATTCAAAGATAATCACTAAGTTGTTTAGAACGATGCCTCCTTTCATCACCGAGTGATTCTTTATCAAAGCTGCTTATTTCTCCATTTGCTATCGTTTAGAATTAAATCCATTCGATTCAACTTTTCCTATTACACCATCCATATTTATTTGTCATTTTCCCCAGTCACACTTCATTTACGCTACTGCTTCCTCCTTGCGGGTATTGCGTATTATGATCGTTGCATCCGGATTGGGATTTGGAGGAGTCTGCCCAAGTTCAATCATCTCTTTAAGAAACTCTGCCATCCCCCACTTCGCCTTGTAGATACAGTCTTCCACAGAGTTACCAACTCCAGTGAATCCAAGCAAATCGGGAGAATAGAAGCAAAAGTAATTTGGGTCCTCAGTTGCTTCTATCACGAGTGCATATTTAATATCTATCATTTTTCACCTCTTTTTTATTCCGGCTGATTTTAGTATCCAGTTCAATGTTCCGGTTGAGATCTCTTTTGAACCGTGATAATCAACTCGGATTGGTTTTGGCCAGCCCTTTTTGACATAGATCCTCACCAAGCCCTTTTCAGACTTTAATCTGAAACCATTCTTTTGTAGAATTCGTATAAGTTCGTTGTAACTCAATTATCACTCAGAGTTTATTTTGCACAACTTTGTCGTCCTATGTCTAATCAGATCCTTCTGAATGCTAAGAAAATTATGCATTAATGTCAATAAGTAACTTGATATTTTCTCATGAAAAACGCACTGACAGAATAAAGGCTGTCAGTGCGTTTTTGTTTGACAGAATAAAGACTTCGATTTATTTTAAAAGTACAATTTTCCTTTTTGCTATTTTTTGGTTGCTCCTAAGTTCAACAAAGTATACACCACTGGAAAAATCAAATCCATTTATCTGAACCTGATACGAACCTGCGGATTGTTTACCCTTGTAAAGGTCGGAAACTCGTCTGCCTGCAATATCGAACACCGCCAGATCAACTCCACCGCTTTCTTCGAGTGAATACCTTAAGGTGAGTTTATTATTAAATGGATTGGGGTATGCTGAATTAATTCCAAACTCCAGCGGAACAGTTGAAGTTGATAACAATTCGACTACCCAGAATCCATCAGTTTCGAATTCTGACGTGCCCATAATTGTTGCGTATTCGAATTCAGTTTCGCGTCCGTCTTGAATCAGAACCAGAGATAGCGGATCAGATTCTGCTGCACCGTCCAGTTCCATAGTTGTGGGATCATCTCCCCAGATTGCTATGCCTGATTTGCCATGACGCAGCACCCCGGAACCAACCAGGGTTTCTCCGGAATATACACCAATTTCCCCATTCAGTTGAGAGGGATCAAGTACGAGTAGGCTCATGTTATGGTCGGTCTTCGGATGGGATGTCAGGAACTTGGTTTCTTCCTTTAAATGAGAAGTAAACATTTCCTCTTCGAGTCTGTAGACTAATTCTATATCGTTTTCGAGCTTAGCCTGATATCCGCTACCTTCACGCATGTTGCCCATGTTGCTGAAATTAAATGGGGGGCTGTAAAAACGACCGGCTCCGTCTTTTGCGATGGTTAGTTCTTCCACAATTCCGGAGAGGGCGATAACAGCATCAACCTCAATACGGGGATAATAGGAGATCATATTCCAACCATCATTCAGTGGGATTGGATCATTTGCCATAACGGACATACCTCTCACTGTGAGGTCAGCATCTTCGACTAATTTCACCTGGTATCCCTCGGCGACATTCCAGCCCGGGATATTGTTGAAGTTGAACTGTGGGTTGTAGAATTGTCCAACTCCGTTCTTCATGATTTCCAGCAGATCCTGTTCGACAAGATCAGCCATTATTGGGATTATGCCATCCGGATCTGGTTGGACATTTGTAGAGATGAGATTCCAGCCCATGTTCATCTCGATAGTTCTTTCGGCTTCTACGGGTCCATCAGAAACTAAAAGTGTCACCGGAAGTACACTCTGACCACCAGTACCATCATGATCGAAAACAAATTCTCCTTCAAACTCACCAGCGGGAAGTTGAGCAGCATCAAGTACAACTCCGAAATCCTGACTCTCTTCAGCTTCAATTACTCCTTCAGTTGGTTCAACTGTAAACCAATCCAATCTGAAATCCATATGCCAGATATCAATCCGGTCTTCTGCGCCTGAATTTGCCACTCCCATGAAAACCCAGGAATAAATATCGTAAGTGTTGCTTATGTAACATCCCTGAGCAACTCCACCTGCCTGGTGTTCAAGACTTACAACATCCATAGCCTGGTCATTCTCAATATCAATTTTGGCGATCATTAGATCACCGACATCATTGATTTTGTGGAAAATATATAGCTGATAGCCATCTGGATCATCAGGCCAGTAAGCTAATCCGTAGACCCGGTATTCATGCCTGTCGATTTCTGCAACTTGATTTCCATCAAGGTCAAATCCAAAGATATTCGTTGTTGTCCCTGATACCCACAGAATTTCCCTGTCCATATCCCAGGCAAGATTATTGCATGGTGAAATCCCGCTGTCAAATGAACCAACTTCTTCACCATCCGGATTGAAACCATAAACGAGGTCTTCTCCGGAGCCCCAGATGATTTCTCCGTTTGTAGCCATATCCTTGTAACCATACCTGCTTTCACCAAGTTGTGCGTATTGATTGACAAGTTCCTGGTCACGATTAAACACGTAAACCAAAGGATCTCTATTGTTGGCTCCTGAAGCGTAGAAATGATCATCTAAAAACACAGCACCCTGAATCCTTGAATCCTCAGTAATTACTCCACCCGGAATATCATCCCTGAATTCCCAGGGATCTACATCAGGAGCACCCGGAATTCTGCGGTAATTTGTATAAGTGAGAGCTGCGTTTCCATCATTTGATATAGTGAAATTTGTTTCCGTATTTTCACCCGGTGCTACTTCGAGAGAGATATCTTCTCTACTAAAGTTACATTCGGCATGCAGGAGTCCCATAGATCCATCTGCAAATTCACCGCCAAGTACCTCGAGGAGATCAATGGTAAACATTTGATAATCGGCATGTGTGCAGATTAGTTCGTAATCACCTGCGGGGAGGTTTATGACCTCGAAGTTACCCTCTTCATCGCTGTACCGGGTCAATCCGGAGGGGTGAAAGACAATTTCGGCATCCTCGACTGGATCACCTGTCGCTTCGTCAGTAATGGTCCCCTCAACATCACCAACCGGAGAATCAACGCTTGCGATAATCGGGACGACGAATTCCTGTAATTCTCCATTGTTAGTGGTGATAATCATCTCGGCTATATAAACACCTTCTTCAAGGTCCTCAAAGCTCACGGTAACCGTTACCTCCGCCATTTCTCCACCAGCTATTTCACCATCAGCAGGATCAAAGGCTACCCATGGAACCCAGGCATCGGGAGGTCCAAAAGCAACCACGCCCTCGGGTTCGAGATACTCGAAATCATTATTTATTACCGTAAAGCCCATGTCTCGGTCTTCATTCTGCATTCCAACCAAAACTGAAAGTCGATTAGGATCGTCATCACCTATCTGGGCATATTGGTATTTAATCAATCCACTCCGGTTCAGGATGATCTGAAATGTCCAATGTTCACCGTCTTCCTGACCTTCATCCTGCCAATGAGCTATATCGTCCCATGTGATTATTGCTGTGCCAGCTCCATCTGTCCAGTAATAAATTTCACCACTTCGCAATCCGGGATCTAAATCCTGGTACATCACAGCCATCAGGGTTGGGGGAGGTGTATCGTTCGGATTTCCTGGCTGGTCGTTTGGGAGTGGACCCCAATTAGGCCAGTGGAACACAACTTCGAAAGCTTCAACAAAACTGCACCATCCGTTTGCATGTAAGCCTATTTCCCCATAAACATTGCCATAATAGGGAAATTCAAATCCAAGTTCATACATCCCGTGAAAAGAATCGTCAAGGACATCTTCAATGTGCTGGGTGTCCTCTAATTCGGTAATGTCAATCCAATTATAAGCCGGACACTCCTGCTCCTGATGATCTACCCAGATGTTCTCGAGATCATCGGGTCCGCCTCGATTGTCTCTAAGCGGTCCACGTTCATCATCGTTTCCTCCCCATTCCGAGGCACGGAGATTGACTGAATAACCAACAGCCTCTTCGCCATTGTTTGTTAGTGTTACAACTGTTTCAACCACTTCCTGTTCATCATTAACAGTTGTGAAACCGAGAGGTGAAACAGTTGTCACTGCGTAGGAAAAGTTCGGGCATATAGATACAGTAAAGATTAAACTCAGTATCAACGTACTTTTCAAAAAACGCATTTTACACTCCTGTATTTTTCCAAATCGAATTACCAATTGTTTCGCTTCTTTTATTTCATCAGTACAACTTTCCATTGTGAAATATTCCCGGATCCGGTTAACTTGATCAAGTAAACTCCACTCGCGAGGCTCGTTCCCTCAAATGCTATTTGGTGAATACCTGCGATTTGTTGTCCGGTGTATAAAGATAGCATTTTCCTACCGGTTAAGTCGTAAACTGCAAGATTTATCCGTCTCGTTTCCGGAAGACCATATTTTATAACAGTTGTGCTGTTAAATGGATTTGGGAAAGCCGAATAGATTCCAAACTCCTCAGGGATGAGTTGTGAAGATGAAACATTCACAGCCAGAAAACCATCAGTACTATAAAGAGTTTCACCCGATAGAATATCACAGTCAAGGCAAAACTCTCCGGATTGATTAACAAGCACCAATTCCAGGACCTGCCCCGTTAAAGCGCCATCAATCTCTTCTGTGGAAACATCATCTCCCCAAACTGCAATACCAGCGCTGCCTTCCCGGATAATGCCTGAACCAACGAGTTTGCTTCCGGCATATACGCCAATTTCACCCGTAAGAGCTCTATCAGTTTTAACTAATAAGCTCATGTTCTGACCAGTAGAAGAATGAACTGGTAATGCTCTGACCTGGTCGTAACCAGGTGAAAACCTTTCGGGTGATTCTGCGAGTTCTTCCTCAAATGTATAAATAAGTTCGGCATCACCATCCATTTTGATCTGATATCCCAAGCCTTCCATCATGTCACCCATGTTGCTGAAACCGAATTCAACATTGTAGAATCTGCCAACTCCGTCTTTGGCGAGAATTAGATTATCAACGATTCCTGAAAGAGCGGTAACAGCATCCACCGGGTTTCGCGGATAATAGCTGATCATTTGCCAACCATCTACCAGATTAATCGGTTCATCTGGCATTACCGTCATGCCTCTGAGTGTAAGTTCACCGTCACCATCCATTTTGATCAGGTATCCTTCAGAGACATCCCATCTTTCAATGTTGTTAAAATTAAATTCCGGGCGATAGAATCTTCCGAGGCCGTTTTTGACCATTAACAGAAGTCCCTCATCAACAAGTCCAGCCATCAACTCAACGACATCGTCCGGTTCGGGCTGCAGGTTAACTGAAACCAGATTCCAGCCATTGGCAAGTTGCAAGGTCCTTTCTCCCATTGCAGGGCCTCCGACGATACTGAAAGTAATTGGGATAACATCCTCACCGTCACCAGCGTTGTGCATTATATCGATGAACGCTTGATATTCGCCTACCGGAAGATTCGAAGCACTAAGATTTAGGGTAAATTCCAATTCCTCTCCGGCCTCAATTGTCCCATCTGCAGGATCAAGGTTAAACCAGTCCCTTCGTGCTGCGATCTGCCAGACATCTATCCTGTCGTGGGCTCCGTCGTTAATGGTTGTTATGAAAGAAATAGCAAGCGGATCGTATTCGTTGCTGATAAATGCCCCGCCCGGATCGCCACCTTCGTCATTAAGAAGCAATGTTATAAATTCCTTCTCACCATTTTCAGTATTAAATTTGGATACTGCCGGACGCTGTTCATCAGGATCTTTATGATGAACATATAGTTTGTATCCATCCGGGTCATCTTCCCACCATCCGAAACCGTAGATCCGGATACCCTGTCGATCTACTTCACCCACTTCATTGCCTTCAACATCAAGTGCAATCGGATCGGTAGTGGTGCTGGAAATCCACAGCCATTCATTTACGGGATCCCATGCCATTGCAGCGACAGGAGTGTAGGGACATTCGAAACTGAGAAGTTCTTCTCCCCCGGTAGTGACTGCGTATACAATTCCGTCTATTGCCAGCCAAATTCTCTCTCCATCCCAGGCTAAAGATCGGGTGCCCCTGACATCCTCGCCTGGCTGCCTGAACTCATTAACAAGCTCTCCTTCAGAATTCAGAACGTATATCGAAGGATTTCGGTCGTTACCTCCTGCAAGGTAGAACAATCCGTCGATGTATAATACTGCTTCGATTCTTGAATCATCAAGCGGATCGCCTACCTGAATGGCTTCTCTCAATGTCCATGGATCGACTTCAACCTCATCGGGTAGTCGTTTTCCGGTGCTATAAATCAGGGGACCATTACCCGGATTACTTATTGCAAATTCCGAGCTGACTTCACCACCACGTCCAGCCTCAGCGACAATTTCATCAATTGATGGTTCATATTCCGGGTGAGTCAGGCTAAAGATGACTTCTAATTCTTCACCTTCTTCCAGCTCCAGTCCGTCCCGCGTGATAGTATTGTAGCCCTGCTTGAATGCGCTGAGTGAGAATTCTCCACGAGGTCCGAAAGCGATTTCATAAAATCCATCCTCGTCCGTCAACGTCCGATGTTCCTGAGAAGTGGTGATTATAGCTTCCTCAATCGGACTGTCATCCTCAGCGTCTAACACCCTCCCAAAGAGGAATCCACCATGATCCGGACCTGACATCAGAATTTGAATTGCGAAATCTCCGGATGGTGAGCGATCATAACTCTCTCCGTCGTCCTGAGTTCGCATCATTGGAGGTGGCATAGATGTATTTGTGCCGGCTATTGGGGGAGTCTCATCAGACCTGAAGTTTCCACCATTTACAAAGTAATATCCAACCATCAGGCCTTCACCTTCATTAATGGTTACATAGTCATCTTCTTCGAGTTCAACAGTGACATAAGGTTGATCGGCTTCAATTGCCCCGGTTCCTTCCCATTCGATCGCAAATTCATCGTTCTCGAGATCCCAAACAGCAATTGTAAATGGACATTCCAACCCGACAGCACCACTAATGCCGACTCGGAATGAGGTTATCCACAGCGGCATCGGTCCACCGGGATGATCAAACCTGACCCCCCATCCGGAATTTTCATTCCATTGAGTGGATCCTTCAAGTTCTTCATCGATGAATCCGATCCACATTTCGCGGCTTTCTTCCTGATCATAGACAATTTGATCCAGTCCGAGGACATCATTTTCATCGTTTGCATCATTTTCGGCTTCAACGGTAACCCAGACTGAATAATGACCAACATTAGCCGGAATTACCCAGGCTTCATCGGATGGAACAATGATAGATTCTTCCGCTTCGAGACCTTCAACGACAACCTCATTTTCAAATACCTCGTCACCATCTGGTGCCATGACACTGAATACCACAACAAACTCTTCAACTTCCTCTGCATTGTTGACAATCTCTGTAAAAAGAATTCGTTCAGAATTTGGAGAAACGATCCACTTCCGATCGACCTCATCTTCGGCATTGAAAACATTCTCAACTCCTAGATCAACAAATCCACCGAGGTATTCACCGTTTGCCCGTAACAGGAGATCTCCCCCTCCCATATTCGTCCATCTGTTATGTTCAGCGGCAGGTGCATCGCCTGCAACATAATAGCTGCGTCGCACTTCAGTAGCACCATCAAATAAATTCCACCAGCCACGTCCCTCTTCAATAACATATTGACCACCGGGTGCGGGGCCATATATAATTGTGAAATCTTCACCACCTTCAAAAATAGGCCTGTCATCTTCTTCGATTTCGATCCAATGCCAGTTGGCTGCAAGATTTTGACGATCCCACGGTTCAAGACTCTCAATTTGTCCTTCCCAAACGAGGTCAGTTAAATCATGTGTATCCTGATTTTCACGGTAAACGAGTATATTGCAGGGAGCATCAGGATTGGGTCCCTGATTGAGAGGCATTACTCTAACACCTTGCAATTCATACTCAGCGTTTGGTGTGAACTGAACTCGAGACCAGAGGTTTGCAACAGGAAAGAGAGATTGGGGAGCACCGTTATCGTAAATTATCCAGTCAGGCCCTGGATCGTCTCTGTGAGGAGCCGGATTCCCATCGTCATATGCAAGCTCCACCTGCCGATTAGAAGTTACCGTTAGCTGGTCTGTAATCCCGAGGTCTGTCGCCCTGATCGGGACGGGATTATCTGCATGTACTGTTACTAATGCAGCTAATCCGAAGAATAATATAAAAATGAAATAAAAAAATCGATGCACAGTCATAGTACCTCCAAAACTTTTTGTTAAGTCCAGAAGTGGTAGAGAAGTATGGAATCAGATCGGATTCCTGGACATATATCAATGCAGGTTGTTCTGATGTGTTTGATAATGAAGTATCATCAATCCAGATGATGTTTATTCCGGAGTGCTTTCAACAGATATTCTGAAATATCAGGAATATCTGTTCCACAATCCAAACCAATATGCCCTCAGGTCTGAGCAAATCGATTTGATGGGATAAAGCATGTGAATGGATGGCTTGCTGCGTTCCGTCAATTGACTTGCATCTGTTGACGGTTATACTTGGACATATTCAGCAGATCCCCAATCTGCAAACGCTTTCCGGAATCCTTCCACGACCTGCATATGTGATGTTGCGGAATATCAATAAAAGATATACAACTTTTCCTTCAATTTCAAGTAAAAAGGTATTGTTATATTACTTATCAGGACTCACGCTGCGAACACAGTCAATTATCGTGCCGTCTACCCATTTAATTGCAGCTACAACTTTAGTTTCAGTTTTAGGAGGTTGAGGTTTTCCTCCGCAGATATCTTCAACTTCAGCCTTGAGTTCATGGATATCAACAACCGGGAGTGAACTTCCCCTCATTTTTTCCGTCAAATCCTGTCGTAATGGATTAATAGCAATGCCTCTTTCAGTGATTACCACGTCGATAAGTTCACCAGGGCCGCATAGAGTTGTAACCTTATCGACGATAACCGGAATTCTGTCTCTGAAGCAGGGGATGGGGAGTATTGTACATTTTGAAAACAGGCAGTTTTGCCACCCACCGATTCCGTGCAGAAGTCTTCCGTCGGAATGGGTCACTACATTGGCATTAAAGTTTACATCAACTTCTGTTGCACCGAGAACAGTTGTGTCAACCATACTCGCAAAATTACCTTTTCCATGATAGTTATAGCTGGTAAAAGGAGATGTGGATACGTGGTGAGGATTATCCCTTAGCGATTCAACTCCCGCGAGATCGAATGTCTGTCCGTCGAGAATATAATCGGTCAATCCCTCTTCAAGCATCTTCACCAGGTACTGAGTAGATCCTCCGCGAATGTAGCGTGCTTTGATATTCTTTTCGAGCATTAACTCACGAAGAAATATTGCAAAGGAAAGGGCTGTGCCGCCAGCGCCTGCCTGAAATGAAAAACCATCCTTTAGAATCCCTGCTTCCTCAACAAATCGAGCGGCGTATTCTGCGATGAGGAGTCGGTCCGGACTCTTGGTAATCTGAGTTGTTCCCGATACAATTTTCGATGGATCACCGACTTTATCAAGCTCAACAACATAGTCAACATAATTTCCATTAATCTGCCAGGGTATGCATGGAAATTCCACGAGATTATCGGTTACTACAATAACTTTTTCTGCATATTGAGAATCCGCGAGCGCAAATCCGAGAGAACCACATGCAGAAGGTCCCTGATCTCCCGTTGCATTGCCAAATGAATCGGCAGTTGGTGCTGCGATTATGGCGATATCAATTTTCACCTCACCGTCCTGAACTGCTTGATATCGTCCACCGTGAGAACGAAGGACAGCCATCCCCTTCATCTTACCGGTTGAGCAGTATGCGCCGAGTGGTCCGTTCATTGATCCCTCGATGTGATGTATTAAACCACTTTCAAGATGTTCTATTATGGGAGCCTGGCATGGGAAGGAAGCACTCGGAAACCACCTGAGATCTTTCACTCCTAATTCAGCAGCAGCATCGAAGACCTTATTCATAACGAGGTCGCCATTTCTGAAATGATGATGGTTACTAATCGTGATTCCGTCCTGAATATTACATTTTTGTAGTGCAGTTTTTAATTCACTGACAATCTTATTGCCGTCAGACGGATAATCCGCACAGCTTGCAACCTTTGGAGCAGCGCGATGCCCCGAAGGTCTGTATTTTGCCACACCTTGATAGATGGGATGTTCTACACCATTTATCATTTTGGGGACGAGTCTTCCCGCAGCGTTCTTTACTATTTCCGTTTTCATTGGGATTCCTCACGCCAGTTTTCTTTAAGCAATCCGAGCGATTCCGCCATATTGATTGTATTAAGTGCACGTTTTACAACGGGGGGATCTATCATTTTACTTCCAAGGGATACAACTCCAAGTCCATCTCGTTCGGCTTTTTCGAAAGCGATTACGATCTTTTTTGCTTTAATTATTTCATTGGTTTCCGGAGCGAAAGCTTCGTGTACAACCTGAATCTGACGTGGATGTATACACCCTTTCCCATCAAATCCCAAAGATTTGGCTTCTATAACTGACTCTCGCAAACCAGTCATATCTGTAACATCTGAAAAAACTGTGTCAATTGGCTGTACCTTTGCTGCTCGAGCAGCGTTTACAATTACTGACCTGAGCCAGAAACTTTCACGTCCCTCAAGGGTTCTCTGTACACCAATATCTGCCGTGTAATCTTCAAGCCCAAGTGCCAGCGCAACAATATTTGGTGAAGCTGATGCTATCTCATATGCCTTTATTCCCCCAAGCGCGGATTCGATAATTGGCATCAGGAATACCTTTGTATCGATTTTTTCACAGGATTTAATTTCATTGATGCGTTCATCAACGGTTGTTACCTGCTCAGGATTTTCAACTTTGGGAATCAGAACTACATGCACATTGTGAGGAATTATCCAATCGAGATCCGTTAATCCCGTTTCACCCTGGTTGATTCGCACCATTCGCTCAGAACCATAGAAATTTACCTGCCGCAAGGCATTTCTAACCAGAGCACGAGCAGCGTCTTTTTCGGGCGGGGCAACTGAATCCTCAAGGTCAAGAATGATCCCATCCGGTTTATGTAGACCGGCATTAATCATGTACTTTGGATCATTTCCGGGGATGTACAACCTGGAGCGTCTGAACCTGTCACGCTTTGTATTATATCTGCTGAAAGATTTCTCATCGGGAAGATAGCAATGGTCAGATAAGCTACCTCGTAATGCAGCAGTTTCAATCCGGGCAGCAATGGTGAATGGAAGTGCACCATAGTCAATAATTCTGAGAAGGGCATTCTTGATTTTCAGGATTGACAATACCTCTTTCCCGAGCTCTCTTATTGAATCACCATACATTGATTCGACTTTGCTCTGAAGCTCAATGGAAATTCCACCGGACTGTTTTAGGGTTAGCTCAATCCAGCAATCCGAACGAATTTTTGGCCCCGATCGACCGGCTGTGAATGCTTCTGGCATTTTTCTCCTATTTGGATTTGTCTGTTTTTTAATCTGATGTTTCTTAATGCAGCCAAGTCCGTTAAATTACTCAGACCATAATCTGAAATCGGTTTCAGGTTGGGAGAGACAATTACCTGTTATTCAACAAGTTTGAGATAATGTTCGAACCGCTCAAAAATCTCAGTGACATAATTCACAGGTTCTTCACCACGACAGTAGCCAAATTTAACGACATCGTCATTGAAAAACTCACTCTTACTCTTCTTAATCAAGAAATGAGCCACATTATTTTCCCATTTATCGGGATTCCTGTCATATTTCTCTGCTAACCGTCGAGCATCAGCGATGTGATTATAACCCACATTGTACGATCCAAGCACAAATTTCTTTCTCTCTACGGTATCGGTAATTTCTTTCGACCAGTATTCATCGAGCCACGAAAGGTAATTCACGCCAATACTTATACTTTCAATGGGATCGTTCAAATTTATTGCACCAAATTGCTTTGCAGTTCTGGGCATTAATTGCATTAATCCTACTGCTCCCGCCCAGGATTTGGCAGATGGTTCAAATCTTGATTCCTGGAAAATCTGTGATGATAGCAATCGCCAATCCCATCCCAGTCGTTTAGCATTAGCTTGAATGGTGCTGTCCCACTGAGAAATGCCACCCCCCGAAACAGAGTAAAAGTCGCTTCTTACCCTCTCCCTGAAAGCAGTCCTGTTCTTGAAATACTTGTTATAAATTACATGGTAATCAACGCTATCTTTTACTGATTCGATCCAGGCGTTTACAGAATCTAAAAGCTGCGGGCTGTTTTTTCTGATTGCCCAGGCAATCCGCTGGGGAAAACTGACATTTGTCTTTATGTCAATATTAGCGTAATATGCCTGATTGATAATCGCAATATTCTCATCTGCTATTGTGTAGTTAATCTCACCTTTAGCAACAAGTTTGATAAGGTCGTCCGTTGAGTTGTTTCCGGGAGCAGCTATCAGCTTAATATCACCCCCAATTTCTTCAGACAGATGTTCCATTCTCGCCCAATAGGAGGAGCCCTGTCTTATAAAAACTTCTTTTCCTATTAGATCAACCTGATTGCGGATTAATTGTTTTTCAATCTGGTGGATCTTCATTTTGCGCCAGGATTCTGGTTTTCGCTGAACGAGAACCATGCTGGTCATCAGGTGAGGTTTTGTGAAAGCAACCATTTCAGAACGTTTCTTGGTGACTGCCAGACTATGGGCAATGATATCACCCTCGCCACTATTTAACATATCAAATAGCTCATCCATGTCGCTGGCTATTACAATATCTAACTCAATACCGAGGTGATCAGTTAATCTCTGCAACAGCTCATACTCATATCCCATCGGTTGACCACGATAAACAAAGTAATTGGAAGCCCCATACCCAACAATTGCGACCAATTTTCCACGAGCTCTAATCTCAGGGAGATCATCCGAAATTGCGATTTGAGGTGATTCGACAGTTTTGCTGCAACCCATGAACAACAAAACAATCAAAAGAAATGCAAGGGATTTTAGCTTTATGTACTCCAGTTGATTGTTCAAATAATTTTTCCTGTTAAATGGACAATTATTTTTAACAAAGGTACCGAACTGAACAGTTCATTTGGCACAGGTCAGTGCTTGAGCTCGAGTTGATTGAAAATGGGTACGTCATTTGATATCGATTGAGTCTGTAAAATTTCCCGATATCAATTTATCAATAAAAATAGAAAAAAATAGCTGTTATTTCCAATATAAATTCAATCAGATTTCATTTAAGATCGAAAGATTTAACGGAAGTGATGTTTCTGAGCGTAATATGTTTGTATCTTAATAATTGATCAATTAGTATTTGATCAGAAACCGTAAAAAAGGAGGATAATTTTTTGGAAATTAAAGATAAAGTCATCCGAGCTCTTGAAATGGTTCGCCCGGTATTGACAAGAGATGGCGGAGATATTGAACTCTTAGATGTAAAAGATACAAAGGTTTATGTAAAGCTGCAAGGAGCATGTCAGGGTTGTCCATCTGCTAAAAGTACATTGCAACAGGCGGTCTTGACTGCCATGAAAAAGGAAGCACCGGAAATAGAAGAGGTGATAGACATTCTACCGGATGGGAGCGAAAGATCAACCAAACCATCAGATGATGATCCGTATGCAGGCCAAAAGAGGATTGAGGGTGTAAAACTTATCATCGCAGTGGCTTCCGGAAAGGGAGGAGTAGGTAAATCGACAGTTGCTGTGAACTTCGCACTTGCCCTTAAGAATAAGGGCCTGAAGATCGGTTTACTCGATGCTGACATTTATGGGCCGAGTACACCTACGATGCTTGGAGTTAAGGAAGCACCCTGGGCAAAATATAAAAAGATTGAACCGGCGAATGCACACGGAATTAAACTGATGTCAATTGGATTTTATGTTCCCGAAGATGCTGCTCTGATATGGCGCGGTCCTATGATTATGAAAGCGTTGGATCAGTTCATTAATGACGTAGAATGGGGTGATCTGGATTGTCTGGTGGTTGATCTGCCGCCGGGAACTGGAGATGCTCAACTTTCGTTATCACAAAGGGTTCCTGTTGATGGAGTAGTTATTGTAACCACACCTTCTGATGTTGCCCTGATTGATGCAAGGCGAGGTTTGGAGATGTTCAAGAAAATCAATGTTCGGGTACTTGGTATCGTTGAAAACATGAGTTTTTTCCTCTGTCCACATTGTGGTGAGAGAACAAATGTCTTTTCCGCCGGAGGAGGAAAGGAGACAGCGGAGAAGATTGGAACCAAATTCCTCGGGGAAATTCCACTGGATCCATTCATCCGCAGCACTGGCGACTCTGGAAATCCTGCAGTCGTTGCCGATGAACATTCGCCTCAGGCAGTCAGGTTCACCAAAATGACCGATAACATCTGGGAAGAAGTTAACGACAAAATCCCTGCCTGGGATAAGAGTGGATGCCATTTCTTTGGACCACCTGCAGAATCCATTAAAGAACAGAGTGATTAACAAAGAGAATACTGAAATCTTGAATAGTCTGCAAAGACAGACTATGATTGACTTAAATATTGACTTATAATAACTACAGGCAGACATATGTCTGCCTGTAGTTAATTTTGCAGCATTCCAACGAAGAGGAGAGTCAATTGCGAAACCTGCCCTGTTTCCATTTCTTTAAGCTGATCGTGACAATGTTGTTTCTGCCATTGCTGATTTGCAGCCAGGCAATTGCTAAAGGACAATTGGAACCAAGCCTGCCACCCGGAGATAAGTCACCTCCAACAGTTTTTGACCGAATAAATTCAGCAGGAACTTCTGAAGATTTTGAGGAAATTGATCACTTAGTTGTGTATGACCTTACAATTAACCGAATGAAAGAAAGTGGTGTTACTGAGGTTGATGGCTATGCTATATACAAAATACTGAGTGAAAAGGCGTGTAAAAACATGTCTGTTCAAACCTGGGGATACGATCCCCAGAGTAGTTTTGTTCAGATACAAGAAGTCAACATAATCAGAGATGATAAAAAGATTCCGGTAGATGTCGGTTTAATAAAGGACTTACCTGCTCCTCAGAGTGCCATTTATTGGAATAATAGAATAAAGATTCTCCAACTTCCGAGGCTTAAAGTAAACGATGGCATAGAAATTACATCATTTCGAAAGGGTTTTACTTATGCCCTTTTAACTGACGATCCGCCTCCGGATGAAAACTACATCCCGCCAATGCCAGGTGAGTATTTTGACATATCGCTGTTTGAATCCTCAGTACCGATTATCGAGAAGAAATATGTGCTTACTGTACCTAAAACCAAACGACTCCACTCTAAAGTTTTTAATGGCACCTTATATAGCAGTACTTCCTACACTCCTGACAGCACGGTATACAGTTGGTGGAAAATCGATGTCCCGGCTCGAAAGTCTGAACGCTATCAGCCAAGTGGTACGGATCTGATGACCAAAGTGGTAATGAGTACTGCTGAGAGTTGGGAAGCTAAGAGCCGATGGTTTTTTGATATTAATGAAGGCCAATTTGAGGTTACAGATCCAATCAGGGAAAAAGTTAAACAGATAATTTCCGAAGCAGGTCTGAAGAGGGCTACTGAGGACGAAAAGGCTGAAGCGCTCCTCCATTGGGTGGCTCAGAACATCAGATATAGTGGTCAGACTATGGGTAAGGGTGAGGGTTTTACACTACACTCCGGGGCAATGATTTTCGAGCAGCGGAGTGGAGTCTGTAAGGACATTGCGGGAATGCTTGTGACAATGATGAGAGCCGCAGACATGGACTCTTATGCTGCCATGACGCTTGCGGGAGGTCGAATTGAAGACCTGCCGGCAGACCAGTTTAACCATTGCGTAACGGCCTTGAGAAAAAAAGACGGCAGTTTTGTCATGTATGATCCAACCTGGGTTCCCTTTTATAAGGATATTTGGTCAAAGCTTGAAACTGAACAGCATTATGTAATAGGAACGCCTGAGGGAGAAGATCTAAGTCGGATACCCTACAGTCCACCGGAGGAGTCACCCTTATTCGTGAAAAGTAACGCTAAAATCGACGAAGCTGGAAATCTGGAATGTGAAATTGATTTACGTTGTGATGGTGCTGTTGATTCCAGACTGCGACGAATGGCGTCCGGACAAAAACTCTCTGAAATACAAAGTTATCTCGCAGGAGTTCTACATCCAATAAGTGACCGCATAGAGAACATTGAGTGGAGTCATGGCGACCTTTATGATTTTGACAATTCAATGTGGTGGAAAATCAAGTTTAATGTTCCGGAGTATGCATTACTAATTGAAGATGGCTACGAATTTCGCAGTCCGATGATGATGTTAACTATGCACAACAGACTCCTTTTAAGACCGGGAGATCATGTGTGGGATGATGATCGACGGAACGATGTCTTCCTTTATTATACACAACAACTGGATGGAATTGAAAAAATCAGAGTACCGAAAGGACTTCAGATTGCTGAAATAGGGGATGTTAAAGAAATTGATGAGACTTATGCTGCATTTAACGGAAGTTGCGAAATGAAAGGGAGGGAAATGCTGATAAAACAAAATATTGAACTTCGACGTAGACAAATTCCTCCGGATGGATATTTTGGTTTCCGTGACGCAATAAACGGTGCGACAAACTTTGCAGAGACTGTTTTCCGCGTAGAGAAAAGGAGTGCAAAATGAGTGGATCAATTCGATTGTTTTTGTATGGTGTGAAAAGAACATTACCGGTCTTGATGGTCTGTCTTTGCCTGTTAAATCTTTTTGTACCACAACCGATTGCAGCTCAGACATCAAAAGATGGTAAGGTCAATATTGCACAACTTATGCAAATGGCTGATAAGAACTTTGATTTGGAAGTTGAAGATGCAATTATTCTTTATGATAATGAAGAGCAAACCTGGTTGCCTGATAAGAGGTTTTACACTAAGGTACATAGAGTAGTATGGATTGGCAGATCCTGGGCAATAAGACGTTTCGCTGACCATAGAATTCCTTTTGATAAATCCCGACAATCGTTTACGGTTAACACCCTTAGAACATGGCGAGACGGACAGTGGTGGGAGAGTGATACAACTGCGATAGTAGAGACACTACCAGGTGCTTTACAAACCGCTTATGATTACACCACTATGAGGGAAATGATGTTATTGCACGATGGAGTAGAATTGCCCTGCATCCTGGAATGGGAGTACATAATCGAGGATATGGAATCCTTCCGGAAGGGTGTTGATGGGATGTGGATTTTTGAAAAAGATGTTCCCGTTATAAGTTCATCTTTCAGCTTCGGGATCCCAGCCGGATCAAAACCTTCGGTTTTTATTTCGGATGAAGTCGTGGAATTACCTGTGAAAACCAAGGTCTCGCCTCCAAAATCATCCAGTACCAAGAGTAAAACTAAACGCGCAAAGGGAAATATACGAACAGTAAATGAACTTGACATTTACTCTTATGAGATGGAGTTAATTCAACCCCTTCCAACACCCCAATCGACTGATCCGGCGGCATATGCTCCTTACATTGCTTGGTCAACCTGGAAAAACTGGGATAAACTCGGACAAGATTTCAGAAAGACCTTTGAAAAGGCTATGGAGCTCGACGGTGTATTGCAAGATAGTCTTGATTTGCTTATTGAAGGGGCATTTTCAATGAACGACAGGGCAAAGAGGATAGCGTCATTTGTTGAGAGATCTACACGTTATATAAACTATCCATCATCCTACTGGCTGACTGTTCCGCGCGAAGCGCATCGTAGCTATTCGACGGCGTATTGTCACCAATTAGACCGTGCTGTTCTCGCAGCAGCTCTGTTTAATGGTGCAGGTTTTGAGATATTTCCGACATTCCGTGGTTTGGATTATCACGATGTAAACACTGGCGTGGCGACCTTTGAACGATTTGGTGAGGTTGGTGTTTGGGTGAGTGGATCTGAGGAAGTCGAAGCGTTATATAATCCTTTAAATAGTGAGCTGCTTAACGGACTTTCTCCGATTTATGGACGATCGGTCTGGATTCCGGGAAGTGGTGATGATCCGAAAGTTACCTGGCGGGGTGAAGCAAACCGTAGTACTGTTGAGCTGAATCTAAACCTGACTTGCAATGATGGCAGCAATGAATTGATCGGACAGGGTTTTTATCGCGCTACTCAAGGCTTATGTCCATTTGATAAAATGGAAGGACTGGGTGGTGAGGCTGCTGAATTTCTCGAATCAGTACTGACAGGAGTAATAGAGAACGCAAAGATTACAGTCTACTCACCTACGTCTTTCAGCAGATTTACAGTTACTATCGGATTTGAGTTTACGGCTTCATTCAACGAAAATTCCGGATTAGTTTGGGGAGAGTCATCAAATTCCGACCTGGAAAATGATTCAGGGAGGTTCATCCTTAATATTGGTGATCCAGCCGGTGGTGTTTTCGATCATTTACCAGGAGATATTTCGATATTCAAAGAGACCAGAGAGTCCGATGTACGCATCCCTGGATTGATGGAGCAAATCGTTAATATTACTTTGTCATATGGAGATAAGGAACTTTCATATATGCCGGGGGAAATCGAGATTAAGAATGATATTGGTTCATTTAAACTGGTAACAGAAGAAACTGAAGATCAAGTCCGAATCAGTCGAACTCTTACACTTGACAAGGTTGATTGCCCATCCAATATGTGGGTGGATTTGAGGTCAATTCTATTATCTGATCGTAATGTACGTAACCGGGTTTTAGTACTCAAATAATCAGTTATTTTCTATTGAGATAACCGAACATTATGGTTTTTGCTGCCTGATACATCTTTTTCAGCATTAAATTGACCTCGGTTACGAGTGTTTTCGATGATGCTTTCTTCAATATGATATTACTGACAAATTGTTCTGCTTGAAATATGAATGTTTTGAAATTTGCTAAATGCTGTAATGACTGCACAAATGACCAATTAATAATAGCATTTTTGTGTGATTAGAAATGATCATTTGTGATCAAATGCTGTTAGTATTGTAATCGTAGTGTTTGTAAATGCTGTAAAATCAGATTCTTGTGGTTATTATTTGTAGAATTTAGGATTAGGTAATTATGTCAAGGAGATGGTGATGAGAGCATTATTATCTCTTTTACTCGTAGGGGTTAGAGTATACTCCAGTTTTTGTAAATATGCGTAAAAAATCATATTTTCCATTTGCACGGTTGAAAAAGCGTGATTTATTTACTAATTTAGATATTGCGAAAAATCCAAGTGAGCTGTCAAATTTGATAACCTTCAAAGCCTCACCTTCCGATTGTAGCTTCCCGGATTTTTTATTTGAAGAAATCCAAGATTAATTTCTTGCGATAACTTTAATATGACGGGCAAAACATATACCGAGCGATACTGATTATTGTTCGATTCTGTGATTATAATCACAGCATTTTGCCGGTAATTTAGTAACTTTGCTGTATCCGGATTCTAATTTGCTTCTCGCATCCACTACCCAACATAATCCCAGCAAAAGTTTAGGTTGAAGTACAAAAAAATCAAGATATATTGTCCTGCAGAAGGTAAGTTCCATGAAACGATGTGTTCCAGTTCTTATTGCGGTCGTGCTTGTTTTTATGAGCACCACTGCGTTCGGTCAACATTATGAATATGTTCAGACCGACGCGAATGCCTCTAATCTCATCCTTTCAGCGACTATCAATGATGAGTCGCTTGTAGAAGGTGATGAGGTTGCAGCATTTACACCAGATGGTCTATGTGCCGGTGCCGGTATAATTCCTGCTGGTTTCCCCGATAGTCCTCTCGGCTTTCCAGCCTGGGGTGCCGAACAAGGCCAAGATAACGGCTTTCACGCAAACGAACGTATTGAGTATCGCTTTTGGAGTGTTGAACTCGATGCTGAAGTCGTTGCTGATGGACGCCAGTTCGTGGCCGGTGATGGCAATTGGGTTGTAAACGGCATGAATGTTGTAATGCTGTCTGGTCAACATGAAGAAGAGCCTGCCCCGGTTATCGACGTCGATCCCGTAGAGATGGATTTCGGCGCGATTTTAGTCGGGGAAGAAGCCGTTGAAACATTAACAATCACCAATACAGGCGACGCAACGCTTGGTGTGGGTGATTTTGATGTAGCAAATATTGACGGTGAGGCTTTTTCTTTTGATGTTGAAATTCCTGAATTCCCCTGGGAGTTCGTCCAGACTGACAATAATATGTCAGTTTTAGTTTTATCCGCAACTTTGAATGGAGAGAATTTAGCAGCCGGTGATTACATTGGTGTTTTTACACCAGAAGATTTGTGTGCCGGTTACTTTGAAATTGTAAATCCTGGCGAGGCAGCAGGTGTTCCAGCTTGGGGAGCTGAACAAGGTCAAGTCAACGGATTTCGTGTTAACGAAGAAATACAATGCCGTTACTGGGATTCTGATCCAGGACGTGAATACGTCCCGGATGCACAGCTTGTGGCTGGTCAGAATACTTACGTTCCAAACGGGATGATGGTAGTTAATCTTTCAGCCGGTGACGAATTCATGCCGGCAATCGGAGGATTTGAGCTGGAGCCTGGTGAATCCTTCGAAGTCGATGTGCTGTTCGCTCCGGATGCTGCTGATGAATTTACCGGTGAAATTGTAATTCCATCAGATGATCCTGATAATGCTGAGGTCGTTGTTGACCTGATGGGTGTTGGTGTATTACCGGATCCCGAAATCAGCATTGATGTTGAAAGCATTGATTTCGGTGAGCTATTGGTGGGAGAAAACGCTATTGGTAGCTTTACCATCTCAAATATTGGTGGTGGAGATTTAACTGTCGAATCTGTCGTTATTACAGGTGATTATTACAGTTTAATCGGTGAGGATGCATTCGTTATCGCCCCCGGAGAATCTCAGCGTGTTTCAGTGAGTTTTGATCCTGAAGAAGCGGGTGAATTCGAAGGTGAAGCTACTGTAACTTCAGATGATCCAAACAATGGAGTTATGGTTATCGATCTTATCGGTATTGGCTTTAATGAAGCTCTCCCGAATATTGCCGCTGATCCCGAAGCTATCGACTTTGGTGAAGTGATAATTCCCATGGGTGATGATCAACCCAATATGGAAGAAGTGGTTCTCACCATCAGCAATGTCGGTGACGCTCCACTTACAGTAGTCGAAGCTGTTCTTGAAGGTGACGGTTTCTTCCTGGACATTGATCTCGGTAATGGTGGCGGTGGTGAAGAATTCGATTGGGAATTCACCCAGACTGATGCGAATATGTCAATTCTGGTACAGGCAGCTACCATTGACGGAGAGCCCCTGCAACCTGGTGACTATATCGGTACATTTACCGAAGGCGGTTTATGTGCAGGTTTTGCTGAGGTTCAACAAGCCGGCGCGCAATTAGGAGTTTCCGCCTGGGGAGCTGAGCAGGGTCAACAAAATGGTTTCCAGAACGGCGAAGCCATTGAAATGCGCTTTTTTGATACTGATCCTGGTACAGAATACGTTGCTGAATATGCGCAAATAATTGCCGGAGAACCTGCTTATGTAGGAAATGGACTTCTGGTATGCATGCTCAGCGCAGGTGATGGGTTTATGCCAGCTGAAGTTGTACTCGAACCTGGTGCTGAAGTTCAAGGTACCGTATTCTTCGGACCGGATGCTGCGGGTGAGTATAATGGGACAATAACCATCTCATCCGATGATCCCGATGGTGATCTGGTTGTCGAACTTACTGGTGTCGGAATTCTACCTGCAGCCGAAATTGAAGTAGATGCCGAAGGACACGATTTTGGTGGTGTGGCTGTTGGTGCATCAGCAGACTGGGCATTTACTATCACTAACGTCGGTGGTGACGACCTTAATGTCGATGATGTAGTCGTGGCAGGTGACTACTTCAGTTCTGACGTTGGGGAAGGATTTGCATTAGCAACAGGTGAATCTCGTGAAGTTACTGTAACATTCGCACCTGAAGATGCCGGTGAATTCGAAGGTTCTGTTACCATAACCTCAGATGACGAGGATGAACCAGAAATTGTTCTTGGTCTCGCGGGTGTCGGTGAAGTTGACGAATTTCCGGTAATTGCTGTCGATAATGATAATATTAACTTTGGTGATATGTGGATTGGTGAAGTCTATGATGATCTCCTCGTTATCAGTAATGAAGGAAATGCACCACTCACAATTATTGATGTTACTGTTGAAGGTGAAGGTTTCTCCATCGATGTAGATCTTGGTGGAGATGAATTCGTAGAATTCCCATGGGAATTTGTACAAACCGATGTCAATATGTCGACTTTGATCCAGACGATGGATTTCAATGGAGAACCTCTTGGTGAAGGTAATTACGTCGGAGTATTTACCGAAAACGGGACTTGCGCAGGTTTTGGTGAGGTAGTCGAAGCCGGTGCTGCAATGGGTGTTCCAGCCTGGGGTGCAGAACAAGGCCAACAGAATGGCTTTGTTGCAAACGAAGCCATAGAATTCAGATTCTGGGAGACAGATCCTGGCAGAGAATATGTTGCGGATGTTCAGGCTCTTGTTGGTGAACCTATCTATGTTGCTAACGGATTTTTCGTTTGTAACCTGTCAGTCGGTGATGCCAATATGCCTGCCGAATTAGTACTTGATCCCGATGCTACACTTGAAGTTCCTGTCTTCTTTAATCCCGAAGAGTTGGGTGAATATGAAGGAGCAATAACTATTACTTCAGATGATCCTGAGAACGAAGAAGTTGTAGTTGGACTCTTTGGTGTTGGAATCATGGATCCTCCGGCGATTGATATTGTTGATATGGACTTGGATGGTGAACTCGCACATGATTTTGGAGTTGTCCAAGTCGGTCAAACGGATGATTGGAGGATAACAATCGGGAATCTTAGTCAACATCAGGACCTGGATGTAGAATCCATTGTTGTTGATGGTGACTATTTTTATATCGATGTGGATGATGGTTTTATTATTGAACCAGGAGATGCTCGTGATGTAACAGCCACATTTGAACCTGAAGAAGGTGGTGAATTTGGTGCGACATTAACAATCACTTCAAACGATGAACAAGGTCACGGTGAGATCGTAATTAATCTCACAGGTGTTGGTGAGGTAGACGAAGCACCGGACATTGCGGTTGACAATGATGTGATCGACTTTGGAGAGGTAGTTGTTGGAGAAGAAGGTGAAGACCTTCTCGTAATTACCAACGAAGGAAACGCACCTCTGACAATTGAAGAAGTAATAGTTGAAGGTGATGGATTTACCATTGAAGTAGACCTCGGTGGAGGATTTGAAGAATTCCCGTGGGAATACGTCCAGACCGACGTCAATATGTCAACTTTGATTCAATCGGTTGAGTTCAATGGTGAACCCCTGGGCGAAGGCAACTATGTCGGTGTATTCACCGAGGACGGTACTTGTGCCGGTTTTGGTGAAGTCGAACAAGCCGGTGAGGCAATGGGTGTTCCTGCCTGGGGTGCCGAACAGGGCCAGCAGAATGGCTTCCAGGCAAATGAGGCTATAGAATTCAGGGTATGGGAAACCGATCCCGGACGTGAATACGTCGCCGAGTGCGAAGCTCTCATGGGCGAGGCTGTTTATGTTGCGAATGGTCTTCTCGTTTGTAACCTCTCCGCAGGAGATGGTTTCATGCCTGCTGAATTGGTTCTTGAACCAGATGCCACACTTGAAGTTCCCGTTTTCTTCAATCCGGAAGAGGCAGGAAATTATGAAGGCGCAATAACCATCATCTCAGATGATCCTGACGAAGGTGAAGTAGTTGTTGGACTCCTTGGTGTTGGTGTTTTACTACAGCCGTCGATCACACTCAGTGAAGATGGATTTGATTTCGGAGTTGTCGAATTAGGCAGTTCCTCTGAAGCGATTTTAAGAGTCGGAAACGAGGGTGAAGCCGATCTGATCGTAGAATCTTTCGTTGTTGATGGTGATTATTTCTATCTTGATTTTGAGGGAGAAAGAGTTATAGGTCCTGACGAATCATTTGATTTGGGCGTCATATTCGAGCCCGAAGATGCTGGTGAATTTGGAGGTACATTAACTATCACCTCCAATGATCCTGAAAACGGTGAAATCGTGCTCGAACTTTCTGGTGAAGGTATTGCAGTCGACGAACCAGACATTGCAGTTAATAATGACGTAATCGACTTTGGCGGTGTTCTTGTCGGTGAGGAAGCTGAAGATCTTCTCGTTATCAGTAACGAAGGAAACGCCCCGCTGACAATTGAAGATGTTACTGTTGAAGGCGATGGCTTCACTATTGATGTTGACCTCGGTGGTGGATTCGTGGAATTCGAATGGGAATATGTCCAGACCGACGTTAATATGTCAACCCTGATTCAGCAGGTTACATTTAATGGTGAACCTCTTGGTGAAGGTAATTATGTGGGTGTATTCACTGAGAACGGTACCTGCGCAGGCTTTGGTGAAGTCGAACAAGCCGGTGAGGCTATGGGTGTCCCGGCATGGGGTGCTGAGCAGGGTCAGCAGAATGGCTTCCAGGCAAACGAAGCAATAGAGTTCAGATTCTGGGAAACCGATCCCGGCAGAGAATATGTTGCTGATGTTCAGGCTCTTATGGGTGAGCCGATTTATGTAGCAAACGGCCTGTTTGTATGCAACCTGTCAGTTGGTGACGGAAACATGCCTGCCGAAGTAGTTCTCGATCCCGGTGGTACACTTGAAGTTCCTGTTTTCTTCAATCCCGAAGAAGAGATGGAGTATGAGGGTGCAATCACAATAATTTCAGATGATCCCGACGATGAAGAAGTTATCGTTCAGTTACTTGGTGTCGGTGAAGTTGAAGAAGAAGAACAGTGGATAGGATTCGATCCTGAAGCTGTTGAATTTGATCCTGTTCTTATAGGAGAGCAGGGTGAGGCGACATTAACGATTTTCAACATGTCAGAAGAAGATGAATTAATCATTGATGACATGGTTATTGATAACGCTGTCTTCTCGTTTGATGACGGTCAAATGCAGGGCGAATTCGATTGGGAATTTGAGCAAACTGACGGTAATATGTCTATTATTGTTCAGGACGCAGCCATAAACGGAGAACAATTGGTGGAAGGCGATTATATTGGCGTCTTTACTCCAGCTGGTTTATGTGCAGGATACTCACAGGTTCCTGAGAGCCTGTTCGGTGAAGGTGGGGTAGGAGTTAGTGCCTGGGGTGCCGAACAAGGTCAACAAAACGGATTTGCCAACCGGGAAGATATTGAATTCCACATTTGGGATACAGATGCTGGTAGGGATTATGTTGCTGAACCTGATATTGGTTTCGGTGAGCCCGTATACGTTCTGAACGGCTTCCTCGTGCTTGCAGGTTTGAATGCAGGTCGAGGCATGAATCCTGCCGATATGGCTATTGAACCAGGCGGTTCAGTTGAAATTCCAATTTATTTCAATCCCGAAGAAGCCATAGAATACAATGGTACTCTGACAGTTATGTCAAATGATCCCGTTGTACCGGAAGCCGAAGTAGAACTTACCGGTAACGGTGCTGCACCAGCAGCTGATATCGATGTTTCAGATGAAGCATATGATTTCGAGGCTGTTAATGTTGGTGAATCAGAAGATTGGACATTCACTATTTCCAACATTGGTGGCAGCGACTTAACCGTCGAATCAGTAGATACAGACGGTGATGGATTTGAAGATAATATCGATGAAGGATTTGTTCTGGAATCCGGTGGTAGTCAGGAAGTTATGGTTACCTTCTCACCGGATGCCCCTGGTGATTTCGCAGGTACGGTAACAATTGCTTCAGATGATGAAGATGAAGGTGAGATCGTTGTTGACCTTGCAGGTACCGGTTTCCTTGATCCACCGAATATTACTCTTTCAGCCGAAGCATACGATTTCGAAGAACTGTTGGTCGGTGAATCTGATGAATGGTCATTTGAAATTGGCAACGACGGTGAAACCGACCTTGTTGTCGAGAGTATTTCAGTTGATGGTGAATTTTTCTCAATAGATGTCGAAAACGGATTCACACTTGAACCTGGTGAAGTAGAAGAAGTAACCGTAACGTTTGCACCAGAAGATGATGGTGAATTTGAGAGTACAATCACAATAGTAAGTAACGATCCGGATGGAGATGCCCACGTTATGGTGGTCGGTTCAGCCGTATGGTTCCCGCTGATTGCTCTTGATCCTGATGACATCATTGATTTCGGTGAGCTTGAAATAAATGGACTCGGTGAAGGTTCCGTTAATATCTCAAACCCTGGTGGTGCGCCACTTACGGTCACTGATGTAGTTGTAGAAGGTGACTACTTCTTCATTGAAGAGGATGACGATGAACCTCGGGACTTTGACTGGGAATTCGTACAGACAGACAACAATATGTCCATCATTATTCAGGACGCTGCCATAGGTGATGACCAATTAGTTGAAGGTGACTACATCGGTGTCTTCACCGAAGGTGGAATGTGCGCCGGATACTCTGAAATCCCCGAAGCTTTATTCGGTGGTGGCGGTGTTGGACTGAGTGCATGGGGTGCTGAGCAGGGGCAGCAGAATGGATTTGCAAACCAGGAAGATATTGAATTCCGAATCTGGGATTTAGATGCTGGTAGAGAATATGTTGGAGACCCAGAAATAGGATTTGGTGAGCCGATATATGTCCCGAACGGTTTCCTTGTTCTTGCCGGATTGAATGCAGAAGGTGGAATGAATCCTGCCTTCGAAGAAACAGTTATTGAACCTGGCGGATCAATTGACTTGCCGGTATTCTTCCAACCGGAAGAAGCAGGTGAATTTGAAGGAAGTCTAACGGTATTCTCCGATGCAAGAGATATGGAAGAAGTATCAATCGATCTCTTTGGTGTCGCTCAAGAAAGAATACTTATGGGCCTTTCCGGAGAAGAATGGAACTTTGGCGAGCTCTTAGTTGATGAATCTTCCGACTGGGTTCTTAATATTGAGAACATTGGTGAAGGTGATCTCGTCATTGAGTCTATTGATGTTGAGGGAGACTACTTCTCATTTGAAGGTGATGATGACGGAGTGCTTGAACCCGGTGAGAACATTGTCTTAAATGTTTTCTTCGAACCCGAAGTTGCCGGTGAATTTGTAGGTATGATCACAATTGAATCGAATGCCGCAAATTATCCAGATGGAGCAGAGGTGACTCTTACCGGTACAGCGATCTGGTTCCCGATTATTCGTCTCGATCCGGAAGAAGAAATTGACTTTGGTGCTGTACCAAATGAGACAGAAGTTGTTGAAGTACTTCGCATTTTCAACGATGGTCGTGCTTCATTAACTGTTGATGAGATCCTCATTGACGGTGATGGCTTTGCCCTTGGTGCTTTCCAGGAAGAAGAACCTGGTGAGTTCGAATGGGAATATGTACAAACAGATATCAACGCATCCATACTCGTAACTGAGGCTAACCTTGACGGTGAACCTCTTATTGAGGGTGATTTTATTGGTGTCTTTACAGAAGATGGATTGTGTGCCGGTTTCACTGAAGTTTCTGCTAATTTCCCGAATGAACCGGTCGGTATCCCGGCATGGGGTGCTGAACAGGGTGAAGACAACGGTTTCCAGAATGGTGAAGCGATTGGATACAGATTCTGGGATAACGATGCTGGCCGCGAGTATGTAGCTGATGCCAATTACCTGCAGGGTAATGGCAATTGGGTAGGAAATGCATTCTTCGTTGTCAGACTGAACTCAGAAGTTGGTGATGCACCAATGGAAATTGCTGAAGTTATTGATCCCGGTTCATTTGCGGATGTTGAAGTGTTCTTCCGCCCGGAAGAATCCGGTGAATATCAGGGTATTGTAACAGTGATTTCAGATGACCACGTAAATGGTGAACTGAGCATCAACCTGTTAGGTAACGGTTATGTTCCACCAATAATCGTCGGTCCTGAAGATGGTCATATCTTCGATGAACTCCTCGTGGGCGAAGAAGCAACGTGGCCGTTCACAATTGGTAACGATGGTGAAGTTGATCTTGAAGTCGAATCAGTAACAGTACTTGGAGATTACTTCTCGATCGATCCTGATGATGACTTCACGGTTGCACCTGGAGAAGAGCAAGAACTTACAGTAACATTTGCACCGGAAGATGCCGGTGAATTTGATGGCAACGTGGTATTGGTTTCCAACGATCCTGATACGCCTGAGCTGATCATTGATATTTCAGGTTCAGCCGTCTGGTTCCCAATTATCGCACTTGATCCCGACGATGAAATCGACTTTGGTCGGATGTTCGACGGTGGGCAGGTCGATGAGGTTGTTGAAGTCGCCAACGTGGGTCAGGTACCATTGACAATTACAGATATCAGTGTTGATGGTGACGGCTTTGCCCTTGGTGACATTGACGTAGAAAATCCAATTGAAATTGAACCTGATGGCACAATTGAAGTTCCCGTGATGTTCCTGCCTGATGATGAGGGAGAATTCAACGGAACGCTAACAATCGTGTCAAACGATCCCGATGACGGTGAGGTTTCAGTCGATCTGGTCGGTGTTGGTTTCTTCACACCTCCTGAGATTGAGGTATCTGATGATGCCCTTGATTTCGAGGGAGTTGTTGTTGGTCAAACTGGTACAATGGAATTCACAATAGCAAACGTCGGTCAGTTACCACTCGAAATCGAAGAATTTGCCCTCGAAGGTCAATATTTCTCGACCGAACAGGAAGATGAATTCGTTATCGAACGCGATGGTGAGCTTGTAATTGAAGTTAACTTCGCACCTGAACTGCGAGGTGATTACGAAGGCATGATCACTTTCGAAACAAACGATGATGACACACCTGAAGTTACGATTGATCTTGTTGGTGCCGGTCTTGCTCCGGTAGTCGATGTAGATCCAATGGCGATTGACTTCGGTGAAGTCTTCGTAGATGAAGAAGACAATCGCGAAATCATTGTCACAAATAATGGTGATGCTGACCTGGTCATAAGTGATCTCGTTCTTGACAATGATGCATATTCATTCGAGCCTCCTGAACAGGGTGAGTTCGATTGGGCATTTGTGCAGTCGGATGTCAATATGAACGTCCTTGTTCTCGACGGTATCTTAGAGGGACGTGAACTTGCTGAAGGTGATGTTATCGGTGTATTCACTGATGACGGCATTTGCGGTGGTTTCGCCGATGTTCCCGAAGATATCTTTGAAGCAGGTGTTGGAATCGCCGTCTGGGCTGATGAAGCAGGTGGTGAGGTTACAGGATTTGCTGCTAACCAAACCCTGAACTTCAGAATCTGGGATATAAGTGCTAACCGTGAATATGAAGCGGATGCTGACTATGTCCAGGGTGATGATGTTTGGACACCCAACGGCTTTAGCGTTGTTAATTTATCCGCGGGTAATGGATTCGAACCTGCTGATCTCGTAATTGCACCAGATGAATCTGAAGAACTCATACTTTTCTTCCGTCCAACTGAGGGAATTGAATATGAGGCAACCCTTACGGTAGTAAATAACGATCCTGAAGCACCTGAAGTAGTTGTTGATATCAATGGTGAAGGTCGTATCCGCAACGGACCTCCGATCTGGGTAGATGTACCTGAAGCAATCGAGACCGATGAAGATACCGATTACAGTATAACATTTGAAGCTGATGATCCGGATGATGATCCGATGACCATCACATTTGTCGATCGTATGGAGAACCTGCCGGATGAGGCATCGTTCGAAGACAATGGAGATGGCACAGGTACATTCTCATGGAGAACCGATTTTGAATCTGAAGGTGAGTACGAATTCGGTTTGACAGTTGAGGATGATCACAACAATGTAGCATTCACTGTAGTTGCATTATCAGTTAACAATGTCAACCGTGCTCCGATCTGGATAAACCCGATTGATGCCGCTGAAGCTTTCGAGGACGAAAGACTTGAAATATTCATGGAATCAATGGATCCGGACGGTCAAGACCTGACAATGGACTATGATTTCGAATTTGAAGTTGAAGAATTCACAGATCATGGAGACGGTTCTTGTACATTCATCTGGGCAACCGATTTCGAATCTGCCGGTGAACATGTCGTTACATTCTCATCTTCTGATGGTGATTTAACTACGGAAAATGATGTAACAATTACCGTTATCGATGTTAACAGGCCGCCTGAAGTTCCTGAGGGCATTGATGATTTCGAGATTGCTGAGGATGCTGCCAGAACAGCTATTGCGGATCTGGATGATGTATTCTTCGATCCCGATGGTGATGAACTGGAATTCAGCATTGAGAACATCGATGATCTTGGTTATTTAGGCTTAGATATTGATGGTGGTAATCTGTTAACTGTTCATCCCGATGAAAACTATTTTGGCGATTCAGATGTAGTTCTTGTTGCTGATGACGGTCGTGAAGGTCAAATGTTTGCCCCGATAAGGGTACGCAATAATGCTGTCGCATTCTCATCGACTCCGATAAGTCGTTCAGTCAGGGGAGTTAACAATACTCCAGCTGCCGGACCTAATCGCGATGATACAGCTACCGACGAATTCACATTAACTGTAACTTCAGTCAACGACGCACCATTTGTTGACGTAGAAATTGATGATGTTACAGTTGATGAGGATTCAGGTGTAATTACAATTGACCTTTCAGGTGTATTCGATGATGTTGATCATCAGGAATTGACTTACACCCTGTCAGGCGCACCTGATGAATTAAACGGAAACATTGACGGTGAAGAACTGACATTTGATCCTGCTGAGAACTTCAATATTCCTGACGGTGCCGAAATCACCGTTACAGCAGAGGATGGTGACGGAGCAACTGCCGAAGATGATTTCGTGGTAACGATTAATCCTGTAAACGATCCTCCGGTTGTTGCAGAACCTATCGGTGATCTATTCCTTGAAGAAGATCCCGGCCGCGTTATATTAGCAGATCTCGATGACGTCTTCATGGACGTTGATGGAGATAACCTCGAATATACATTTGAGACAGATTCTGAAGAACTTAATCTTGGAATGGACAACAACTTTAATCTGTTCATTAACCCGGTTGAAGACTTCACAACTCCAAACGAGCCGGTATATGTATTCTTGACTGCCACCGATCCGTCTGGTGAAACAGTAGAATATGAATTTGCAATTAGTATTTTACCGGAAAATGATCCTCCGATCGTTGAAAATGAGATCAATGACGTTGCAATTGATGAGGATTCACAGGCAATTCTGATGACCGATCTCGATGATAACTTCTTCGATATTGATGGTCAGCGTCTAACCTATTCAATTGCTGGTGCACCTGACGAGATTAATATGGAGATTGAGGATGGAACAAACATCCTGTTCTTCCATCCTGATGCAGACTATAATCTCCCGGGTGGTGTTGACATAACAATTACAGCTACCGATCCAGGTGATTTATCAGTTGATGATGTTTTCAACCTGATAATCCGCGCTGTTAATGACGCACCGACGTGGGTTGAGTTCCCTGAAGACGTATTAGAAGTCGAAGAAGGTGAGCTGCTGGAAATTGATCTGGTTGCCGGAGATATTGACAGCGAAGAGTTGACGATTAGCTGGGTGGATGCGAATGGTCTACCTGAAGAGTCACTTACCGATAACGGTGATGGTACTGCGACCATCGCCTGGGAGCCCACATTCGAAGATGCCGGAGAATTCCTACCGGTTCTGCAAGTTTCTGACGATCAGTACGAAACAGAATTAGAAATCAGTATTATGGTAATCGAGGTTCCGCAATTGCAGCACTTCGTTGATTTCGTCCAGACAGAAGCTAATCACACTCTTCTCATTGAAGACGTTGAAATGGATGGTGCAACTGTACCGTCACTATGGGAAGTCGGAGTGTTTAACGGTGATGGAACACTTGCTGGAGCTTTCCTCTGGGATGAAGAAGAAGGTCGAGTCGGCGGTCCGGTTTGGGGAGATGATCCACAAACTGACGAAATCGATGGTATGCGTGATAACGAAGAAATGAACTTCGTAATCTGGGATTTCGAAATTGACGCTGAATTTGCAGCTACTGCTGAAGTCCTTGATGGAAGCGTTAACTGGACAGCGAATGGCTTCGCCCAGTTGAACCTGGGTGCATTCGAAGTTCGCGATCTCGCAATCAGCTTCACTCGTGGTTGGAATCTGGTTTCAATGAACATAGTTCCGGAAGATCAATATTGGTCTGAGGATTATGAAGAGGGACCGGACATCGTCCTGATGCTTGAACAACTTGCCGGTGATGGTGAACGCAACAATATCCTTCTGATAAAGAACGACCGTGGTAGATTCTATCACCCACGTTCAGGATTCCGTAATCTCAGGTATTGGGATCTCGGAGAAGGTTATGCAATTCGTATGCAAGATCCTATCGATGGATCATGGTCAGGAACACCGATTGCACCGGACGAGCCGGTAACCGTTAGTAATGGTTGGAATTATGTACCTTACTATCCGAACTATCTGTTGAATGCACGTGCACCTGATTTCTACGTGTTGTCAGATATTATCGAGAATGTACGCCTCGCAAAGAGTGGTGCAGGTCGATTCATGGCACCGCACGTCCGATTCTCAAATATGGATCCATGGGAACCGGGTCAGGGTTATCAAGTTAAGATGCAGAATCTTGACGGAGAAACTCAATTCTCCTATCCACCTGAGCCTGAAGAAGAAGTTGCAATGATAGGTGGTATCGAAACTGGAACTGGCATGCACTATATCGAACCTGAAAACACAGGTGAAAACATGAGTGTGCTGATTTCCACAATTGTCGATTTCCCATTTAGCTCCAATGATCAGATCGCAGCATATAATGCTGACGGTAGAATAGTTGGTACTGCCATGGTTGATGAAGATGGTCGCTGTGGTATGGCTGTTTGGGGAACGGATCAAACTTCAGAAGAAATTAACGGTCTGCAACAGGGTGAAGCATTTGAGCTGAAGCTCTGGGATGCCGATCGTGGTGTTGAAGTTGGTCTGATGTCGATTGCAATTCTTGAAGGTTCAGGACTCGATTATGAGACTGACGGTTTCGTAATGCTCGAGCTTGGTGTCAAACCTGATGTACCTGAGACATACTTCCTGTCCAAAGCATATCCGAACCCATTTAATTCAACTACACGCCTGACCTATGGAATGACAGAAACTGGTCACGCTTCAGTGAATGTATTTGACATGAATGGTCGTCTCGTCGCCAATCTGGTTGACGGTACGGTCGATGCCGGTTACCACAACGTTTTATGGGGTGGTGCAGACCTGGCAGCAGGTGTCTACATGATTCATTTCGAAGCTGCCGGATTCAAATCCGTAAGCAAGGTAGTACTGATGAAGTAATTTGAAAATCCATTAACGTGGATTTAAAATTCAAGAGGCGCTGCTAATTAATGCAGCGCCTCTTTTTTTAAGGTCACACTAGGGGCGTGTGACAGCAAAGAATGGGGATCACGTATGGGTGATTCACGAATCACCCCTGTTTACAGTTTGCCATATTGAGAATACCTTATAGAGGAACTACAATGGAGCATAAGGAATACAGAAAATTAAACACTGAATTATATGAACTAAATTCAGCTAAAGAGGATCAATCCGCAGAAATTGATTATTGGGCACGAAAGATTAAGGAGAGCGGAGAACCTGCTCTCGAGCTCGGCAGTGGTACAGGCAGAGTTTTTATACCGCTTATAGAGAGAGGATTTAACATCATTGGGCTCGATAATTCAGAGGATATGACGGCAAGACTTCTCGCTGCCTGTAAGAAGAAGGGCTTGAAAGCGGAAGTTTATGAGCAAAATATGCTGGAATTCAATCTATCCAATGAATTTTCGTTAATTACATTAGATTCGGGAGGACTCGGTCTATTTACCAAGGATGAGGAAATTCATTCGGTGTTTGAAAGAGTTCATTCACACCTGATACCGGGTGGTATTTTTATTTACGAATTTGAGGAAGTAACAACCAAAAGAGCATTCACTGAATTTAGGGATAACTGGACAGGTAACTGGGTGAAAGGAGCTGATGGTGTGGTTATGGCATGGCGGAGAACCGGGAGTAACTATAATAAGGAAACTCATGTTTGGGAGTGGTTGTTTATAGTTGAAAAGTTTGTTAATGGACGACTGATTGAATCGGAGGCAAATGAGAGAACCGGACGTCTGTTTACACCCGAAGAGGCAGAGCAGTATGCCCGGTCTGCCGGATTTGTCGATATCGTACTCACCAACAGACTTACAGATGATCCTCCAAGCGAAGATTTTGAAGGTGTGGGCATGACCGTTCAGTGCAGAAAGCCTGGATGAATTGCTCCTGTTCGATTGGCGACGGAGTAGCGGGGTGATTCGTGAATCATCCATACGGGAAACAATGATGCGGAATTAGCAGACTGTAAATGCAAAATAATCCGTTATATCCGTTCAATCCGTTGTGAATCACCCTTTACCAACAAGCAATTCCCATCCTCAATGTCAAAAATATCCCAATCCCAACATTTCCTTAACAAGTTCAAACTTTTCCAGGGCTATATTGCTATTGTAGCTAAGCGTTTCAAATTACGGAGGTAATCATGAAGCAGATGTTGATTTCAATCTTCCAGAGTAATCGAAAGTTCCGATTGCTTTTAGTGATTGTGGCAATAGTAATTGTAAACTCGCTTGTTATGTTTCAAGCTATTATTCTACCAAGGCTTTCAGATAAGTTTTATGGGAGGATTGTAGAGGCGAATCATTATGGTAACTCGTCGACATTAATTGCACTTTCACAACATATGAACTACTTGTTTTCTCTTCATTCAGAATCCTTAACTGAGGTTAGAATACAGAGTAATTCTACAGAATCAATTCAGGATTACCTAAATATAATGAGGACTCTGCCAGGGGCAAAGAATGTGTATTGTCTCCTTGATGGAAAAAAAATTATTACTATTGACGGTGTGAATATTAATGAAGCAATAACTGATTCACTAAGAAATATGCGCAATTTATTTAAAAGTTACAACAGGGGTGCACTAGGTCATCCAAAGAAATTTCACAATTACATAATGAACAAAATCCGTTTCGTTAATCTTTATGATGGTGTGGATACACTTCGCTTGATATTAAGTGCATTAGACAGTACAGGTAATCGTTTTCAACTTGTTCCAAAAAAAGATTTCGATACTTCAATGATTAAATATCTTATAATTACCGAAATAGATGAAGAATGGTTGCGTAAAGAAGTGCCACTACATATGGAACGTGAATTCTGGGATAATGAAATATTTGCAATGTGGTCAATGGCAGATCCTTCCAAAAATAAGGAGGAAAATGGCGCAGGTGTATTAGCGTTTGGGGATACACTTTGGTGGGTAGGAATCAAATCGATAGAAACTGAGGATGAAGCTAAAGGAGCTTTGTGTGAATGGGAATATAGTCGTCATCCTTGGTTTCATTACCGCACGCTCACAGAGCTGGCAGATGATGATAATTGGCTATGGAAAGCTGGGTGGGAATTCCGCAGGCATAAGGCAAATTTCTGGAAAATATATGCATTCACGTTACTGATAGCACTATTTTTAATGAGCTTATTAATCATAATCCGTAGGCAATGGCTTGCCAACCAAATCGCTCTATCCCACCTCGCTCATTCTATCAAAACACCTGTATCTCGTATTCGACTTGACACAGATTCTCTACTTAAAGAAATGGTTGCATCACCTGCTGAAGAGCGTGAGATTATAACTGCTATCGGGAACGAATGCGGGAGGCTCGAATTAGCAATTCAAGGTGCAGCCCTAAGCCTTGAAAAGGGGAAACGCACACCAAACCTCGAAACCTGCGATCTCAATCAAATCTTTACAGATACAACCCTGGCATGGCGACAAAACTTTGATCAAGTCGGTATCAGGCTTAATATTAAGGGTGAAGGTGGACAGTTGAACGGACAATTCGATAGTGAAATGACCGCTCTGATGATCGACAACCTGCTCGATAATGCCCTGCGTCATACAGATTTGAATCTCAGTAACATAAATAAAGAAACCGCTGTTGTGTCTGTTCAATTGTCTAAAGTTGCTGGGAAAGCTGAAATCGTAGTTGATGATATGGGCGCTGGCATTCCGAAGTCTCAACGAAAAAACATCTTCAAGCGTTTCAAACGAGCAAAAGGTGACGCTGCATCCGGTGTTTCCGGTCTTGGGCTCGGGTTGGCATTGGTTAAAGAGATTGTCGAAGCACACAAGGGTAATGTGTTTGTTACAGATAACGATGCCGGCGGGGCAAGGTTTGTCGTGGAATTGCCGATATCGTAGCGTGGTTGTTATTTGATGTCTGCTGAATAAGTCGTAACATTAAGATAAATAATGATTAGAAAGATGAATATTGGTGCTCAGGCGCATGGGTATCTACCGTCTTCAGGGATAAAGCTTGTGTCTATCAGGTGAACTCAACCCCCCTTTAATTCCCCCCTTCAATAGAAGTGGGGAGAACTGTCTCC
>CAYLYZ010000045.1:0-44745 GCA_964387885.1 uncultured bacterium | reverse complement strand
CGGTAATGGCAATAAATTAAATGGGAAAGTGTCAACTTTTTTTAGGACGTGACAAAAAGTCGTCATTTTAAATTAGACAGCAGTGATGTCTCATTTTAATTCTCCTTACTTAACATTAAACGTCTTCACTTGCAGGTATTCTATAAATGTCATATTTTGACTTATGGAGAAATCATAATTCGATAAAGAATTTATCCTACATAACTTGTTTTTAGGGAGAACTGTTTTGCTAAAAAGTTTAATCTACATATTCCTTGGCGTGTTCGCGTTGAGCAGTTTTGCTATTGCTCAACCCTCAGGTGATCCAAACCATGCAGGGCGTTTTGAACTAACCTATTCCGATCACACTCACATGGTTAAAGTGGACGGAAAGAATCTCGATGCAACTGATGGTATGATGGCAGTAATGCGCTTAAGTCACGGTAAACACCATTTACAGATATATAAGATAAAGGGCATTTTCAGTGCAGATCTCGCTTCTGAGACAAAGCTGTTTATCCCGGGCGGGTATATCGTCAGGGCAACACTGACAAAAGGAGCTCTCGATGTTTTTGACCATGTCCCAATTCCGGGATTGAAACTGAATCAACCCGCACCAGAACTCACAATACCAGTAGCAGAAACGACTACCTCAACAACAACAACAACGGTAACAACATCATCAACTGGAATCGCTGATGAAACTGTTTCTATATCCATGGGTTTTGGTGGAGAGTCTATCTCAACTTCAATGAAACTCCCCGGCGCAAGTGCTGGGATATCTGTTACAGAACAAACAACTGTAACTACCACGACAACAGGTTCGACCACCCCAGTACCTCCAACGCATCCGATGCCGGTAGTCGAAAACAGACCATCGAACATTGTTCTTATATCTGAGAAAGGAATGGCGGATGTTTACCTTGATGGTGAGAATAAGGGTGAACTTGATCTGGCGATGATCGATGAGATGTCCAAACTGACAATCTGGGATGTCAATCCTGGTAGCTACCTATTAAAAGTGGAAGGTTTCGAGGTCTGGTACAACGGTACAATAAAAGTTGGTTCCGGAGAGGAGATTAAGATCAAAGTCGAACCTAACCAGTTTAAAGTCATCGGCAGAAGTCGTTTGCCGTAACAGATTATTCTTTCAGGGATTGTAAGGGCACGTCGCAACGTGCCCTTTTCCCAATTCTTACACTTTCCTAAGGTTAACGGACGATTCTCGAATTGATCCTTGACTCTTGTTACTACTTGCACTTCCCACCAGGTTCTCTTATATTAGCTTCAATACACAGAATACTGATTCATTAGCTTACATAGATTCTTAAAAAGAGGGGAAAACTATGGAGTTATACAGCGGTTGGAGTGCCCTCATGTACGATCCTCATCCTTTCCGCGTACAGGGAGAGGAAGAGTTTTATATCGAAGAAGCACAAAAACAGGGTTCTCCCATCCTTGAGGTTGGTTGTGGTACTGGAAGATTATTGATTCCGGTTGCGAAAACGGGCAGTGAGATTCATGGGCTGGATCTTTCCGAAGATATGCTAAACATTGCTCGTGGAAAAATTGAAAAACTCGATAATGCTGTCCAAAAGCGCATAAACCTGACTCAGGGTGACATGCGTGACTTTGAGCTTAACCAACGCTTTAAGCTGATCACTATTCCGTTCCGGGCATTTCTGCACATACTAACTGTCGAAGATCAAAAGAAAACTCTCCACAACATCCTCGAACACCTGACAGACGACGGAAAACTCATTCTTGATGCCTTTGATCCGAAGCTTCAGTTAATCAACTCCAACCTCGGGCATCAGAGCAGCAGATTAAAACAGATGACCGAGCTCGTTCACCCGGTTTCCGGGAACCAAGTATTTGTATGGTACAGTACAACATACAATCTCGAAGAACAACTCATAAATGAGATCTGGATTTATGAGGAAATTGAAGAAGATGGCAATGTTATCAGACGGCAGTATGTCCCGTTGAAGGTTCGATTTGCATACAGGTTCGAGATGCAGCATTTACTCGAATTATCCGGTTTCAAGATTGAAGCACTATATGGCAACTACAATCGGGAAGAATATTTCCATGGGGGAGAGCAAATTTGGGTATGTAGTCGGGCTTAGGAGAGGTTGAAACCTACTCACCAGATATATTTATGTTTGATTTTGTAGGGATTGAATATCTTCAACCCAACCATAAGGGCAGAAAATATTCTGCCCCTACAAGTGGTGTTTTTCTAAAAAAGGAGACAGAATGAAACACAGATGGCTCCATGCAGCAATAGTTGTGTTGCTTACTCTTGGCAACATTGGATTCTGTCAAATTCAAGATAAAATTACGATTGGCATAATTCTCGATGAACCCGGTGAGATAAGTAAAACAATTACTAACTCGTTCAAACAGGAAATAACAGAACTAATAGGCAATGAGTTCAACGTTCAATTCCCACAGGAAAAAACCTTACATGGAGATCGGACGATTGAAGGAGTAGAAACCGCTTTCAAGAAACTACTCACCGACAATGATGTCGATATTGTTCTCGCCCTTGGTATTCTGGCATCGAATTATATTTGCTGCGAAGAAGCACTCAAAAAACCTGTGATCGCACCTTTTGTAATCGATGCGGAGCTTCAGGGATTAAAGATGCCTGGCGGAAAGAGCGGAATTAAGAACCTTAACTATTTATCAGTTCCGGCATCTGTCAGTAGGAATTTTGATGCGTTTAAAGATATTGTATCTTTTACCAAAATGACTGTACTCATCAGTGGGCTAGCCGATATGGCAATTCCTCACCTTGAGAGTCATTTCATCGAAACCGGAAAAACGAAAGGTATTGATATAACATATATTCCGGTTTTGAGATCGGCGGACGAAGTAAAGGCAATTCCCTACGACACTGAAGCTGTTTATATCGGTGTTATGACACACCTTCCTGAAAAAGAATTTGATAGATTGGTTCAATATCTCATCAAAAGAAAATTACCGAGTTTTTCCGTCCTCGGATCAATTGATGTGAAACGGGGAATAATGGCAGGTCTCGCTCGAAGTGATATGTTATTTCGATTTGCACGCAGGACGGCTCTTAACGTTCAGCGAATCCTGCTCGGGGAAAAAGCTCACGAGCTTCCGGTGGTATTTTCTGTAGGACAACGCCTGGTTTTAAACATGAAAACTATCAGGCAAATTGGCATTTCTCCACCCTGGGAGATTATGACCGAAGCTGAGTTAGTTAAATCCAAACGTGAAGATGCGAGTCGTAAATTAACGCTTATTTCCGTTTTGCAAGAAGCCATGAGCGTCAATCTTGATTTGATTTCTGAGCAGGGCAGAGTAACGGCTGGGACAGAAGACGTGAAAAACGCCTATTCAGTGCTGAAACCTCAGTTGAATGTTTCAAGTTCCGGTGTGCAGATTGATAAAGATAGAGCAGAATGGAGTTCAGGACAGGTAGCCGAACAGACATTATATGGCGGTGCTGATCTGACGCAAGTATTATTTTCCGAACCTGCCCTGGCAAATATTTCAATCCAGAAACACCTGCAATCCTCACGTGAACACCAATTGGAACAAACACGATTGGACGTTGCTTCCTCTGCTTCAGTTGCATATTTGAATCTCCTGCGCGCGAAAGCTCTCGAGAATATCCAGAAAGACAATCTCCGACTGACCCGTTCTAACCTGGAGCTTGCACAAATAAGAAAAGCGATTGGATCTGCGGGACCATCGGAAGTATTGAGATGGGAGTCATCTATTGCTTCGGCTCGAAAGGCAGTTATAAGTGCGAATTCGATGCGAAACCTAGCTGAGATGGAATTAAATCGGATTCTGAACAGACCGCTCGAGGAGTCCTTTACTGTCTCTGAAGATGATATCCAAAATCCAGAATATCTGGTAAGTGATGTTCGGGTATTCGACTATCTGAAAAATCCGTTGGACTTTCGCCTGACAAGAGATTTCCTGTCCGACGAAGGCTTGCAGACTTCACCCGAATTGAAGAACATCGATGCAGCTATTGCAGCTCAGGAGAGGATTATGAAATCCTCATGGAGGTCATTCTGGGCACCTACAGCGGGATTGAAATGGGATATAAGTGACATACTCTGGGAGGGCGGTGAAGGATCTGAAGAATCAGACATGCAAATGTACAAAGCCGATAATACCAACTGGAGTATCGGAGTTAATCTTTCACTGCCAATCTATTCGGGTGGATCGAGAATGGCACAATTTGCCAAAGCCAGAAAAGAGTTAAGATCCCTTACCATTTACCGCGATGCCCTCGCGGATCGGTTAGAACAGCGCATTCGGTCAACATTGCATAAAGCAGGAGCTTCTCATGCTGGCATTAATCTTGCCAAAAAGGGTGCAGAAGCGGCAAATAGAAACCTCGAAATAGTGACCGATGCATATGCAGGAGGAGTTGTTTCAATTCTTGAGCTACTGGATGCCCAGAATGCTGCGGTCATAGCTGATCAGGTTTCAGCGAATGCCGTTTATGATTTCCTGATTGATTACATGAATGTTCAGCGTGCTATAGGTTCTTTTGATATACTCGAACCGGAGAAAGAAGCCTTTAGGCTTGAACGGCTAAGTAAATATTTGGATGAGAAGAAGGCTGAAAATTAGGAAAGGATTGTATTCACGTAGGGGCTGAAAATCTTCAGCCCTTATCCAATGGGGTAATTGAGGTGGTTTTCGGACAGGGTTGAAGATATTCAATCCCTACGGAAGATCATTCATGAATTTTGGAATAAAAGAGGGGAGATAATGAAGTACAAGAATTTTGAGTGGATGATAATCTTGACAGTTGCAATGCTAATTATCGGCTGCGGCAAAGATGTGATTGAGGAAAAACAGGTCATCCGTCCTGTCCGGTACGAACAGGTCTTTACCACCGGTGGTAGCCGCGTACGCACCTTTTCCGGAATCACCCAGGCAGGCATGGAATCCAAAATCAGTTTCAAGGTTCCGGGCAATGTTATCAATGTAAATGTCAAAGTCGGAGACCGGGTAGAAAGGGGTGATTTAATTGCAGAGATCGATCAGAGTAATTACCGGCTCCAGATGCAGGAAGCGGAAGCCGCACTAACTCAGGCTATTGCAGTTGAAAGGAATGCGAAACTGCAATACGAACGAGTGATGATTATGTGGGAGAATCGCAATGTTTCCAAAGGTGATCTTGATGCTGCGCGTTCGGGAAAGGAATCTTCAGAAGCTGCCAGACGCTCAATAGAAAAACGTCTCGAACAGGCAAAGTTGCAGATCAGTTACACGCGATTAACAGCACCTGTAACCGGTTTGATAGCTTCAGTTATGGTTGAAGTTAACGAGAATGTGGGAGCCGGTAATCCTGTTGTTACATTAACATCCGGAAAAGAACCTGAAGTAAGTGTCACAATACCTGAAGCTATGATAGCTCAGATTAAGACCGGAAGTGCTGCGACTGTGAAATTTGATGCTCTTCAAGGCAAGAGATTTGACGCAACAGTTCGCGAAGTTGGAGTTGCAGCTGCTAAATTCGTTACAACTTTCCCTGTTACTGTCAGACTAAATCACGCGATCGAAGGTGTCAGGCCTGGAATGGCGGCAGAGGTTTCGTTCAAATTTGAGACTGTTGAAGCACGAGAGAGAATTCTCGTTCCACCCGTATCTGTAGGAGAGGATAGAAATGGGAGATTTGTATTTGTCGTTGAGCCAGCGACAGATGGAACCGGGATAACGCGGCGTCGTCCAGTTGAAGTTGGAAGACTGACTTCGGAGGGATTAGAAATTACAACCGGCATTACCGATGGTGAGTTAGTTGTAACAGCAGGTGTTAGTAAAATCGTTGATGGACAGAGAGTAAAACTACTTTAACAGGAGATATCATGTCTATCACACGATCCACTATAGAGAAAAACCGGATCACGTTTGTTATCTTGATAATGATAATTCTCACCGGTATTTCAGCTTTTAACAACATGCCTCGCCAGGAAGATCCTGGATTTGTGATTCGCGTTGCTCAGGTTATGACTATCTTGCCGGGAGCAAGTCCTGAAAGGATGGAAAACCTCGTCACCGACCCGATAGAAGAAGTTGTGCAGCAGATGCCGGAGCTGGACATGGTCTTCAGCGAATCCCTGACGGGTCTCTCCCTCGTCTATGTCAATATCAAAAAAAACTACAAGGACATGCGTCCGATATGGGATAATCTTCGTCGAAAAGTTGAAGCTGCAAGTGCTGACCTTCCTCAAAATGTAATCGGTCCTATTGTCAACGACGAGTTTGGTGACGTGTTCGGGATAATGCTCACATTGACTGGAGAGGGTTATTCCTATGCCGAGCTAAAGGAGGTCGCCGATCAGGTTAGAAACGAGCTGCTGCACATCCCGGATGTTGCAAAGGTTGAGATATATGGTGCTCAAGAAGAGCGGATATTTATTGAATACAGTAATGCCAGACTCGCACAATTGGGTTTATCTCCCTACTTGTTGAACCAGATTCTCAGCTCGCAGAACATACTGTTCCCCGGAGGAAATATTTCAACGGGAGATGAACGGATTGAGCTTGAGCCCACAGGTAATTTTGAGACAATTGAGGAACTCCAAAAAATCGTACTTGGACTACCCGGTTCGGGCGAAATGGTTTACCTTGGGGATATTGCGAGTGTTCGTCGAGGTTATGTTGATCCCCCGCGATCGAAAATGCGTTCATCAGGTATCCCCGCTCTCGGGATCGGAATTTCCGTCCGGGAAGGTGGAAATATTATAAATCTTGGGGAGGCTGTTCGCAGTAAAATTAAATATCTCCAGGAAAAATATCCCATTGGAATTGAATTTGATGAGATTGCTTTTCAGCCCGATAAGGTCAGGAACAGTGTAAACGATTTTCTCAATAACCTGATGCAGGCAGTTGGATTGGTTATCCTGGTAATGTTGATTGCGCTCGGTTTGCGAACCGGATTTGTTGTTGCAACACTGATCCCGGTTACTATCATGATGACATTTATGCTGATGCGGGCATTCGGAATGACGATCAACACTATGTCGCTCGCATCACTGATGATCGCACTCGGAATGCTGGTTGATAATGCAATCGTCATGTCCGAATCCATCCTGGTCAGCATCAAGGAAGGCAAAAAACCAGTGAAAGCTGCTGTCGACTCGGCAAAGGAGTTAAATGCACCGCTCCTTATTGCGTCGCTGACTACAGCTGCAGCATTCCTGCCGATAGCACTTGCGGAGTCAGAGACTGGTGAATATTGCATCGACCTGTTCAAGGTAATCACAATAGCCCTCGTGTCCTCCTGGATTCTCTCCCTGACAATGATTCCGATGCTGTGCGCAATGTTTTTGAAAGTGAAAAAACAGGATAAAGAAGAGAGTTACAATACAAAATTCTACAACTGGTACAAGGGGTTTCTAACCGCTGCCCTCAAGCACAGATGGATAAGCCTTCTGATCACATTCATCATTTTCATCTCAGCTATGCAGCTCAGTAAAGTAGTCCCGAGCCTGTTCTTCCCGGCATCGGACAGACCGTTCCTTTTTGCAACGCTTGAGTTTCCCGTAGGTTCACCAATACAGCGCACCGAAGAGATGGTAAATGACCTCGAACAATTCTTCACAGACAGTCTGCTTATCGGAGAAGATCGACCTGAGGGCATAAAGAACTGGGCGAGTTTTATCGGGCGGGGCGCTCCGCGCTATGTACTCGCTACAAATCCGCAACCAGAAAAGGAAGGTTTGGCATATCTTCTCATTAACTCAACATCCCGACCAATCGCGGATGATATGGTGCCGAGGATTGAGAAGTATCTATGGGATCGATATCCCGATCTGAGTGTTTTAGTCCTGCCTCTCGACTATGGACCTCCGGTGGAAGCACCGGTGCAGGTCAGGTTGTCAGGTGCTGATCCGGATCTGTTGTTTACGATGGTTGAAGAATTGAAGGCAAAGATGAAAGAGATTCCCGGTACCCGGAACATCACCGACAACTGGGGAAACCGCGTTAAAAAGCTGATGGTGAATATCGATCAGCCGCGTGCCCGGCGTGCCGGTGTCAGCAGCTTCGATATTGCATTGAGTTTGCAAACAATTCTGAGCGGTTATACTATCAGTGAATTCCGCGAGAGCGAGGACGTTATCCCGGTGGTGATGCGCGCAGAAGCCAGCGACCGCCAGGATATAGCCAAACTTGAAACTCTCGACGTTTTTGCACAGGCAACGGGTAAGACAGTGCCATTAAGCCAGGTGGCGGATATCGAGGTTGTCTGGCAGCCTTCAAAAATCCTAAGACGAGACAGAATGAAGACGGTCACGGTTTCCTGTTACACAAAGACGGGTACAATGGCAATGGATATCGTGAATGCTCTGCGACCTTACCTTGATGAGAAGAGTAAGGAATGGCAGCTTGGGTATTTCTACGAATTCGGGGGTGAGCTTGAATCATCGGTTGATGCGCAGAAGTCTATATCTGACAAACTCGGAATAGCATTCATCATCATCATTCTCCTATTGGTAATCCAGTTTAACAGTCTTCGAAAACCGCTGATAATCCTGCTCACAATTCCTCTGGCATTAATCGGAGTTTACATCGGATTGTTCGTTCTGCGCGGCATGATGGGTTTCATGACCTTCCTGGGGGTGATTGCTCTTGCTGGAATTGTAATCAATAACGCCATCGTGCTATTGGACAGAATAAAACTCGAGCAGGAGGAGAACGGACTCGAACCCTTCCAGGCGATTATTGTGGCTTCCATGCGTCGACTCAGACCGATTATCCTGACAACTTTGACAACAATTGGCGGGATGATTCCACTCTGGCTTGGTGGGGGACCAATGTGGGAATCGATGGCTATCGCTCTGATGTCCGGTTTGCTGTTCTCGACGGGATTGACTCTTGTTGTGGTGCCGGTTTTGTATTCGTTGTTTTACCGGGTGAAGTTTGGGTGATTTTCACAACGGGTTGAACGGATTAAACGGATTCCCCACCTACTATTGCAGAGCCTGTCCTCGCGAAAGTGGGGAGGGGATTTGGGGGGGGTAAGTTGCGAAGTAATTCGTGATAGGTGCTAATAATAACAACGACTTAACGGATAAAAACGTAGGTCGGGATCTTATCCCGACAAATATCAACATTGTAAAAACGAGCCGGATAGTAATTCCACCTACGAGCCAACGCGTGAAGCGTTAAAACACATAAAAGAGAAGAGTTCACATGAAAATCAGAGCCACATTTATCCTTATCTGCATATTATTACTGTCATTTCACGAATCAAAAGCTCAAGAGCACGAGAACGTCGAGCAGATAGGCAGAATTTACAATCAATGGTCCACCGTATTGGATGTGGTGACCATTGGGAATTATGCCTATTTGGCAGGAGGTGCTTCCGGATTACAGATTGTTGACATATCTGACCCATATAATCCAGTATTAACAGGATATTGGGATGATAGCAATACCATTAGCGTCAGTGTTAACGAAGGTCTTGCCTATTTTGTTGAAGAGTATTCTCTCATCATTATTGATGTAAGTAATCCTGAAAACCCAACTCCAATCGGTCAATATTCCCAACAAGCAGTTTTATATGATGTCGAAACGATTGGTGATTATGCCTACATTGCTGCAACTAATCGAGGTTTGATCGTTGTGGATGTCAGTGATCCCGAACATCCTGTTGAGATTGGTGAATATGATACACCAGGTCGATGCTACGGTGTAGCTGTTGATGGCGAGTTTGTTTGCTTAGCCGATGGATCAAATGGCTTTCACCTTGTCAGCGTTCATGATCCGCAAAATCCACGATTAATGGACTCACACGAAACAAGGGGAACCTCAGTTGATGTTACTATAGTTGATAATCTCGCATATGCTGCAACATATGATTGGGGGCTTAGCATATTTGATATCAGCGATCCGGAAAATATAATGTTACTCAGTGAATACGTAACCCCCGATAGAGCGTGGCAAGTAGAGGTGAGAGAGAATTATGCTTATGTGGCTAGTTATGAGAGTGGCCTTAGAATTATAAATATCAGTAATCCACGTGACCCCTTCGAAACAGCATTTATTGACACACCTGGAAAATCGTATGCTGTTTCTCTTTCAGGTTTCTTTTCCTTTGTTGCTGACGGCGTGAGGGGGTTGAGAGTTATTGATATCAGAAACCCGGTAGAACCTGATGAAGTATCTTTTTTAGATAGGTCGGGACATATATACAGTGCACAGGTTGTGGATAATATTGCTTTTATTGCTAAGGAAGAAATAGGTTTAGGAGTAGTTAATATAGACAGTCCGGAAAATCCAGAGGAGATTAGTTTCTGTGAAATACCGGGAACTGTTTTATGGGTTGATGTTATTGATGGATTAGCCTACGTTGCAGCTGGAGATAGTGGATTAAAGGTGGTGGACGTTAGCGACCTTGAACATCCCGTGCTTAATAGTTCAATAGATACACCCGGTTATGCAGCATTCGTCAAAGTGGATGGTGATTATGCATACATTGCCGATGGAGAAAGCGGTCTTAGAGTAATTAATATCATTAACCCTGAACATCTCGAAGAAGTCGGGTTTCTCGATACGCCAAATATCGCCAATGGTTTGTGTATAGCAGATGAAATTATTTACATTGCAGACGGGGAAACTGGATTGGTTGTTGTTGAAATTCTTGATCCTTCGAATCCGGTTGAAATAGCACGATTTGATACACGCGGAACAGCTTTTGAAGTTACATTAAATGGACATTATGCATTTATTGCAGACGGTTCAGGAGTAAGTATCGTAGATATTACATTCCCCGATGTTCCTGAAGAGATCGGATATATTGATACAGATGGGTGGTCATTTGGTGTTTGGGTTTCTGGCGACATAATCTATGTTGCAGATAATTTCCGCGGAATTCGTATTATGGATATAAGCAATCCGGGAGAACCTGAAGTAATCGGTTTTTATGATACACCGGGGCAATCTAGGACGGTAACAGCTGATGAAAATTATATTTACGTTGCCGACCGGACAAACTTTGGAATATATCAATTCACACATCCTGATGGTGTCTGGGATTTTGAGATTAATCTAAATCCAGTTAAATTTGGTCTGTCTTCTGCCTACCCCAATCCCTTCAATTCAGAAGCCGTCATCGAATACAGACTTTCCCATCCTTGTAACTATTCAATAACCGTCCACGACTTAACCGGACGCGAAATAACACGATTGGCAAAGGGCTGGAAAAATATCGGGACGCACAGGACGGTTTGGGATGCGCGAGGGTTTGGGAGCGGGACTTATTTAATTAGATTGGATGCTGGGAGGGAGCGGTCTTTGAAGAAGATTAATCTTGTAAAGTAGTTGCATAACAAGAGGTAAGTTAATTGGCAATCTAACGCAACCCCCCTTTTATTCCCCCCTTCATATAGAAGGGGGGAGATCGGTCGTAACACTTGCTATTTGCAGAGCCTGTCCTCACGAAGGTGGGGAGGGGGATTAGGGGGAGGGATGTTGCAAAGCAACAGTGACAGGTATCTGAAATAACAACGACTCATTAGTGAAAACGTAGGTCGGGATCTTATTCCGACAGAATTAATCCGGTGAAAGTTTGTCGGAATGAGATCCCGACCTACGATCTCCAAACATCAACTTAAAACGAATCCATGAACCAAAAATTCCACATCCGTGAATTCAAACCATCTGACTATCAGGCGGTAACGGACATTTTCAACCGATATCGTCCAAATCTACCGCATACAACAGATGATTTTCTGCGGAAAGATGCTGATCGAGACTCAAAAATTCGCCATAAAAGGCTGTGTGTTGAAATTGGTGACAGAATTGTCGGATATGTTGAACATACCCAATTTATGGTGCGGTATCACCCGCAGAAATTTTACATCGAAGGCGGCGTTTTGGAAGGATTTACCGGTCAAGGGATTGGAACACTGTTGTACAATAGGTTGATGGATGAGTTGTCCCAATACAATCCGATTTCGATTCGAGCTGTCTGTGCAGATCAGCCTGGTACCATCCGATTTTTCGAGAGAAGAGGATATACAGAATTTCTGCGTATCAGGGAATCGGAGTTAGATCCGGCTTCGGTTGATTTCAGCAAGTTTATTGAAAAGATCGATCAGCTAAAAAGACATGGTATCGAAATTAAATCTCTTCGTCAGTTGGAATCCGATCCAAACCGGAATAAGAAAATACACGACCTATACTGGACCGTCAAACAGGATATCCCCGGCTGTGAAGACAGCGTCCGTCGCGATCTCGAAACTTTCGTAAAAGAGGACATCGAACCATACCACCGTCCTCCGGAGTGTTATTTCATTGCAGTAAAAGGAGACGAATATATCGGATTGTGCCCGTTAAGTGTTGTCAGGGCGGACAAATCACTATGTCATGGTGTAACCGGTGTCCTGCGCGAACACAGGAGAAAAGGTGTTGCTATTGCGTTAAAACTGGCGATGGTTCAATATGCTGTTGACAATGGACACACATGTATCAGAACAGAAAATGAAGTCAATAATAAACCGATATTAGAGTTGAACCGGAGGTTTGGGTATAAGGACGTGCCGGAGCGGATTCATTTTGAGAAGGTATTTGAAGGAGTGTAGCACGTAGGGCGGGATCTCATCCCGCCAGAATAGTAATTTCTCGTCGATTGCAAAGGAAATTATAGAATCTTCCATATAGTAAGTCTTGTTAAGTAGCCGGAAAACAAGATATAATATGTGTTGACAATCTGAGGCAATCCCCCTTTAATTCCCCCTTCACATAGAAGGGGGGAGCTAAGACATGCCCCACTCCTCCACACCCGTAACATACTTAGAAACTCGACTAAGTCTGTACCGAAAATAATTCGTAACTACCTCCGTGTCCAATGCCACATCATTGTGGTATTTCAATTCAAGAATGACATGGGATAGATCAGGATCGAGTACAGGAAGGATTGTTCTTTTATTGAGCAGCTTGCAAAACGCCAGATCTGTGTCCAGAGTTATCCTGAAATTGCCATTAAAAGATTTGTAGTATTTTCGGTAGTAGGTGTTGAAGAGGGTTGGTCGCTGTATTTTCAGGAGTTCTTTTATTCTGAGAGGGAGGTTAGATTTATGTGTTATTGACGAAAGTTCGGAGTTTTCGAAGTCAGAGTGAAAGTCGAACGTTGGAAAGTCGAAAGTCTGTTTCCAACCACTTAAACCTCTCTTGTGTTTTAGCTCGAGACTTGGTGTCTCTATCCTTCCGAATATGTCGCCATACCAGCGGATTCGTGTTTTGGTGCGATCTTGTACTCCGTCTATGTTGTCAAAGTAACTTGATAAATCGGGTGTGTCGAAGTAGATATTGTTAACCCGACGTGGGTGGAATATCTCCGCAAATCCGACCGGGTTGGTTTTGATCATCAGCTCGATTTGGTGTTTTTCAGAGTTGCAGATGTCAAATTTGCGCTCGTAGCGAACGTCTGGTGTATTTGGATTAGTATTAATCACGCGTACTCGCCTTACCGAAGACATTGCCGTACATCAGTGCTTCGACATCCCGGTCGGTTGTGGGAACTTCTTTACCATAAAGGAGTAGCACGGAATCGTCAGCAATCAGAAATGGGACTCTTATTTGAGAAGTGTCAATCTCAGCTACCTCAATCCATGCGCTGCCGTACTCAGGTTTCTTCTGATATGCGGTTATGCCAAGTTCGCAGTTGTCTAATTTTGCGCTATCTATATAGAGCCTGGAAGCGTCTTTTGCAGCTACTGCAATTGCGGAGTTACGAACTTCGAGCTCATTGATGTTAACGTCGCTCCGTTCACCAATGCTGATAGCTTTATCGCCTGCTCCGTCAATCAACAGGCTCCGTGATTTTATGTTGCTACCTGATAGATCCAGTGCGTCGTTGCCGATGGTTTTGAAAATTACCCTGTCAATGTGTCCGTTAATATAATCACCGTCTATTGCATCTGCTGAAATACCGCTGAAGTTGCAGTTCTTTATTTCAACATGACTGCGAACTATGTTAACTGCATCCTCAGCTGTGATGTTTTCGATAAGACAGTCGTGAATTGCGACATCATTCTCATAAAACGTTAATGCTCCGGTAACCGGCCAACTTCCCGTGCCCGGACTTTTGAGATTGGAGAAACTAACATACCGAAATGCTGACTGTCTGCCTTTGTCGGTAACGAAGATTCCCTGCCCGGTTCCGTCACTCGAGAGAATCCTCCTATAGTATTTTTCCGATCCGACACAGGTTATTGCTGAAGATGAAATAATCTTGCTCCCATTGATCAAATCCAGGCTGTAAGCCCGTACCTGAACTCTATATCCTGCCGGAATTCGCAAATCCCTGTCAATTACATGCCGTCCGGCTTCAAAACGGATCAACTTTTTTTCTTCGTAGACAGAGATAAACTGAAACTCACTAAAATTCGGGGATTGAAGGAATACGTCGGTATCAAGGAATGTTTCGTCTAAGATTGGGTGTGGGATTATCCTGGCTTCGAGAATTGGTGAAAACCCAGGCAAAACACTGTATAAAATTGTGCTGGGAGCTGAGAATCTGCCACTGAACTGATGCTTTTTCTTCACGTACTGACACCGCATAAACTCAACTTGATCACCTGGAATTTTCGAGGGTAACCGGTAAGATTTAATTGGCTCATAATATGTTGAGTCCGGCATCTTCAAATCACCGGGTTGGATCGGGAGTGACTTGATATTGCCGATGTCAAGGAGAATGGTGTCTCCATTATCTTCGTAAACATACGCTTCAATAGCCTGAGCCGGTTTCATCTGAGTTGGATGAACGGATTTCAATACGCGACGAATGTAACCTCGATTATGGATCAGAATATCTGGCTTGTAGAAGGTGTATTGGGGAAAGGATTTATACAGGACTCCCTTTGCTTCATTCAAATCGGGTTCGATGTAGGAGAAAAACCGTTCGAGATATCCATCTCTTGTTACCCAACGTAATGCTTTCACATAAGCATCAAAGAATGCCTCATCGGCAAAGATCAGGTTGTACCATGGGTTATTAAAGTACTTTTCGCACAACATTAATCCACTTTCAAATTCTTCACCATTATCTTCAAGTAATTGAATCTTCCAGTTATCGTAACCAATCGGCTCTAACCTTGAAGCTATTGGATCATAGTAAAAACGGATATTGGCTATATTTGATGAGTGATGGTATCCGAACAAATCGAGGATGGCGAAGAATTTTGCCAGTTCCTCGACTTTGAAAACCTGACTTGTTATTAATTTTCCGCGCCTGAATAATTCTAACAAATTTCGAGCGGAATCAAATTGCTGTTTCGCGGCCTCGCTTTCCTCTATCAGTTTAGTGTCGAATGCATCAATCGGAGCTGTCGTAAATAATTCATTCAGGTCGGGACGGTCGGTATCGAACCAGTAGAGATAATCATCGAAACGGATAATCGGTCCTTCGCGACGGCCATTATCTTCGAGGAGACGTTTGTCGAAATGTTCTTCAATTGCGTATATTCCATGGTCACGTCCGTTGACAATAACTTGAAGAAATTCGTATCTGAGACCAATAATACCATTGTATTTCAGCAGTCTGTGAAACAGCCAGTCGTTTAAATATCCGCGTGTCATGGGGAGCTGAACCGAGAAAGTCTTCATCCCCCGAATTGCGTTATCACCCTTAAGGTCAATCCGGAATGACCATTTGTAGGGATGCAGCCAATGGTCGCTCATGTCCCCTTTCAGGCGGATGTCTGCCCGGTATTTCTTTCCCTCGTATGTGATATCCCCCGGTATTTCATCACGAGCGTCCGGAAGCAGCCGTCCCCGTTCGATCGCGGTCTCACGGTTATAGCTGAGGCGTTGAAAATCATCGAAATTTATGTCAATATAGAGCTTATCCGGTTTTACAGTGATACTGTTTATGTAATTGGGGACTATCAGTAGTGGTTGGACGAGAGCGGTCTTGACCATGTGTCCGATAAACATGTACCTGCCTTGATAAACACCGATTCCAAACGCAATCGCGAGCAGGATCAGGATATAGAATCGCTTAACAACAAACCTGAAAATGGTTATAAACAATCCTTCCGTGCGACTCGTCCCGGTCTCATCTTTCAGGCGCATCAGTGGACTCCGGAGTTGTCCAGCAGAGTAAGTTTGATTGAACTATCATGCTCGAGTAGAGCTTTGCGGAGTTTTGCCAAATCCTCTATTTTGTGAAATTCAACCTGGAAAAAGGCTTCGAAGTCAGTTGCCGTTTCTTCCATACGTTTCAGGTTTACAAAACGACTGTGTTCTTTTATCAGACTAACGATATTATCGAGTGTAATTTTAGTGGACACTTTGCCTGAGACCAGAAAGTAGAGATGTTCCTGGTCGACATCCGCAGACCGATTCCTTGACCGCAATAGTATTATCAACAGGATAACGAAGAATGCGAGTATAGTTATTATGCGTTGATTAGCGCCTAATCCCAGACCGACTGCGATGCAGATAAACAGGTAGGACAGCTCTTCGGGCTCTTTTATCGCTGCTCTGAATCTAACTATTGAAAGTGCTCCTACCAATCCCAATGACAGCGCCAGCGAAGACTTCACAAGAGTGATTATTAACATCGTTGTCGGAGTCAATAGTATAAAATTCTCTGCAAACAACCGGCGATTTGAAAGACTGCGACCGTACTTTATGTAAACCTTTGACAGGAGATAGGCAAACAGGATTGAGATTGCGATGTTCAGTAAAAATCCGAATATGGAAACCTGAATATTCTGCGAAGCCAGGAATTTTTCGAAGGTTTGGAATTTCCCCATTACCGTGTCCTTGATTTCTGAATGTTACACATTTTCAGTATAATCATTTCAAGAGCAACCGTCAAGTGAGATGCATAGTTACTACTGATAAAGGTATTTATGATTGAATAATACTTATGTTTATCTTAGGAGCGTCCTCCCTATTCTGAGGACGGTCTTTGCAAATTCATATATTTTTTCTCTTGACAACACTGGATTATATGTCTAACTTCATATTATTCAATTAGAAAAAGTACCTAAATAAACCAGTACATAGATTTCTTGTAATACCATCGGATGACACAAATGTGATGAGTATGTTGTCCCATCTATTTCACTGAAGGTGTTGAAATGCCCACATTCAGGAATCATAAGTCCTCAAAGATCAGTCGCAAAACTCCACCTAAAAGAAATCTTCTAATCATATCTATCACTCTGCTGGTTGGTGTGATATCTGTTTCAGTTCTTCACGCCCAGCCGCAAAACCAATGGATGCATTTCTTTGATAATGGCAATCGCCCAAACTACTTTTTCGATGTTTTTTACACTGCTGAGGGAGGTTACGCAATGTCTGGTTCTTCCTATTTTGGCAATCAACAAACTGGTTTCTGGCTTTTAGTTGCTGATCAGAATGGAGATGAGCTCTGGCAGCGTATTTATAGCGAAGAAAGGTATACTGGTGTAAATAACAGAGCTATGAGCCTCATTCAGGACGATGAGGGAGGATTTGTTTTAGGGGGAAAAATCCATGATGAACAGGATTATTGGTTTTCAGTACTAAGGACAGACGCAGAAGGTGAAAGATTGTGGTGGCGAAATTATGGAGTACCCGGATGGGCAGGAGAATGTGAAGCTGTGATCGAGCTTAAGGCGGGTGAATTTGTCGCAGTTGGCAGAAACGGAGATTTTCAGGCTTATGCTGTGATGTTAAATGGTGACGGTGATCTTTTGTGGGGAAATTTCTACGATGAGGGTATGTGGTTTCATGCTGTGAGGGAGGTTGCAGGTGGTTTGCTCATGTCAGGTTATGATATTAATCGTGATGCCTGGTTGTTTAAGACTAATTTCGAGGGTGAATTTATCTGGTCGAGGTCTTTCGAACGAGGTCAATTAATCTCACTCATCTCCTGTCGCGATGGAGGTTTTGCAGCAAGTGGAAGCAGATCCGGAGAGAATGGAGGTTGGCTTCTGCTCCGGACAGATGACAATGGTAACGAACTCTGGTCGAGAACTTTCGATTTCGGAGGAAGGGAATCGAGCAGTTGTCTGGTGCAAATGTGGGATAATGGCTTCACGATGGTTGGAAATGCAATAGATGCCAGTGGATCTGCAATCATCCGAACTGATGCTGCAGGTAATGAACAATGGCGCAGGATTGACAGGTTTGAGCGAGAACGTCTGATAAATGGTTTCAAATCTGTCACATTAGCACGCGAAGGTGCGGCAGTTGTCGCCGGTGCAGGAATTCTTCAGGATGATGATAGATCATCAGATGGAGTTCTCATAAAAGTTGCGTTAATGGTTTCTCCACCTTCGATCGTATTTTTTAGTCCTGACGAACCGGAGCTGACCGTCCTGCAAGGAGATTCGATCCGGTTTATTGTGCAGGCGGAAGATATGCAGGATGACTCGCTATCGTATTACTGGACACTCAATGAGGATACTGTAGCAATCGACACATCAACGACTATCATATTCGAAGAACTTGCTGATCATATTATAGAGTGTTTTGTTGCTGACGGTGAGTTTGCGGACTCGGTTCAATGGATTGTCCATGTCGAGGAATTCTTTATTCGCAGTTTCGAACCGGAAAGCCTCGAGTTGATAATACAAAGAGGAACAGAAATCGATTTCAGGATTGATGTTGCAGCTTTGGAAGAAATTGAAACTGAAAACTCGTGGAACTTAACATATCGCGACCAACGGCAAGAGGAAATCGGGAATGAGGATGCAGTATCCATAACATTCGACCAATCGGGGCGTCATCAACTGCAGGCGCACATTTCGCACGAAGATGAGAGTGACGAGGTGACCTGGACAATCAACGTTCGCTCAGCGATCTGGTCGTGGTGGCCTTCTGAGCCTGAATTGACGGCTTATGTTGACTCAACACTTGAGTTTATAATCACTCCTTTTAATGAGGAATCGGATTCTCTTGCATACGTTTGGCTGCTCGATGATGAACAACTTGAAAGTGACAGTACAACCGTTTCCGTAACTTTCCCTCAAACCGGACACTTTGAAATTACCTCTATTGTCCATGACGGTAATGAAGCTGATACTATTCGTTGGGCTGTTGATGTTGAGGAATGGTCATTCACAACGGATGAAACGGATTTAACGGATTTTCCGACTTCACCGGTTTTGTATCCGGCATGTCCCAATCCGTTTAATTCTTCGGTTAAGTTGTCGATGTATTTGCCACAAGAAGAAAATGTCTTGCTATCGATATTCGACATTAATGGGAGGGAGGTTGTCAGGTTGATTCACGGAGATGTCTCAAAAGGAAATCAGACATTTGTCTGGAATGCAAATAATTTTCCGGCAGGAGTTTATGTTGTGAGGATGGAGGTTGGGAATATGTCGGAAATGAGGAAGATTGTTTTGGTTCGGTAAACTGGGGAAGTCGGATAGATTTATCCGATTCAAACACCATACTCGTTCACCATTTATCAAAATGGAGCAAAATTGGAAAAAAGGTCAATCTGGTTTAGTCTTTTATCCCTCCTGATATGCATAATATTAGCGACAATTCTTCACGCCCAACCACGCAACCGCTGGGTACATTTTTACGACAATGAAAATCGTTCAAATTTCTTATATGATGTTTTTTCAACAGCCGAGGGAAACTATGCTATGTCAGGTAATTCCCAATTTGGGGATCAGCAATCTGGTTTTTGGCTTGTTGTTGCAGATCAGAGCGGAGAAGAGCTTTGGCAGCGTGTTTATGGTGACGAGAGATTTACCGGTATAGGTAACAGGGCTCATAGCTTGATTCAGGATGATGATAGTGGATTTCTGTTGGGTGGGGTGGTTCATACTGAGCAAGGGGGAAATTGGTTTTCTGTACTCAGGACAGACGCAGAAGGTGAAAGATTGTGGTGGCGAATCTATGGAGAACCGGATTGGGCAGGGGATTGCAGGGCTGTGATCGAGTTAAAGTCGGGTGAATTTGTTGCTGTTGGTAGAAATGGGATGTTTCAGGCGTATGTAGTAATGTTGAATGGTGACGGTGATATTTTGTGGGAGCGTTTTTATGATGGGGGCGACTGGTTTTTTGCAATAAGGGAGGTCGCGGGTGGATTACTTATGGCAGGTCGAGATATTAACGATGATGGCTGGTTGCTGAAAACTAATTTTGAGGGGGAAATTCTTTGGTCAAGATCTCACGGGTCGGGTATGTTAAGATCACTCATTTCATGTCGAGAGGGAGGTTTTGCTGCAAGTGGGCACAGAATAGTAAGGGGTGGAGATTGGCTTCTACTCAGGACAGATGAGGAAGGCAACGAACTTTGGTCGGAAACTTTCGATTTTGGAGGTAATGAATATAGTCATTGTTTGACTCAAATGTGGGACAATGGCTTCACTGTTGTTGGACAAGACAGAAATGGACAACACTCACCGATCATACGAACTGATTCTGCCGGTAATGAGCAATGGCGCAGAATTGACGGAAATGAACAAGCAAGAATTATACTTGGATACCAATCCATTACATTAGCACCTGAAGGAGCGGCTGTGGTCGCTGGGACAGGATGGCCTCAGGGTGAAACCATTGATGGAGTTCTCCTCAAGGTAATACTGGAGAGGTCTCCACCGTTGATCGTCTTCCACAGCCCTGAAGATTTGGAAGCAACTGTCCTGCAAGGAGATACCGTTGAGTTTACTGTCCGGGCGGAGGACATGCAGGATGATTCTTTGTCCTATTTCTGGACTTTAGACGAGGACACTGCTTCAACTGACACCACCACCACAATCATATTTGAGGAATTGGAAGATCATTTCGTCGAATGCATCGTCTCAGATGGAGAACTGGTGGATTCATTATCATGGCTGATTTCTGTTGAAGAATTCTTCATACGGTGTTTTGAACCTGACAGCCTTGAGTTGATCATTCAGAGGGGAACAGAAGTTGATTTTGGGATTGAGGTTGCAGCAATAGAGGAGATCGAAGTTGATAACATCTGGAATTTGACACATCGTGATCAACGGCAAGAGGAAATCGGTAGTGAGGATACAGTTACGGTAACATTCGATCAATCGGGGCGTCATCACCTGCAGGCTCTCGTTACACATGAAGATGAATCAGACGAGGTGACCTGGACAATCAATGTTCGATCAGCTATCTGGTCCTGGTGGCCATCTGAGTTTGAATTGACCGCTTATGTTGACTCGACTCTCGAGTTCAGCATTACACCTTTTGATGAGGAATCGGACTCGCTTGAATACACCTGGTTGCTCAATGACGAAGAACTTGACGCTGACACCTCCTGCATTGAGCTATCTTTTCCGGAAGTAAACCTTTATGAAGTTACATCCATTGTCCATGATGGTAATGAAGCTGATACTATTCGTTGGACTGTTGATGTTGAGGAATGGTCATTCACAACGGATTTAACCGATTTAGCGGATTTGACAAGGATTCCGGTACTCTACCCGGCTAGTCCTAATCCGTTTAATTCTTCGGTTAAATTGTCGATGTACGTGCCTCGAGAGAAACAAATGTTACTACGGATATATGATGTTAACGGCCGCGAAGTTGCAAGGTTGGTCGATGGGAATCTCGCCTCCGGGAGTCATACATTTGTCTGGAACGCTGAAGAGTTTGCTGCAGGAATCTACTTTGCGATGATGCAAACGAGAGATTTTACTGAGATGAGGAAGATTGTATTAATTAAATAACCTTTTCTTCAAAAGGTTTGTTTACTGAATAAATCAGGGTGTGAAATGATTGTGTCTAAAATATTTATCCTCTTACTGACAGTCCTAACAGTAACTGTTGTAACTGTTCAGGCACAACCACCTGTCGATTGGATTCGAACATATGATGCGGGATTGGATGAGGGATTCATGGATATTTATCGTGTCCCAAATGATGGATATGCCTGCTGCGGTTTTCAAAATGATCCTCAGGGAGATAGACGGCGTTCCCAGGAAATGTGGATCATTCGCATTGAGGAAAATGGTGAATTGACATGGTCGAACTTGTTCGGAGAGATGGACAGTCAGGATGCCCTATTCAGCATTATCGAAACTGACCGCGGAGAATTTCTTTCAGGTGGTAGGTATGGTGACCAGTTCTCAGCGATACTCGTCGACGAAGATGGTGAGCAAATCTGGTTAGAGAACTACGGTCAGGGTGAATGTCTTACCGTCATTGAACTGAAAGCAGGACAATTCCTGTTAGGCGGTCGATGGGCGGGAGGCAGGGCGGCCGCTGTTCTAATAAATGGTGAAGGGGATGTTTTATGGGAGGGCTCTTACGGCGATTCCGATTCCGATCGATTTACAACAATGCGAGAAACTGATGCAGGCATTGTTTTAGGTGGTTTTTGCTATTTTCGAAACCAACAGCCGGTATGGCGGGGATGGGTGGTTAAATTGAATTTTGAAGGAGACTTGCAGTGGTCAAATCATCTTACCCCTCAAGCTAATCAAATGTGTTTTTCAATGGTATCCGTACCCGTTGGCGGATTTGCACTGACTGCAAGATTCTGGGAGGGAGACGGTGGTCCTACTGAAGATTTCGGATTACTTGTAATAAATGACCAGGGTGATCTCCAGTGGTTCAGGCGTTACGATATCCGGGGTGAAACAAGGGAAGATATCCCGACGGGCATAGAAAGATTGCCAGACGATGGATATGTTATAGTTGGTTATGAACGACCGGGGATTCTCCCTATCGCTCAGCGCCTTCGGTCCAACGGTACTGAAAGGTGGCACAGGATTTTTGATTTCCAGGAAAACGAAGAAATCCTCTCCGGTCAGAGTACCTTTAATGCAGTTGCCTTAGGCAATGACAATTCAATTATAGCCGCAGGAAGTGCATTTCTTGCTGAGGGTGATCAGGGACGAAATGGATTACTGGTGAAATTACAACCTGATATTCTTGAACCGCAGTTTATCTCATGGACTCCACAAGATACAATGTTGACTGTGCTAATTGATGATACGGTTAACTTCTCAGTTGAGGTAATCGACGACCAGGATGATGATTTAACCTACTTGTGGATAATGGTTGGAGACACAATTTCAACCGATTCTTCGACAACAGTTATCTTCAACGCGAGGGGCGAGTATGATGTGGAATGTCAGGTTTCCGATGGTGAGTTTACTACTGTAATTAGATGGCACATTAATGTTGTTGATTGGTACATAGATTCCTTCAACCCTGACAGTACTGATTTAATTGTCCGACGCGGATCATGGGTTGACTTCAACCACCATGTCAGAGCGATTGATGAACGTGAGTTTGAATATCGCTGGGAACATTTCGGACGAGGAGGCAATTTCGAGTTCGATGGTGATGACTCAGTCAGGTTCGAATTTGACCTGTCCGGTGAACACATTATTCGAGCCCGGGTAACATCCGATGAAGAGAGCGAAACTGTCTCCTGGGATATAAATGCATATTCAATTATCTGGTGGTGGTGGCCGCATGAGTTAGAACTCTCCACCTTTCAGGATTCAACCGTTTTATTCGAAGTATTTCCTTTCAATGAAGAATCCGATTCGCTCGAATACTCCTGGTTTATCAATGATGACCAGATCGAAGGTGAAGGTTCTATAGTCGAGATTCCATTCCCTGAATCAGGTGTACAGGAAATTACAGCTTATGTAACAGAGGGTATTGAAGCTGATACTGTAAAATGGTCGGTCAATGTTGAGGAATGGTCATTCACAACGGATGAAACGGATTTAACGGATTTTCCGTCAACACCGATGCTGTATCCGGCGAGTCCGAATCCGTTTAATTCTTCGATTAAGTTGTCGATGTATCTGCCTAAAGATGACCATGTTTCGCTCTCGGTGTTTGACATCAATGGGCGGGAGGTTTCGCTGTTGGTCGATGGGAATTTCAAAGCAGGAAATAAAACGTTTGTTTGGGATGCAAATGGTTATTCGGCAGGGATTTATATTGTGCGAATGGATGTTGGGGATCAGTCAGAAATACGGAAAGTTGTTTTAGTCAGGTAGAACTGGGGAGGTCGGATATATTTATCCGACTTTATACCATGCTCTTTCACCATTTGTTAAAATGGAGCTAAAAAATGGAAAGAAGAACAATCCGGTTAAGTCTAATATTTCTGCTGATATTAACATTATCAGCAACAACAATGCATGCCCAACCAGCCAATCGCTGGGTCAGGTATTATGATGGACAAGGCGAGACTGACGTGTTCTATGATGTTTTTGCTACTGCACAGGGAGGATACGCGATGGCTGGAGAATCACATGTAAACAGAAACCGTGATGGTTTTTGGCTTTTAGTAACTGATATTAATGGCGAAGAACTCTTTCAGAGAACCTATACAGATGAGCAGTTCCCGAGAATTGGAAACCGTAGTTTCTCATTAATTCAAACCGATGAAAGTGGATTTCTGCTCGGTGGAACTGTAAAAGGTGATGACGGGCGAAGTAATTTCAGCGTCCTTCGAGTTGATGAAGATGGTGAAAGAATTTGGTGGCGAACCTATGGAGAAGCTGGAGGTGCTGCCGAATGTTGGGCTGTAATTGAACTTAAAAGTGGAGAGTATGTAGCAGCAGGACGGCTTGGTAGATATGATTCTTATGCTGTTATGATAAATGGTGAAGGGGATGTTCTCTGGGAGCGTGTTTTCGAAGGCAGATGGTTTCGGGCAGTGCGTGAAACTCAAGAAGGTCTTCTTTTCGCCGGAACAGACAATGATCTTCAGGGATGGTTATTAAAAACTGACTTTGATGGTGAGGTCGTGTGGTCAAATACTTATGGAAATGGTGGGCTGATATCGTTAGTTTCATGTATAGAAGAAGGTTTTGCTGCAGGTGGAAGCAGTGTTGTTGAAGGACAAAGTGATTGGCGCTTACTGCGGGTAAATAATGAGGGACAACAATTATGGACTCGTTTATTTGACTTTGGTGTCGTTGATTTGTTGGCATGTCTTACTCGACTAATGGACGGTGGCTTTGCGATTGTTGGCAGACCGGATCCTGCCCATAATTCGCCAGCTTCACTTCGCACAGATTCTGCAGGGAATGAACAATGGCGACGAGTTGACAACAACCGGATTGATGGACGTGGTTTTGATGAGTATTATTCAACAGTTGTCGGACCGGATAATATGATTATGGTTGCTGGAGCAGCTTATGCAGGAGACGAACGAGGAGTTGATGGATTATTAATAAAAATTATACCGATCAGATCCCCTCCCACGATATGGGAGTATACACCGGAAGAACTTGAATTTCATGTATTGACAGGGGATTCTGTAAACTTTGCAATTCTGCGAGCAGAAGACCTTCAAAATGACTCGTTGTACTACACCTGGATATTTGATGAGGATACAGTCTCAACAGACACATCCACAACCATTATCTTTGATGAATCAGATGAACATAATATTGAGTGCTTTGTTTCTGATGGTGAACTTGCAGACTCAATCCAATGGGTAGCTCACGTTCAGGACTTTTTCATAGATAGTTTTGAACCCGATAATCTCGAAATGATTATCAGACGGGGCTCAGAGATCGAATTCGCAGTTAATGTAGCTGCATTAGAGGAAATCGAATATGAGAGCACCTGGACATTAACTCACCGTAATAATAGACAAGAGGAAATCGGAAATGAAGATTTAGTTTCCGTAGTTTTCGATCAAACTGGGGATCACGCATTACAAGTTCTTGTAATGAATGAAAATGAGTCTGATGAAGTAAACTGGACAATTACTGTTAGATCAGCAATATGGTCATGGTGGCCAGCAGGACTTGAGTTGTCGGCGTATGTGGATTCTACTTATGAGTTTGTAATTACACCTTTTAATGTGGATTCGGATTCACTTGATTACGTATGGTTACTCAATAATGAACAGGTTGGAAGGGACAGCGCGACCGTATTTATCACCTTTCATGACACTGAACAAAATGAATTAACCTCTATTGTCCATGATGGGATTGAGGTTGATACTATCCGATGGACAGTTAATGTTGAGGAGTGGTCATTCACAACGGATGAAACGGATTTAATGGATTTTCCATCAACACCGGTGCTGTATCCGGCGAGTCCTAATCCGCTTAATTCTTCTGTGAACCTGTCATTTTATCTTCCAGTAAAAGAAAATGTGGGAATGTCAATTTATGACCTCACGGGGAAGGAGGTTTTCAAAGTCTATAGTCACAAGCTCATGCAAGGGAAACATGATTTCACCTGGAATGCATCATCTTTTCCGGCTGCTGTATATATCGTAAATTTCCTCTGTGGTGAAGTTAACTCACAACAGAAATTAGTTCTCGTGAAATGAGGAAAATTTTCCGGTATGTAATTTGTCACCACTCGTAGCCGCGATCCCTGGTGGTCGTGGAATTAATCACTTCCCACGACCACAAGGGATCGCGGTTACATGAGTAAATCAACCCTCTGAAGGAGCAGAAATGAGAAAGATTGAAACAGTTTTTATCAGTATCCTGGTGTTCGCAATAACATCCTCTGCCCAACCACAAAACGAGTGGATTCGTTTCTATGGGGGAAACTTTCAGGACACCTTCACAGATGTTTTCGGAAACACTGATGGTGGATATGCAATGGCGGGACAGTTTGATCCTGGTCGAGACGACTCCTACGACATGTGGATTGTTCGAGTTACAGCAGACGGCGAGCAGTTGTGGTCACAACAATATGGTACTGAGGAATATGAATCTGGAATGAGCCTGGTTCAGACAGATGCCGGAGGATTCTTTTCCGGAGGTTATACTGGTGGACGGAGAAATGATAATGGCTGGGACTTTGCAGGGGTTTTGACGGACGGAGATGGTCAGGAAATCTGGTGGAGAAACTATGGTGGAGAAGGCCACGAACAATGCAGAGCTGTAATAGAATTGAAAGACGGCAACTTTCTGATGGCAGGTTATACAACGTCTTTTGGAGCTGGAGAAGAGGATGGTTATCTGATAAAAATTGACGGTGAGGGTGATGTGATCTGGGATCAAACTTATGGAATGGAAAATCAGGATGAGTTCTACGCCATGCGTGAGATAGAAGATGGAATTTTACTCGCCGGTGTAACCACAATAGGTGAAGACAAGAACTTCTGGTTGGTTAGAACGGACGATATGGGGGAAGAATTATGGTCAAGGAATTTCGGAGGTCAGGATTGGGATTTTTGTCAATCATTGATAAGTTGCAGAGGTGGCGGTTTTGCGATGGCTGGTTCTTCGTTTGATTGGGTCGAACGTGAAAGATCAAATATGTGGTTAGTTAGACTAGATGATGAAATGAATCCAATCTGGGATTCTGTAATTGATACTGATGGCGGAGAATTTGGTATTTGGGAACGCTGCTACAGCGTTACTCAAAATCTGGATGGAGGTTTTACCATGACGGGGTTTGGAAGACTCGATAATGGAACTACTGCCACTATTGCACGTACTGACAATGCCGGAAATATAATGTGGTGGAGGCACGACAGAAATGAAAACAATGGTGGCAGTTTCAGAAACTATTATCCTGCGACCATTCTCGGTCCGGATGGATCCATAATTGCTGCAGGGTCAACCTCTCGAGACAATTTCTCGACACAGGGTACCTTAATCAAACTTGTACCTGAGAGGTCAGCTCCGATTATAATTGCAACGATACCGGAGCAATTGGAATTTTCTGTACTTCCCGGTGATTCGGTATTCTTTGATGTCGATGTGGATGATGCTCAAAACGATTCCATTCGTTATGTTTGGAAATTTAACGGAGAAGAAATCTCAACAGATACATGTTTTACACAAGCCTTCGAAGAGTTAGGCAATGCCGTAAAGCAATGTATTGTATCTGACGGAGATCAGGCGGATTCCGTTGCCTGGTTGGTACATGTGAAAGAATTCTACATCAATGAATTCTCCCCGGATTCAACAAATCTAGAGATCCGTCGAAATAGTTCTGTCGATTTCACCCACCATGTTCGAGCCGTAGAAGATTTCGATTTTGATTATCGCTGGGAGCATTTCGGGCGGGGTGGCAATTTCGAGTTCGAAGGTGAAGATTCCGTCAGATTTGATTTCGACCTGACCGGAGATCACATTATACGAGCAAGGATTATCAACGACGACCAAATTGAAACGGTCTCCTGGGATGTGTTTGTCCGATCAATAATATGGTGGTGGTGGCCTCATGAGCTTGAGCTCACTACTCCGGTAGATACCACCATGGAATTTGTTATTTTCCCCTTTAATGAAGAAATGGATTCTCTTGAGTATATTTGGATACTGGATAATCGCAGGCTTAACCAGGATAGTTCGGTAATAGATTTATCCTTTGATGAGGCTGGATTTTACGAATTAACTGGAATCTGTCTTGAAGGTGAGGAGGCGGATACTGTTCGGTGGGCGGTTGATGTTCAGGAGAGGTCATTCACAACGGATGAAGCGGATTTAACGGATTTATCAAAGACCCCGGAGCTGTATCCGGCAAGTCCTAATCCGTTTAATTCGTCTGTGAAGTTATTTATGTATTTACCAACTCAAACCCACGTTTCACTCTCAATATTTGATATTAATGGGCGAGAAGTGAAACAACTGGTTGATAGGAATGTTATTGCAGGAAATCAGACGTTTGTTTGGAATGCAGGTGATTGGCCGACAGGAGTTTATGTTGTAAGGATGGATGCTGGGGATGTGTTGGAAATGCAAAAGGTTGTTTTAGTTCGGTAAATAATTGAGGTTCTGGTTTTTTCCGAATAAGTGAAAATTGTGCTGGCAACCACCCCCATCTGCCAGCTAAGTCATTGTTATTACTGTCACACGAGGTTGTGTGACAGCACGGATAAATAGTATGATAGAAAAGATGATACTTGTCAGATAAGGAAGAATACATATTTAACAGGCATATCAGTCTTTAGTGAAGATAGATTTTGGGGTATAGGCAAAACCTGAGTTGTTGTCCGTTAGATGCTTGCGTATGATTTTTCCAATCAATCTGCTGGTATCCATCGTGTATTGAGAACAAAGCACGGAGAGAAAGATGAAACACTTTATTCTAAACATATTTTTTTTCTGTCTTTTGGTATCTGTGGTATTTGCTCAACCAGATAACCTTTGGATGCGTACCTACGGGGGTGACTTCCAGGATATCTTTTTTGATGTTTACAACGTTGTCGATGGTGGTTACATCATGACCGGATTTACCGAAGTGGCAGGTGAACGTCCTCAGCCAAGAAAAGTATGGTTGCAAAGAGTCGACCGGGAGGGGAATCCAATTTGGGACCAATCTTATATTCTGTTTGATGATCCCATTTCTCATGATTACGGACGTAGCGTGATAGAGACTGATCAGGGCAATTTCCTGGTTGGGGGTGAGTACAACAACAGAGAATTCTCTCAGTTTCTCGTCAAACTTGTTAGTGAAAACGGAGATCCCATCTGGGAGTTTGTTTATGGTGGTGGTGATAGAGGTGCATGTCGTGCTGTCATTGAGACAAAAGGTGGGGAGTTTTTGTGTGCTGGTCAAATCCGTCGTGATGATGACAATCAAGCCTACGCCGTGATGATCAATGGTGAGGGGGCTGTTATCTGGGAAAATGATTACGGAATTCAGGGACGATCAGATTTGTTTCGGTCTATTCGTGAAACTCAGGGCGGGTATGTCCTCGGTGGACATGCCGGTGGAGCTGGTGCATGGAAAATTGACGCAGATGGAGAGGTCATTTGGGGTGAGACCTATTTTGACGAGCAGTGGGGTTCAACGGTTACTGGTGTATCATCCCGCTTGGGAGGCTTCGCAATGGGTGGAAACCTGAGTGTCCGGGATATAAATGGCAGACCGGCAGGTGACATGCGACTGGTTCTGATCAATGCAGATGGTTTTCAGGATTTAGTTGAGATATACCCTATGGAAGCAATACAGGGCTGTGATTGCATCGCCCGTGTTTGGGATAGTGGATTCATGCTCTCCGGATTTACTTATAATGGCGCTGATATTGGATTTGTCATTCGTACTAACCAGGCTGGTGAAGTTCTGTGGATGAGGGCTGATCGACCTGCCGGAAGATACTGGTCCTGTATTGAAGATGCAGAGAATTATCTGCTCGTGGCTGGTACGACTGGTGGTCAAGCGCAGGGAATACTGGCGAAGATTATTCCGGATCGGACACCCCCCGAGATTGTCGACTGGGAACCGGAGAATCTCGAGCTGAATATTTTACAGAGTGATTCGGTATATTTCCGTATAGAAGCAGTTGATCTTCAGGAAGATTCATTAAGATACCGTTGGCAGATCAGGGATGAAGTTCTTTCAAATCAGCCTGAAACCATTATACCGTTTGATGAATTGGGAGATTTCATCGTTACCGGATTAGTTTCTGACGGTGTTCTTGCGGATTCCCTGCGATGGATGGTTCATGTGCGAGAGTTCTTTATTAATGGTTATGAACCTGAAAACCTCGAAATGAATGTGAGAAGGAATAGGATTGTCGATTTTTTGATCGATGTTCAATCAGTCGAGGAGGTTGAGGTCGCGTATGAATGGATATTAAGAGATATCAGAGCTGAGGCGGATTCAATCGTCTCTGAGGAAGAAACCGTTTCGCTTCATTTTATTTACCCCAGAGTATACCGATTGAGAGGTATCGCTGGTGCAAATGGAGACTTCGAGGAGGTTTCATGGAACATTCATGTAATCTCTTCGATCTGGGAATGGTTGCCCCTTGAGCTCGAATTATCCACTTATGTTGATTCGACTTTGGAGTTCTCCGTGATTCCATTCAATCCGGACTCCGATTCGCTCGAGTACATTTGGTTACTCGATAACGAACAACTTGACATTGACACATCTTTCATCGAGTTATCATTCCCCGAGATTAATCAGTATGAAGTCACCTCAGTTGTTCGCGATGGCATTGAAGTCGACACGATTCTCTGGACAGTAGATGTGCAGGAATGGTCATTCACAGCAGATGACGCGGATTTCGCAGATTTTCCATCCACACCGGTGTTGTATCCGGCGAGTCCTAATCCGTTTAATTCTTCGGTTAAGTTGTCGCTGTATTCGCCAAAAGTTAACCATGTTTCACTCTCGATATTTGATATTAAAGGGCGCGAGGTTTCGCAGTTGATTGATGGGAATGTTGGGGCGGGTAGCTTGTCGTTAATATGGGATGCAAGCAACTATCCTGCAGGAGTGTATTTAGTTCGGATGAGCGCCGGTTCAGAATTCAGATTTTTAAAAATTGTACAGGTTCTTTAAAACCAGATATTAAGATTACAGACGTTTAGTTTCAGGATTATCCTATTATTCAACATCAGAAAGGGGGTCAAAATGGATAGATTCAAATTAATTTTCTCTTTAATTACTTTGTTGGCTGTTTCAAGCTATGCACAACCTGCCGTGACCTGGTGGCAAATGTACGATACAGGAAGACTGGAGGGTTTCTATGATATCTATGATGCGTCAGGTGACGGCTATATAATGTGTGGTTATTCGAGAGACAGGAATGTTACACGTGATACTACCCAACAGATACTTGTGATCCGCATTGATGATGACGGTGATGTGTTATGGTCACACGAATACGGTGAGGAAGGTGTATTTGATGAAGGGGCGAGTATTATTGAGACCGATGAGGGTAATTTCCTGATTGGAGGGCGATGTTTTCCAACAATCGCTGCCTTACTTATCGATCCCAATGGAGAAGAGATTTGGTATAATACATATTCTCAAGCGATTTGTGAAGCCGTAATCGAGTTAAAAAACGGGAATTTTGCATTGGCTGGTTACTCCGGAGGAAACAGTTATCTTCTCTGCATAAACAATGAAGGGAGACTCCTATGGGAACAGACCTACGATGCATGGGGGGTTGAGAATTTCTATACTATGCGGGAAACACAGGGCGGAATTATTGCATCAGGCTACGCTAGCTTTCAAGTTGATCAACGACGAGAATTTCGTGCATGGATTGTTAAAGCAGGATTTGATGGTGATCAAATATGGGCAAGATTACATGCTCCGGAGCATGCTCAAATAGTCTATTCAATGGTTTCCAGACCCGAAGGTGGATTCGCAATGGGAGGAGAATTTTGGAATGGGAACGGTGGACACGATATTTTATTTATGGCAATAGATGATGAGGGAGAACTTGAGTGGTATGAGAGAATCGATTTGGGTGGTGAGGAACGAGCAATTGGTATGGATAAACTTCTCCCCAATGGCTACGTCCTCGTCGGATATCAGGGCAATGCGGTTAACACAGAATTGCGGGTTGGACCCGATGGTGAAGTTCGCAGCTCCAGGGGAATTCCTCTATTTGAAGAAGGTAATTGGCCACTAGTCCCCAACATGCTCGAAAGTGTTATCCGTGATGCAGATAATAACACTGTCGCTTGCGGGATGGCTACTTTCGATCGTGATGGGAGCCGTCAGAACGGATTAGTAATAAAAATGGAACCGGAAATCCTCGAACCGACAATTATTCACTACGAACCTGAAGACACACGCCTGCAAGTTCTTCAGGGTGATACAATTGATTTCGTGGTTCGCGCTGTCGATCAACAGGAAGATGAGTTGAGTTACCTCTGGATAATGGGTGAGGACACCCTCGCTACCGACACAACCATTACGGTTGTTTTTGAGGAGATTGGAGAGTTCGAAGTGTTATGTCAGGTTTCCGATGGTGAATTTACATCGGCAATTGCCTGGCATATCAACGCAGTCGAATGGTATATCGATACTTTCCAACCTGAAAGTACTGATTTAACCATCAGGCGAGGTTCAGAGGTTGATTTCACCCATCAGGTTCGAGTAGTTGAAGAGTTTGAATTTGATTACAGGTGGGAGCACTTTGGGCGGGGAGGCAATTATGAGTTTGATGGGGAGGACTCGGTCAGGATTAATTTCGAATTGCAAGGGGAACACTTAATACGAGCTTTAGTCATGCGGGATGACCGGACTGAATCTGTTGAGTGGGAAGTAAATGCCCAATCCATAATCTGGTGGTGGTGGCCTCATGAATTTGAGATAAGAGCGCCGGTAGATACAACTATGGAGTTTGTAATTTTTCCATTTAATGAAGAGTCGGATTCACTCGAATATTCATGGTTACTAAACGATGAAGCTTTAGACGGAGATGCTTCAGTAATTGCAATTCATTTCCCCGAAACAGGTCAGTTTGAAATTTCAGCCTATGTGCAGGAAGGTGTTGCAGCTGACACAATCCGCTGGATGGTAAATGTTGAGGAATGGTCATTCACAGCAGATGACGCGGATTTAGCAGATTTGCCGTCTTCTCCTGTTTTGTATCCGACGAGTCCAAATCCGTTTAATTCCTCGGTTAGGTTGTCGTTGTATTTGCCAAAGGCTGGACAGGTTTCGCTCTCGGTTTTTGATATTAATGGGCGGGAGGTTGCTCGGTTGGTTGATAGGAATGTCAAAGCAGGAGATCAGACGTATGTCTGGAATGCAAGTGATTGGTCGGCGGGAGTTTATGTTGTGAGGATGGATGTTGGGGATCTGTCAGAAATGCGGAAGGTGGTTTTGGTCAGATGATGGGAAATGAACTTAAAGTAGAAGAATAAGGTAATGTACCATTGAAACGATTTATACAACTATTAATTCTCACTTTTCTATATGTGGGTACAACATATGCCCAACCCCAAAATGATTGGGTTCGGACATATGATCTGGGTGCTAACGAGACAATTACTGATATCTATCGCCTTCAAGATGGCAATATTGCTGTTTGTGGTTACACACAAAACGGAAGAGCCGGTAACGATCTAACAAAACAATACTGGTTCATGCGGCTCGATGCTGCCGGTGAACTTATCTGGACAAACACATATGGAGAACAGAACGTTTGTGAGAGTCCCAGATCAATAATAGAATCTGACAATGGAGACTTTGTTGCCGCCGGCTTTATATACACGGAAGATGGCATGAATCCGTCAGCTATTCGCGCCAATGGTGATGGAGAGGAGATTTGGCTCCGAGCTTATGAAGGAACTGAATTCTTTGCTATAATTGAGCTAAAAAGTGGTGCATTCCTCATGTGTGGTTATGCATCCGGAAATGGTGGGGATGGTTTATTAACATGTATCAATGGTGAAGGAGATGTGTTATGGCGAAGAACCTACGATGTAGATAACGACTTTGATGCATTGTTGTCTATGCGTGAAACAGATGGTGAAGTTGTCGCTGTTGGTACAAGTTCAGATCTTATCTGGATTCTTAAAGTCAACACCGAACAGGGGGATATAATCTGGTCAAGACGATATGAATTTGATTTATGGTCTGCTGCATATTCGATTACATCAGCTATAGAGGGGGGATTTGCGATTGCTGGCGTTTCAGCCTTCGGACGAGATGGGGATTATTTATTGCTAAAAATTAGTAATCAGGGTTTCATAGAGTGGTCACGAACGTATGATATTGCCGGTGGCGGGATTTATGAAGTAGCTAACTGCATTACCCGAATGAGCAACGGAGGTTATGGATTGACGGGAGGCAGGTGGTCTCCATCTGGTGGTGCCTTCATTAAAGTTAATTCAGAAGGTGAGGAAGAATGGCAGCGAAGTGCGGATGAAATTCTTGAAAACCAATCGTCATATTTCACTTCAGTTATTGGTTGCCCGGATCAATCAGTAATTAATGCAGGTGTTGTTACTTTACCGGAAACAGGTCAAGATGGATTCCTGGTTAAATTTGTCCCTGAACGCTCAGCACCTCTCATAATTGAACATAATCCTGAAGAGACAGAATTAACCGTCCTTCGAGGTGATACAATACAGTTCGACGTTTATGCTCTTGATGCTCAGTATGATCCGATGGAATTCGCATGGACGATAGGTGAGGATACTTTATCGGTTGATACATTTGCCGTAATCACATTTCCCGACCTGGGAGATTTCACAGTAAACTGCACCGTTTCAGATTCAACCGGTTTCTCCGACATCCAATGGGATGTTCATGTTAGAGAATTTACTATTCGTAACTTTGAACCTGCAAACCTCGCTCTCGCTCTTCAGAGGGGGACATCTGTGAATTTCGTCGTTGAAATAGAAACACTTGACGAACTGGAATATGAGCTCCTTTGGACTCTAACTTACCGGAATCAACAGCGTGAGGAGATTGGAAGTGACAACTCAGTCACCGTGCAGTTCGACCATGCCGGAGAACACCAACTTCAGGCGTTAGTGACAAGTGGAGAGACCTCAGAAGAGGTGAACTGGATAATAACAGTGCGTTCTGTTATATGGTCGTGGTGGCCAGGTGAGCTTGAGTTATCAGCATATGTTGACTCCACGTATGAGTTTATAATAACTCCCTTTAATGAGAATTCGGATTCGCTTGAATACCTCTGGTTTATTGATGATGAACAGCTCGAGGTTGATTCTTCGCATATGGAGCTTTCATTTCCCGAAACCAACAGACACGAAGTTACTTCAATCGTCATTGATGGAATTGAGTCTGATACAATCTGTTGGATTGTTGATGTTCTGGAGTGGTCATTCACAGCAGATGGCGTGGATTTCGCAGATTTACCGACTACTCCGGTGTTGTATCCGGTAAGTCCGAATCCGTTTAATTCATCGGTTAAGCTGTCGATTTATTTGCCTCGGGAGGATTTTGTTGTACTCTCGGTATTTGATATTAATGGGCGGGAGGTTTCGCGGTTGGTTGAAGGGAATGTTGGGGCTGGGAGGCAGTTGTTTGTTTGGAACGCAACTGGTTTTCCGGCAGGGGTTTATGTTGTGTGGATGGAGGCTGGAGATGTATTGGAAATGCGGAAGGTGGTTTTGGTTAGGTAGGAACTGTGGAGTCCGGATTTACCTATCCGGGGAAAAAAGTCCAACAACGATTTGGAGTCGGATCATGAGATGTCAAATCATTATAGCTATCTTAACTCTGTTTCTGCTCAACTCAGGAATACAATCACAACCAAGGTTCCAGTGGGTAAACACATATGGAGAAAGCCCAAGGGGGGCGGATTTCAATGACGTTTATCTGTCTATAGAAGGCAATTTTGCTTTGTGTGGTCGTATTAATAGAGATGCAAATGCACATTTCGGTTGGATTGTACTCTTAGACGGGGGAACTCGTGAAGTACTGTTCAGCACTGAGATTGGAGAAGATGGTGACTACATATTATTCCACAGCCTTGTTGAAGTCGATGGTGGTGGATTCCTCGCTGCAGGATATGACCATCATCATAATGGTGGTGATTTTATAGCCACACGAGTTTCAAATGAGGGTGAAGTGTTATGGACTGAATTTTATGGGGACAATTTCAGACAACATTGTTATGCGGTTATTGAATTAAAAAATGGAAATTTCCTTTTAGCTGGCTTTGACCGCGAAGGGGGAGGGAGTGAAGTGGGATACTTAATAGAAATAGACAGTGAGGGAGAAGTCATCTGGGAAGAGAATTATAGAGAAGAAAGGTACCAGGTATTCTCATCAATTCGAGAAACCGATGACGGTTACTTACTGGCGGGCGCATCGAATCATGATGGCTGGTTACTCAAAGTGAATGAAATTGGGGAGGTTATCTGGTCTCAAACCTATAGCAGAGATATTGTGGATCATGAATTTGGGGAATACTTCAGCAGTCTCATTTCCTGTCCCGGTGGGTACCTTTCCCGGTGGGTACCTTCTGAGTGGATGGGGACAGTTTATCAACTTTGAACGCGTTGAAGAGTCAGAAGGTCACTTTTGGATGGTGAAGGTTGATAACCGGGGTGCTCAATTATGGGATCAGGTTTATCAACTTGGCGAGCCCGGTCTGTTTAAACAATTCTTGTCTGCTTGTTTGATGAGAGACGGGGGATTTGCACTGGTAGGTAAAAATGATGAACGCATAGGTGATAGACAGTCTCGACGATTCGGATTGGTTTTGAGGACAAATAGTCTCGGTGAAATTAACTGGGTGCATAATCTTCCTGCTGAAGGTCAGGAGGTTTCTGTTTCCCAAGTCCTGAGTGTAGTAGCTGCGCCTGATGGTGGAATAATTGCCGCCGGAAGTGGTCGAATTGAGGGACGTCAACCGGGAGGGATGATAATGAAAGTCATCCCGGAACGTTCCGGGCCGGTAATCCTCGAAACTATTCCTGAAATTCATGAACTAAACACGCTCGTTGGTGATTCGATTTTCTTTCATGTTTATGCGGTTGATCTTCAGGGTGATTCACTTCTCTATCTATGGACTCTTGATAATGACACTGTCACAACCGATACCTGGGTGACAGTTACCTTTGAGGATCAAGGTGATTATGTTGTGGAGTGTTTCGTGTCTGATGGTGATCTTGCCGATTCGACAATGTGGATTGTTAATGCCCGTGAATTCTATATCGATGGATTCGCTCCGGATAGTCTGAATATGACTGTTCGTCGAGGATCGGTTGTGGACTTTTCGTTCGATGTCGCTGCCATTGAAGGGATTGAGCTCGGTTATGCGTGGACACATATCAGCAGAGATCAGAGACAGAATTTAATCGGTGAAGCAGAATCTGTTGAGTTTTCGTTTGATCAATCCGGAGATCAGCGCATTATTGGTGAAGTAAGTAATGAAGAGGATTCAGTTGAAAAAACCTGGCAAGTTCACGTCCGATCAGCAATATGGTCCTGGAGACCTGCTGAGCTTGAAATATCAGCATATGTTGACTCGACTCTGGAGTTCTCTATTACTCCATTCAATGAAGAATCTGATTCGCTCGAATATTTATGGCTGCTCGATGAAGAAGAACTTGAAAGTGACAGCGCTTCCGTTCTTGTGATCTTCCCTGTGGTGGGACAAAGCGAAATCGCCTCAATTGTTAGTGACGGTATAGAAGCTGACACAATCCGGTGGGTGGTAAATGTTGAGGAGTGGTCATTCACAGCAGATGACGCGGATTTAGCGGATTTGCCAACCTCACCGGTGCTGTTTCCGGCAAGTCCTAATCCGTTTAATTCTTTGGTTCAGCTGTCTATGTATCTACCTCGAGAAGAACATGTTTCGCTCTCGGTGTTTGACATCTGTGGGCGGGAGGTTTCGCGGTTGGTCGATGGGGATGTCAAACCAGGAAATCAGGCGTTTGTTTGGGATGCAGGTGATTTTCCGGCGGGAGTCTATATTGTCCGGATGGAAGCAGGAGCTGTGTCAGATATGAGGAAGATTGTTTTGGTTCGATAAAGTTAGAAGCGAGAGTCAGGATAAGTTATATGGTTATCACATTACCAGAGATGAAACAATGAAATTTCTGCGATTAACAATACTGTATCAGGTGCTGATCTTTACAGCAGTCTGTTCACAACCGGATCCTGAGTGGGTACATCACTACGATTTTGGGGACTACGAAAATTTACTTGACATTTATGCAACTACTGATGGTGGGTATGTCGCCTGTGGGTCTACCAAATTGAGGAATGTAGCAAATGATCCATCATCTGATCACTGGATAGTTCGGGTGTCACAGGTCGGTGATCGGGTGTGGTTTCGGTCCTACGGAATTCAGGATGTCCGTGAGTATTTGACCACGATTATTGAAACAGACGAGGGTGGATTTCTTGCAGGTGGGTTCACAGTCGGCCAAGGTATGACTGCCTTATTAACCGACGCTGATGGAGAGGAAATATGGACGGATCATTATGGTGGCGGCGTCTGCAGAGCAATCATAGAGTTAAAGAGCGGTGAATTTCTCCTCGCGGGAAGTATTACGATAGATGATAATACACAGGGCTATCTAGTTTGCATAAATAATGAAGGGGATGTAATCTGGAGTGGAGATTATGAAGGTGGTGCTCGTGATGTATTCTACGCGATGCGAGAGACTGCCGGTGGAATTATGGTTGTTGGGCATTCATGGAGATCTGATGAACCTCATCAGGTCTGGATGGTGAAAGTTGATTTCGGGGGAGATGTAATCTTCTCTAATCTCATCGAAGTCGGTCCATCCCCTCTTGTTCGCGATATGGTTTCCGATGGACAGAATGGTTTTGCTATAGTCGGATTTGATGCTGACAACTGCTCTGGATTGCTTATCAAAACGGACAATGCCGGTGAGATGGATTGGCATCAATATTACAGATGGCGTGGGGATCGGGTGGGTCAATTCCAATCAATCAACCGATTTAATGATGGGGGCTATGCTTTAGTTGGGTGCAATATGAGCTCGGCAACAATCTTCAGGGTAGAACCGGGAGGTAATGAAATTTGGAATAGAATTTACGGAGTTGGATCTCACTTTTTCTTCTCTTCTGTAACAAGTTGGGATCAAGCGACTATTGCTGCCGGACGAGCTCCAGGAGATCATGGGGATACTGACGGATTGATAATGAAACTGATACCAGAACGCTCTGTACCGATTATTATTGATTACATACCGGATGAACCGGATTTTACAACTCTTCCGGATACTGTATTATTTGCAGTATATGCAATCGATTTACAACTCGATACACTCCTTTACACCTGGGAAATAGGAGAGGATACTCTTTCCACTGATACAACTTTATCCGTGATATTTGATGAACTCGGAGACTATGATGTGAGCTGTGAAATTTCTGATGGAGACCTGGCAACTTCCATTGCATGGAATGTCCATGTCCGGGATTTTTTCATCAGGGATTGCTCACCTGACAGCTTTGACATCTGCATCCGACGAGGATTAACAATAGATTTCTCTGTCGATGCAGCTTCAGCAGATGGTGAGGATGTGGTTTACAACTGGATGTTGACGAATCGAAATCGAGAGGTCGAAGAGATTGGCAACGCTGATTCGGTTTCGGTTTCTTTTACGGAGGCAGGTGAGCATGAACTTGATGTGACAGTCACTTTCGGTGAAGTTTCTGAAGAGGGAAATTGGTTGATTGATGTCCGTTCAGCAATCTGGTCGTGGTGGCCATCCGAGCTTGAATTGACTGCTTATGTCGATTCAACACTCGACTTTGCCATCACACCATTCAATGAACATTCTGACTCGCTCGAATACATTTGGCTACTGGATAACGTACAACTCGAAACAGACACATCAAACATAGAACTTACTTTCCCGGAACCAGATCAACATCAGGTGACATCAATAGTTAACGACGGTATCGAATCCGATACAATCCGCTGGACTGTTGATGTTAGGGAATGGTCATTCGCAACGGATTTAACTGATTTAGCGGATTTGCCGACTTCACCTGTTCTGTATCCGGCAAGTCCTAATCCGTTTAATTCGTCGGTTAAGTTGTCGGTGTATTTGCCTTGCGGGAGTCATGTTATGCTATCGGTATTTGATATTAATGGAAGAGATGTATATCGATTGGTTGATGGGTATGTCTCGGTTGGAAATCAATCGTTTGTTTGGAATGCGAGTGCGTTCCCGGTTGGAGTTTATTTTGTTAGAATGGATATTGGTGGTTTTTCAAAAACAGGAAAGCTTGTTTTAATGCGATAATAAACGAAAGTTGTTGTTGTCTAATGAGATAGCAAGAATCTGAGTGGCAGAGATTCGAGTGGATTCTTCTCAAGACTTGATCTTAGAATCAATAATTTGTACTATATAGTATCATATTTCAGTTTGCAAAAGGAGGATTCTTTTAATGCTCAACCCTCGGTATTATAGCAGTTTGAAAGAAATTATTACGCCTACACACCTCAACTATGAAATTATTAAATCCGTAACCAGCAAGTTTCCTTTCAGAGCAAACAAGTATTATCTATCACTTGTAAATTGGGACGATCCAAACGATCCAATCTCTCGAATAATCGTTCCTGATATAACAGAGTTGAACGCCTGGGGTGATATTGATGCATCAAGAGAGAAAGATTTTACTGTCCTACCCGGCCTACAACATAAATATGAAGATACAGCATTAATCCTGATTAGTGATGAATGTGCAGGTTATTGCCGGTTTTGTTTCAGAAAGCGTATTTTTAAAGAAGGAAATAGTGAAGTAGAAAGTGATTTTACTGATGTGTTTAGTTATCTTCGAAGCCAAAAAAAGATAAATAATGTTCTCCTGTCCGGAGGCGATCCTTTGATGTTATCTACATCAAAGTTGAGATACTTCCTGGAAGAACTTAGTACTATCGATCATATCAGATTTGTACGAATAGGCACAAAAACACCGGCATTCAATCCGTTTCGAATCTCAAAAGACTCGGAGTTACTTCATCTATTTTCCTCTTTCTGCAAGATGAGTGGGAAGAAGTTATACCTGAGTCTTCATTTTAATCACCCCAACGAATTGACCGATGAATCTCTTAGGGCAGTTGATTCTCTCATTAAATGCGGGGCTGTATTATTAAATCAAACACCTCTCCTTCGTGGGATTAACGACGATCCGGTTATTCTGACGAAATTATTCAATGAGCTTGCTTATGTTGGTGTGACTCCATATTATCTTTTCCAGTGTCGTCCTACAAAGGGCAACTATACTTTTTCAACTCCGATTGAACGTTCACTTGAGATATTTGAATCTGCAAAACACGGTTGTTCCGGACCCGCAAGGAGAGCGCGATTGGTGATGTCACATCAAAGTGGTAAAGTTGAAATTATCGGAAAGGATGATGGGATGGCTTATTTCAAATATCATCGCGCATTTAATCCCTCTATTGAAGGTAGTTTCTTTTCGCTACGCAGCAATCCTAATGCCCATTGGTTGGATGATTATGAGGATTTTGCCGAGTTTGAAAACTCAGCTATGGCAAGCTGATTCATTCTTAGAACCAGGAGTATTCCTTATTTAATAAGTGCTGTTTTGATAAATTGTTCGTTTGAGTCAGATTTTAACCGAATTATGTATAATCCGGTTGCGGTTTCCTGTGCATCCCATATATAGCTGTGAGTTCCCATAGATAAGGTGTTTTCCATAATAGTTGAAATTTCTCTACCGGCAAGATCGAATACTTTCATGGAAAGCCTGGTTTTCTGCGAAAGATCGAATGAGATTTTTGTTGAGTTGTTAAACGGATTTGGATACGCAGAGAGCAGAGTAAATGTATGAGGACTACAGTTACTGGTTTCCGGGGTCACCCTTAAAAATGCATCCGGATTGTATACTAAATCACCGGATTCAACTTCGACTTCAAGATCGGTATATTGTCCAGCAGGATCATACCAAACCAATTCAAGTTTCGAACCACGGACAGCACCGTCTACTCCAACTTTAAATTGATCATCTCCCCAGATTGCAATTCCGCAATATCTCTGACTCTCCAATACTCCTGCTCCCACACACAAACCATCGGAATACACACCAATTTCCCCGGTCATCCCTGATTGATTATCCACCAGCAGGCTCATGTTTTCCCCAGTTCTGCTCCGAAAATCGAAATGTTCCGGTATTGATTTCGGTTGATCACTGGCGAGTTCACCTTCTTCATGATCCCAATTCCAGGTTAATCCGATCGCCTCTCTGACATGAACCTGGTATCCAAGTCCGGGACCGAGCGGCTGCATGTTGTTGAAGCCATTATTTCCGAAATGTGGGAGATAGAAGTCACCATTATGATCTTTTGCCATAGTCATTTGATCAATGATATGTTCAAATGCAATTTCAGCATCTATCTCAACACGAGGATAATAAGCCGCACCATTCCAGCCGGCCTGAAGCCGAATTTCCTGGTCAGGACTCACCGGGGCACCTAACATTTCAATATTAAAATCCGTCTCCATATCCACCCAGTATGCCTGAGAAACATCCCAATTTCCGATACCATTATGATTAAATCTCGGTACGTAAAAGTCACCGTTCGCTTCTTTACAGAGTAAGAGCAAATTTCGTGCATTGGCAGCTGCAAATATCCTTTCGACATTAGCCTCAAAGGGATTAATGTAGGACGAAACTATCGACCAGCTTTCTTCGCAAGTGATAAATTGCTGAGCGAGATTCTCAGCAATGGTGAATGAAAAGAGTCCATTTGGCCCACCAGCACGACATCCGGCGTATATCATGTTATTAAGAACTGCAATACCATCAAATCCGATGTTTTCATCCTCATTATCAACAACAAAATCGAAGTTATACCAGCCAATAATCTCCGGTTCAAATGGCTCCGAAATGTCAAGTAGTATGATTGAATTAACAAGTGAAACAACAGCTAAGTTATTTTCAAATTCAATTCTACGGGGATTATTATCGAGTATAAACTGCTGGACAAGTTCGGGGGCTTCATTGTCGGATATATCGATTATCTCAATACCTTCGGGTGTTGGCAGATATGCAGCGTTTCCGGTTAAATATACTTTTTCACCGGCCGTATTGATTTCCGAAATCTGGTTTAGCTGATTAACTTCTTCACCAACTGTGAATACCCTGAATGTCCCTTCGCTCGCGCAAAAGAAAGCTCCCTCTCTATACTCCCCATCAACTGATAACATTTGACCGGTATCTCCGACATGCTCAACATTTCCCTCATTGTCAATGTTCATTATCTGCCAGACATTTTCCGATTGAATGGCGAGATGGTCATTTATTTCAATTATTCCGGATTCTCCGGGATTACCGAGATTCTGTTCCCATTGTCTGGTGAGTTCTCCATCTTCTTCAATAGTGAAAACCGTGACCCACTGCCCCATCCAGTTCTGACTTATTGCAATCCAGTTTGAACCGGAGCATGAATGAACATTATAGCCTTGAAATCCATGATTTGCATGCCATGCAGGATGAGGGCTCCTTGGCAAACCATTTTGATCGAGAGTGAAAGAGGCAGTTCGATATCGGTCTCTAATAACAAGGTTGTCATTTACTTCAATAATTTTTTCCGCCCCAAATGGTGGGTAATATCTGTTTACAACAGTAAGAGCATCATCCCCCTCCGGGATGAAATGAAATATTGCATGGGGTAAATCACTGGACTGTGCATATATATCTTCTTCGAAAACTCTAATAGAATTACCACTTCTGCGATTTAAGCCAACCTCCTCTATGCTGAACGACCTAATTTCAAATGGATCATCTGGATCTTCAATATTATATATAACCACTTCTTCCCAGCGCAGGTGAGATACCGCCAATAATCCCGGTGAGCTTGATAAGACATAAGCATGATCATTTTCCTCAATGATGGCATTTTCTATGGGATCATCCGGATCATTACAGTTTATCAGCCTCACTCCCAATTCGTTTCTAATTAAATCTCCGGAAGCCAGGATATCTCCGCTCCAGGTAAGGAAGTATGGAATGTAATCGTATAGAATCGCCGATCTTCGTGGATTTTCAATATCTGCAATGTCATACAAAAGGAGACCGGTTTCCTCATTCCCGAACACAAGTTTCTGGTCACCGAGCGCAACTCTCTCGAAATTACCTTCGATTGTGCTTCTCAGGATTAGCTCATCGCGATCTGTTAGTTCATATAAATCAATTCTGTCAGGTCTATCCTCACCAATTGGGCAACTATAGGAAAGAACAACATTCTCATTCGTCTGAATCTGTTGATGTGAGCGCTCATTACGAATTAAATGTAGCAATCTCGGTGCAGGTTCGTCGCATGCAAGGACTCCTATACCATTTTCAAATCCAACAATTGCGACTTCGTCATTACAGGCAAGGGAGAGCATACGCTCATCAGGGCGACAGACAAACATTCCGGTAACTTCAAAACCGTCGCGATTGTCCTCGACAAGTCTTTCTATCACGAATTCGTCACCATACAAAATCATACCGGGTTGAGCATCAAAAAGGAAGGGTTGAGTATTGATTAAACTACCGGGACATGCGGAGCGGTGTACTAATTCGATATCTAACGCATCCTGAGCATGTGAGTCAAGGCTAGGAGTCAGAACAGCTAAGATAATAAAAACGAAAATTAGGTAAGTTCGAGCCTCATTTTGCGGATTAAAGCTCATCTTTTTACATCCATGATCCCTTAAA
>CAYLYZ010000044.1:0-45416 GCA_964387885.1 uncultured bacterium | reverse complement strand
CGTCTGAGAAATCTAAATATTTTCAACAATAGAGCTACATTTGGAGGTGGATTATTGGTTGAAGATTGTCCAGTAGAAATTCAAAATGTAACAATTCGTAATAATGAATCTGAGGTTTCGGGCGGGGGATGTAATTTTGTCTCATCTGAGATATCCATGGATTTTGTCTCTGTACACGATAATACCTCTGAGTTCATAGGAGCATTTTTAATAGAGAATGAATGCAACGTCGTTATGAACCATGTAACAATAAGCGATAATTCAGCTGAAAATGTATTTGGAGCAATTACATTGCTCGGTGGATCAGGATTAACAATTCTCAACAGTATCATCTGGAACAGTCCGAACTGGGAAATTAATTGTCATTCTGAAGGAAACCGAAACAGCGTGACTGTCGCTTATACTGATATTTGGGGCGGACAGGGAGGTGTTGATCTCAACGACAACGCAGAAATCGAATGGGGTGAAGGCAACCTTAATCGAAATCCCCGTTTTATCGCCCCAAATCAAGGCAACTATCATTTAGCTGAAAACTCCCCTTGCATAGATGTTGGTGACCCCGATTCTCCTCCAGACCAGGATGGAACAAGAACAGACATGGGAGTATATCCATTCCTTCAGGACGGTACGTTGGAGGGTCATATATTTGATGAAGCAGATGATGCACCTTTGACTGGTGCAATAGTTTCTACTTCCAATGGTCAATCTTCTCAAACAGATGAGGAAGGTTTCTGGCGTATAGATGATGCTCTACCTGGTGAATTTAACATAACCGCGAGATGTCAGGGTTACAACGACTCAACAAGAATGAATTTTAATCTCGAAGTAGATGATACTTTAGAGATAGATTTTTCACTGCTTCATCCTACATTTATTTCTGGTGATGAGATAATTATTGATATAACACTCGATTCCAGCATGGGTGTTGATCTAACAGTTGAAAATGATGGTAATGGTCCATTATTCTGGACGGTCGAGACGAAGTTACGGGAAGAACTTGATTTTTCTCCCTGGGAACAAAGAAATTCCTTTCAAGTGAGCGAGTTAGTTGATGATCCGGAAATTGAAGGAGTGGTGTATGCTGACAACCGATATTATATTTCCGGAGAGGGAAACGACACGAATAGAGTCTATATTCTTGACAATGACGGTGCTCTCATAAGTAAATTCGACCAACCGAGTATCTATGGCCAAGGTCTGAAAGATCTCACCTTTGATGGTGAATTAATTTGGGGTTCAGGGCAGACTGATATTTTCGGATTAAATCTTAACGGCGAAGTGGACAGTAGGTTCAACGGACCATATCGGTCAAATCGTGCTCTAACATGGGATACTGTGAACGAATGTCTGTGGATTTCAGCCGAGAATCAGGGAATCCGTTCTTATGACAGGGAGGGTAACAGGTTGGATCTGCTCAACCGTTGTGAATTTCTGATTCATGGATTAGCATTCTGGCAGGATGATCTGGACAATCATCAATTGTATATTTTTCATTCACGACAGGAGGAAAGTAGCCAACTGATTCATAAAATGAATATCGAAACAGAGGATACAATGTTCGTAGCTGATCTCGGTGAATTGTCAGAGGGAACAGCAGGAGGGATGTTTATCTGTAGTGAGATGGATCAATACAGCTGGGTGCTTATGTCTATAAGAGATAACGATGCTGATGATTATCTCGATATCTGGCAGCTCTCAACTAACACAAGTTGGATGAGTATTGAACCAGATGAAGGAATCTTAAATCCTGGAAACGCAGTAGAGTTAACCTTGAATCTTGACGCTACCGATCTCCTTGAGGATGTACTATATGAAGGTCGGCTCCTCTTTTCTCATAATGCTGATGATGGAGAAACTGAAATACTGGTTTCAATGCAGGTGACACTTGATGTGGATGACCAACAGATAGACATCCCGACAGAATTTGAACTCTTTCCAGCTTTTCCCAATCCATTCAATGCAACCGCAAAAATCACTTATTCGCTACCCGTCTCAGCTGAGATATCCCTTCAAGCGTTTGACATAATGGGTAGAGGGATTACGACTCTCATCCGGGGACAACAATGTTCCGGTTCTTACACATTAACCTGGGACGCATCTGAAATACCATCAGGACTATATCTGGTCAGACTGGAAGCCTCCGGAAATGTAATCACACAGAAGGCAATGTTGATTCGATAATATGGAAGCCATAAAACACTTCCATGCTCCCAATTCTGGTAAGGAGGTCACAAAAAAGCTTGAGAGGTCTTTCGCTATCCCGAAACCGGATATTAATGGATTAATGGAGATACTAATTTCCCTTGTATTTTGTTGACATTTTCAATTCTTGATATCCCCCTATTCATCAGAGGGGGATATCAAAAATAAATCAGTGGATAATGGACATATCTTCAGAATTACTTTATCAGCACAACACTCCTGACTTTGCTATAATTTGATGATCTCATCTCAAGCAGGTACATCCCTACAGGTGCAGAACCTGCATTCCAGGCTAAACTGTGATGCCCGGCATTCATCTCTGAGTTAACCAATTCCTGAATTTGATTACCTCTAATATCGAATACACGGATTGTAACCCGGGATTTCTCCGGCAATCCGTATTCGAAAACTGTCGTTGCGTTGAATGGATTTGGGTAACTTTCCGACAGGAAGAAATCATCCGGGACCTGTATTCCAGGCTGTTGAATGTCCCGTCCGTTAACTCCAAAATCGTTAATCAGGTCAATTATAAATTGAGCTTCAACAGCAAGCGGACGTCCATATTCCTCAGTCAACACCTCATCTTCAATAAGGTCGTTGACATGATTAATGAAAGCGTTTATCTGGTTGACAGCAGGTCGACACTGACCACGATTCAGACGAGTGATCGAATGCTCCAGTTTAACGACTAAGCCGTTGCATTGTCCACGGTTGATGGCACCTTCGCTACGCAAAGAAATACATTCCTGAATTAACCTTTCATGAAGCTCTTGTGGAGACACCCTCACCCCGGTCCCATTTACTGTAACGTCTGCAGGGCTTTCCGCGTCGTTTGACTGGATTGTCATCATTTCAAAGAATTCACCAACTTCACCAGGGGTGAAAGAAATAACTATATCCCCGGTACTTTCCGGTTCTACAATTGCAGGGAAATCAATAATTTCGAATCCATTTCCCGATACGGTTACAGATTCAATTTCAAGGTCCGCAGTTCCAACATTGCCCACCTGGACGGTTTGAACAGCTGTTCTTCTGAACTCGACTTCTCCGAAGTCGATTGGATTGGGAAGTACAATTTCCGGTTCATCCGCCACGGGAGCGGTTACTACGATATCATCTATGTATGCGCCACCGGTGTTGTGATAATACCCGCCTCCATCCCACCAGATATAAGGATTATCAAGCTCTTGAATGCTGTCCTGGAATTCCAAGGTGTATTCGTATTCACCATTTTTATCCCAGGTTACGATCCAATTGCCTTCTGGATCTCGCTTCATTACCAGATTCGCCCATCTATCAGGATCGTACTCTATTCGATGTTCATTGTGTGAAGACACTCCTCCCTCATGATCCCAGTAACAGAGGTACCAGTGACCATCCAAATCATGGTAATTAATTCGGACTTGTACACCACGCCATGGTGCAGAATACTCCCCCTGTCGGATTCCAACTGAAAAAATTGAGAATGTTGGAGTTCTCTGATGAATCCAGAGATCTACTTTAAATTCTTCACCACAATTCATTGGAGTGGAAAGTGAAGTGTATGATTGTTTGTAATAATCACTCCAGCACTCACCGCATGGTGAAGAATCATGACCGAGATTTTCGTTAACCGCGAAATATCCTCTGTGATTATTGTATTCATACCATGTCGGATTATTGTCCAGTTCACCATCGGTGAAACGTTCTTCGAGGGTAACTTGCCAGTTATCCGGGGTGGAGATTGAAATATCGTCGAACAGGAGCCCGCCTTCGTTGTAATGCCCCGAACCCTGGATGGCGAAATGTGGATCATCAAGGTTTTCAAAATTATCTTCAACCTCGAAAACAAGAATTTCACTGGCATCGGTTTCGTGTTTCCAGTAGATAGACCAGAGCCCATCAGGATTTCGATACATCCTCATCCGGTACCAACCAGCATTACCGTACGCGACGTTTGTATTCCGCCTCAGTAGTTGCCTTTCCCAGATTGCATCAAAACGACCCGGTCGTATTGTCCGGCTGATTATAAAGCCTTCGTTTGCCTCCCATTCCCCATCAGTGACCGATGCCCGCCAGACACTCGTCCCGCCTTGATTGGGACGATACTTTACCCAGAATATAATTTCAAATTCGTCTGTGACGTTAATGGGAGTTGACATTGTACCATAACCTTGACTCTGCCATTCGTACAATTCAACAGACCATTCAGAGTTATGACCGGTGTTAACCATTTCAACTGCTTGTGGAAAGTCTACCTCTGTCCATTGAGGATTTGAGCTAATATTACCATCCTCAAAATCATCAGTGAGAATATTCTCGGCCTGGGAGGAAATTATCAAGCTGATGATCAAAGTAAAAATCACATAAATAATTAGATTACTTCGCATTTTACACTCCTGATACAATTTTGTTCTACGCATAAAATTAAGGTATTAAAACCACACCCGGCGTATAACGAGTGCGGCATTAGAAATTGTCTATCGGACATTACTTCTATTTGCAAATCACCTGCCAAAACTAATTACCGGGAAATTCCTTTAATAGTGGGATTTGTTCAGGATTACTTCCGAGATGATTCCGAAAAATGTCGGAATAGTCTCCGTTTTTTTTCGGGTTTTGAATTAGAGCAACATAAACGTTTTAAATTCAAAGCTAGAATTTTACATTCATTTAACGACCTGAGCCAGATTAATCAACTGGTATTGTTATTGCATACGATTATATACGATGTGTTAAAAACATGGTGACGCGTGATATATCTAATTCTTGTTTTTTGCTTCCTGTCCGTTTCCCAGGCAAATTCGGCAGTGTGGCCATTTCAAATGAGACCAGATCATCAATTAACCTGGGTAAGTTACTGGGGGTACATGGAACCCTATCAGAGTTTCGCAACAGATGACTTTGATGGCGATGGATTTCATGATATCGTGTTTACGATGTCTCCTGAAACTGGTCCGGTCTATATGCACTTTAATAAGTTTTCCAACAGAAACGTTGTATTGCTGCGAGAGTATACTTACCGACCGGGCAAACTTGATCAACCAGCTATTATTGATTACGATGAAGACGGCAATATTGATGTGTTCGTGGGATTTAATGACTCAGATAGCCTGTATATTGGTCATTTCAGGGATAAATCTTCGAGACCTGATTATACTCCATTATTCGGATGTCCCAAATACTTCTCTGCGAAATATGGTTGGGTGGGAAATCTTATAGTCTGTGATGAATCCGTAGACCTCGACGATGATGGGAACAGAGATATTATTATCAGGTGCAAATCATCTGTAAATATGTATCCTCGAGGAGTAATGGGGTATTCACCACCTTTGAAAAGAGTTCTGTGGTATTTTCCAACTCCTGGTCCGCTTAACCAGAATCCGACATTAGTTATAACGGAGCAAGATACATCCATTATCGCAGCAACAAGCAACCCGTATAATCCTCGAAAGGTCAGTTTCACAACCACAAACACCTATGCCATCCTTAAGTTTGGTAAAAACCTTATTGATACTGTTTTTATCACAGATTCCGTTTTAGATAGCAACCATGAGAACATGGTTCATTACTCGGATAGATCTTATCTCTACTCAATTTCCAAACATGGAAAGCTTAACTGGTATAAAGAGATGGGATTGGGATATTCTAATTGCAGTTATTTTACACTTACTAACTCCAATCAGAAATCACACTTTGCGGTGAAAAGGATGTATTCAGGTGAATTGCTTGATCCAAAGGATTCGCAAGGTGAGGGAGATCGAAAAGTTGTTTATAAGATTGATATCAGGTCTGGAGATTTTTTAGATAGCTTAGAATTTCCGGTAAAATCCTGGTTTTCCAGAATGTCAGTGGATTGGGAAAATGCAATCGTTATATGCGATACTGTTGAAAGCAAAATAGAATTTTTCGACGCAGAGTTTCAATTATCAAAACAGATAATATTTCCAAAACCAATAATAAAAATCAGGATATTTAAAAAAGGAGCGAAAATTGAAGGTCCGGCATATATGGTTAGTTTCAGGGACGGATCAGCGAAATTATATAATGCCGGCTTCAGTAATGGTATTGAGATCAAAGATCCTCAAATAATCCGGAGTAACCTTTATCCGGTCCAAGCTGATTCCAATTCAATCTTGATTTACGCACGAACACAACCGTTGGAAGAATCTTCAATATATCTATACGACAAAAAACCCGGTTTTTTTGAATACTACGGAATCGCAGGTGGACTTATGATACCAGGTATTTTATTGATTTTGATATCAATTTTTGGGATCAGGCTGCTTCCACCTTTTCTATCACTCCCAGCATCTGATATTATTCTCGACAGTAAAGGCAGATTAATCAAATATTCAAGATATATAGAAGAGCTCTGGTCAGAGGATAATTTAACATTACGGGCAGATTTTGATTCTTTTTGTACATCTCACAATCTTACACAATTACAGCAATACCTGAAGAGTTTCAAAAATCATATCCTTGAAGACAATTTCCATCCTGTCTCTTTTGAAAGTGATCATTTTTTTATGATAAATAACGCCTTCAGGTATCGGAGATTGCAATACCAAATGGTTCCACTACGAAACTGGTTCAAGAAAAACAAAAGCTATATTAGTATAGAGATAACAGACCAGACACGAGACTACTTATTTAGAACGATACAATCAACACACCAATCCCTGTTTCACGTATCGCATTCAACAAAGAATCAGTTAGCCATAGTTCGTGCCAGTCTTGACCGCTTCTTTGAAGAAAACCAGATTGCACAAACCGCGCCGGTGCGCGACAAAACAATGCTTGATATTTCGAAAATTATCGACCTTAATATGAAAGCAATTCACTCCAGTTCAATAGCTCAGGCTGATTTGGATTCAAAAGACGAAGAGATTTGTGTTGGAGATATATGTAAACAGATATTTGATATGATCCTGGACAATTTTGGTAACAATGTTGAAATGAAAAAAGATACATTCGAGAGCGAAATGGTTAAAATTAACCGGCAACTATTCCGTGAAGCGGTATATAATATCGTTGAGAATGCCGTTCAGGCTTCTCCACAAAACTTGAAAGTTCAGGTAAATGCAGAGTTAGTGAAGGAATCGAAAGCTGATTTTCTTAAGATATCAATCAAAGATTTCGGTAAGGGAATAAATGACTCGCAATTGGTAAAAATTTTTTTACCTAATTACACAACCCGGGAACATAAAGGCGGAACCGGATTAGGTTTAACGAGATCTTTATTAATAATCTGCTCCCACGATGGAGAATTGTTAGTAAACAGTTCTGAAGAAGAGGGAACTCAGTTTTCCATACTAATCCCAGTTAGTTCAGAGATAAGAGGAAATAATAATGGCTAATGTCCTATTTGTAGATGATCTACCCGGTATTATCGAATCCTATGAGTTCGACTTAAAAAAGGATGGGCATAAGGTAATTCCGGCTTATTGCATCGAAGATGCTAAGAATATTTTGAAGACGATTCATGATATTGATGTCATTGTACTCGATATGAGTCTACCTATGCAAAGAGAAGGTGAAGATAAGCCTGAAATCGGACTTGAATATCTAAAAGAGCTTTGCAAAAACGATGATAAACCTGTCATAATGCTCACAGGAGTCGGAGGAGACGCATTTCGCAAAAAGGCTTTTGAATTTGGTGCGTATGATTATGTTGGCAAAGGTGAAGACCGCAGTACCATAAGGGCACGGATTAATAATGCTGCATCTGAAGGCATGAAGTCTCTCGAAAACCATTGTTTAAAAGTTGATATGTTCCCGGGGCAGAGTGAAATTTTTCAGTCATATTTAAAGAAATTACGCGCAATAGCTAAATGGGATGTTAATGTCCTAATTCAGGGTGAAAGCGGTAGCGGAAAAGAATTGGCAGCACGAGCTATCCATAAACTTAGCGAACGATCCTCTAATCGGTTCTTTTCAATAAATTGTATTGGGATTGCTTCAAGCATATCTGAGAGTGAATTGTTTGGTCATGAACCGGGATCATTTACCGATGCAAAGAAGAGAAAAATTGGATATTTCGAATCAGCTCACAAAGGTATACTTTTCCTGGATGAAATTGCTGATTTACCTCTTGAAATACAGGGACAGCTGTTGAAATTTCTTGATTCGGGCCATTTTATGAAAGTTGGTGGTCGAAGTGATATATATTCTGATGTTCGTGTTGTTGCAGCGACTAATAAAGATTTAGCTGTCCTGGTGGGGGATGGATTGTTTCGAGAAGATCTATTCTATCGGCTGAATACCGTTTCAGTAAAGGTACCATCTCTTCGAAGTCGCCCTGGGGATATCCTACCTCTGACCAAACACCTGATTGAAAAAAAGAATTGGAAGCTAACGGGAAGCCAATGGAAACGACTTAATGAGGAATGTTCGGAAGCGCTTATAAAATACGATTGGCAAAACAATATCAGGGAATTAAAAAGCTTTATTGAAAGGATTTTTATACACACGCCCGGAGAGGAGATTACTAATGACCAGGTTGAAATTCAGTTAAGAGAGCTGAAAAATGATCGCTTAAAAATAAATTCCTTAGGAAGAAATGACCAACTGCATTTCAGCCCATATACCGAGGATGATGAACTTAAAAAATTCTCCGAAGTTGTAGACGAATTACTTATATGTGAAAAGTTACATCAATTCTTTAATGCTGCTTATGAGCGTGCTGATAGAAATTGGGCGGCAGCAGCTCAATTAATTGGTATTTCAGATGATACTCTTTTGAAGTACCGAAAGAAATTAAAAGAGAATTCGTAAAAAAGAAACCTATTGAGCAATTTGCTGAAGTGCTATTTTCTGATTTTGCTTATATCCCTTGATTTATAACCAGCTATGGAGCAAATAGAATTCCAATAGAATCCGGTGAACTGTCAGATTTTCTAAAAGTGATTTTACGAGACTATTCTTGTTAATTATTGAAAGAAAATATTGTCTTCAGATCAACAGAAAGATCTTGCAAAAAGAAACGTTCTCTGGTTATATTTCCACCAGGGCACATAGGTTTTGATTGATTTTAATCGGGGTGTCAGGTGTCTATTTTGAGTTGTTTCAGAAGGATAGGATTTGATCAAACTCTGTGTCAGTCACACGTTTGAGATCTGAAAACCGTGTAGGTCTGCCGATATAAAAACCACTGATTGGAGGTAATAATGCGTACAATGTCTTTTAATTCTATTTGTCTGGTGTTCTTCTGCATATACATAACACTATCCTCACCAGCGTTTCCTGACGATCTCAACTGCTATTCAATTGTGGTTGGAAAGGATGCTTCCAGCGATGGTTTTGTAATTATGGCACATAATGAGGATGACGGTCCACCGTGTGTAGTTAACCATTATAAAGTACCCCGGAAAAAGCATTATCCGGATGATAAATTCACTCTCCTGAATGGTGGACAAATCGATGATGTAGACGAGACCTATTCCTATATCTGGTCAGAGATGCCGGGTTTTCGTTTTTCAGATAGTTATATAAATGAATTCGGTGTCAGTGTAGCATCTGATGCCTGTCCATCGCGTGAAGACAACCCGGAACTTACCGATGGGGGAATCAGCTATAATCTGAGAAAATTGGTTATTCAGAGATGCAGAACTGCCCGGGATGGAGTCCTGCTTGCTGGAAGTTTGATTGAGCAATTCGGATATGATGCATCCGGACGAACTTTAATTATCTGTGATCCCGATGAAGGCTGGTTGTTTGCCGCAGTAAATGGGAAGCACTGGGTTGCACAACGGGTACCGGACGACCATGTTGCTGTTATTGCTAATACATACAGTATACATGAAATAGATTTAACTGACAAAAAAAACTTCCTCGGATCATCAGATATAGTCGACTATGCTGTCTCACGAAAGTGGTATGATCCCGAAAAAGAAGTTGTTTTCGATTTTGCTTTCATTTATGCCGATTCAGGTGCTGCAAATCATCCTGGTAACATTGGACGTCACCGGTCGGGATTGAGACTCTTATCGGAAGAAAACCTTGATCCTAAGGCTGATCTTCCCTTCTCTTTTAAACCAAAATCTAAAATTAGCATTGAAATGCTAATGACCGTTCTGCGCAATCATTATGAAAACACCAATCTCTATGAACCAGAAACACAAATAGATTACCCACATAATCGCAGTTTTTCGTCGATATGTCAATCAGCTACGCGAACCTCTTTTATTGTGCAATTGCGCAAAGATTTACCACTTGATATAGGGATAACCTACTGGATGTGCCTGGGTTCACCGTGTATTTCAGCTTATCTTCCCTTTTATTTTGGGATCTATTCTTTCCCAGCAGGCTATGCTGGTTTCGAAAAGCCGGATGAAGACTACTTTGAAGACAAAACTGAAAAGGCATTTGTTCCGAATATTGAAGAGGCTTTCTGGACATTTACTAATTGCCTCCAAAAGGTTGAGAATGAATATTTCGATTTACTTCCAAAGCTAAAAGATAAAATGAGAGCAATTGAGAATAAAGCCTTAAAAGAACAGGCAGAGTTTGAAAAAATGGTACTAACTAAATACAAAGAAAATGCTAATCACACAAAAACGGGATTAACTCTAAAGACTGAAAAAGTATACAGAACAACAATTCAGACTATGGAAGAAGTTCTCAGGGACAAGTAGATAACAATATTTCAACAATCTGCCGTGATAAACTCTTGTCTGCTTCCAGACCAAATCCGGAGCCCCTATCCAAGATTTGATGGTATCAAGAGATGAAAGCTGTTTAGACCCGGAACGGGTACTAAAGATCATTGCCAATCTCTTGTTCTCAAGCTATATTGCATGCAACGCATTCAGCAGATTTTGATGCTGATAGTAGAATAAACCTTCAAACCACAAAACACCGGAAAAGAGATGGATATCAGGATCAAGATAGTTGCTCCGCAAGAAATGGAAACAAAGCTCTTAGTTGCAGGAATGTTTGAGAATGAAAAGCCTTCTGATTGCGGATTTTCCAACCTTAATGACGCTTTAGACGGATGTATTGAAATGGCGTATGAAAGAAATGATTTTTCCGGGAAAACTAATCAATCACTCTTCCTGTATGGAAAACCATCAACTCAAATTGGTCGAGTTCTCCTAATTGGATTGGGAAAAAGGGAGGATTTCAGCTTTGAGAAAGTCAGGCGCTCCTATGGTCATGCAGGAATCTTAACGAGAAAATCTCTGCCTGATGAAGTTGAGTTAATGATTCCCCTTACTGGATTTTCCCCTGAGGATCAAACCGGTATCGGACGAGCTGCAATAGAGGGTTTTGCTCTATCTACATATGATTTTAACAGGTACAGAACTAAGAACAGGGAAATTCGACCGAATCTGAAATTAGTGAACGTCATCCCTGGTTTAAATCATGACATCTCAATACTTGAATCTACAGCAGAGGAAACTCGCTGCACAATCCCCGGGACTTGTTTTGCGAGGGATTTGGGTAGTACACCTGCTTGTGACCTATATCCGGAATCACTTGCTGAAATTGCAAAGGCTCTCGAATCAGATCGTGTTAGGGTTGAAATTCTCAGTTTTGACCGTATTAAGGAATTGGGAATGGGTGCATTAGCTGCAGTTGGTCAAGGAAGTGCTAATCCTCCGGTATTGATACATCTCAGTTATGATCCAGGCTTAAAAGATGAACCAAAAAAGCTTGTAGTTGTTGGGAAAGGTCTGACCTATGATGCGGGTGGTTTTGACCTGAAAACGGCTGAGGGTTTGCGTCACATGAAAATTGATATGTGTGGCTCTGCTGCGGTGATGGGATTATTTAAAGTTATTGATCGTTGGAATCCCCCATGTAAAGTAGATGGATTTATTGCGGCTGCTGAAAACCTGGCGAGCAGCAAGGCCTATAAACCGGGTGACATACTTTCCAGCTACAAGGGATTAACAATTGAAGTTGACAACACCGATGCAGAGGGAAGACTCACACTCGCCGATGCCCTGACCTACGCCGAAGAGACCGAGAAACCGGACTTAATTATCGATTTAGCGACATTGACCGGGGCTATAGGAGTGGCTTTGGGAAAACATGCATCAGGTATGTTTACTGATGCTGAGGATATTGCTCAATTACTTACTGAATCCGGTGAAATCGTCGGTGAACGAGTATGGCGTATGCCGATATGGGATGAGTACTTAAGGCAATTGAAGAGTCAAGTAGCAGATATAAAGAATACCGGAGGCAAACAGGGAGGTGCATGTACTGCTGCAGTATTCCTGAAACAGTTTATAGATAAAACTCCCTGGGTTCACCTCGACATTGCTGGAACCGCATTTAATGTTCCTCTCAGTTATATTCCAGGCAATGAAACTCCGTCCGGAGTTGGCGTAAGGCTGTTATTGGAATTTATGCGGTGTTGGTCATAGGTTATGAGCTTGCATTATGTCGAATCCAGTTTATGGTGGAAGCATAATCAGAAATTTGGACATCCAGTTCGACCGACTGCTGAAAAGCGGATTCTTAGAAAGGAACTTTTAAATTCCAGTTATCTTTCTCGCATGATCAACAGATAAGAATGGCTATTCTGTTTCAAAATATTTTCCGACTGATTGTTCCACTGGAATTATTCTTTGCGTATTGCCTTCCACCAGTATACTCGTTATTTTAGTAAAAATATAACTTGTAGATAACAAGTAGCTTCTGCATTGAATCTTAAGTCGAGGGATTAGTAATGTTATTTTGTCGACGATTTCTTTTTTTCATCCTTATTTTCTTATATCTCTCCTCTCTTCACGGCCGTGTTATCAACATTCCGGACGATTTTGAGACCATTCAGGCTGGGATTAATGGTGCCGATGCAGGTGACACTGTTCTTGTCGTCCGAGGACAGTATATAGAGCATCTCAATGTAAGCGAACCAATCTTTCTGTTGAGCAATTACCCCTTCACTAATGACCTGGAAGATATCGAACAAACAATCATTGATGGGAATTTTGAAGAAGAATCGGCCATTTCAGTCCTGAACCTTAATAACCTGGGAGCGGATAGTGTGCAGATTAATGGTTTCACGATCCAAAACGTCAGGGGGAGATCCGCTGCTATTGTCCTGGAAAATTCTCGGGCAGCGCTTAAAAACTTAATTGTGCAAAACAACATTGTGCAATTTAATGGTGGAATACGCTGTGAGGGTGGATCAAGACTTGCCCTCGAAAACTCAATCATCAGGGACAACACCTCCAATATGCGAGGTGGTGGTATGTCCATCAGAAGTAGTGCTCGTTCGACGATAAGAAACTCATTGATTCAAAATAACACCAGTCCTGAAGGTGGTGGGATTTACGTTTCCGGGTCAAATGTTGAATTGGACAGTGTAACCTTTGAAGGCAACCAATCGGGGAATCATGGGGGAGCAATCCGTCTGGGTGCCAGCGATGCTTTGATTAAATATTCATCTTTCCTGACAAACATTGCTCAGGGTGCAGGAGGTGCAATATATATCTATACCGAGGATAGAGAGCATGAAATGCATTTGATTGGCTGTCGCTTTCTCAATAATCATACTGAGGTTGGTGGAGGTGCAATCATCAGTCGGGGTGATGACAATCCAGTCAACATTACTATGGATCATTGTCTGTTTGTCGACAATTCCAGCACAGGTGAAGGTGGTGTGCTACATTTACGTCAAGGATCGCTTGAAGTAGTCAATTGCACGGTATATGGAAACGTCGCAGAAACGTGTGATGGTTTTTACGTAAGATCTCAGAATTTCTCTTTTCTCAACACTATTTTCGAAAACAATGGCGAACAGGATCTTAATATTAATAGTGAAGGTATTATCGATTACTGTAACTTTGCTGATGGTGAGAATCGTGTAATACGCATTAATGGTGATGTTGAATTAGGGCAGGGGATAATTTGGATGGATTCACGATTTGTCGATGCAGATCAGGGTGATTTTAGATTGCGAGAAGGGAGCCCATGCATCGACGGTGGTGATCCGGAATTTCCACTTGATCCGGACAGTAGTTTCATCGAAATCGGAGCATATTTCTATCCCCAATATGCCTCTTTGCACGGCACTGTAACAGCCTTCGGTGACCAGGAACCATTAGTTGGAAGCAGTATTGTAGTCTCGGATAATTACCAGACTCAGAGTGATGAAAACGGACGGTGGAGTCTCCAATTACCCCGCGGCGAATTTATGGTTACGGCCTGTCATGAGAACTATCTTGATTCAGTGATTCAGAACCTTGAAGTAAACCTCTCCGACGATATCGAAATCAATTTCGTTTTGCATCAATCTCAGTGCGAGATAAATCCGGCTGAGGTCAATGCCGATTTACCTGCCGGGGACAGCCTTCTTGTCCCACTACAAATTAACAATCCTGGTAATGGTATACTTAGTTGGTCCTCCAACCTGAGAGCTCCAGAAAATTTACCTCCGTGGTCTCTGAGATACTTTTTCGAACCGTTACAACAAATTGAAAATCTTGATATTAAAGGACTAACTATGTTGGATGGTAACTACTTTGTTGCAGGTACTATTGATGGTGAAGGTTGGATATTTGCCCTGAACGGTGAGCATGAGATAATATCTCAGTTTTCCCAACAGAATAATACCGCGGATGGAGTAGTGTCACTGACAAATGACGGGGAGAAGATCTGGGGAATGGAAGGACAATACTTGCTCGGATATACTCCGGAAGGTGAAATGACCGATTTCCTTAACATCCACATTAACACGGGTCGATATGTAACTTGGGATTCTGATGAGGAGTTGTTCTGGGTTTCAGGAATTATGACTGATATTTATGGTATTGATCGAAATGGATTTCATCAGCATGAATTTGACCGAAACGGTGTGACAATTAATGGATTGGGATATTTTCCAGAAGATCCGGATGGTCATAACCTTTACATTCTTCATTATCTCAATGATCAGGGAGATCGGTCTGTAAGTAGAGTTAATACAGAAAATGGCGAGTTAAGTCAGGTTACAGTTTTGGATTTGAGCAGTAATCTGCGACCCGTTGATGTTAGCATTTGTAATTCTTTTGATGTATTTGGTTGTTTTGTTTTTATAGCATTGTGTCAGGGTAGAGAAGGAAATAACGAGGATATTGTAAATGTCTTTCAATTAAAACCAAATCCGTTCTGGGCGCAATCAGTTCCTAATGCAGGTGAGATTATTCCTGATGGGATTCAGGATGTAAATCTGATTCTGCAGACTGTCGATGGAATTCGGGATATCACATTGCCTCTTGGTGAATATAGCGGTGAAATGGTGTTTGATCATGATGGGTTGGGAGGTGAACTATCAATCCCGATTCTGATGGGAGTCATACCTTCTGACGAAGTTGAAATGCCAGACTCTGAGTTGCCTGAACTGCTAATCCTTCATCCACCCTACCCCAATCCCTTCAATTCACAAATCAAAATTGAATTTGATGTTCCACATACATCTCAGGTTGAACTTTCTATCTACGATCTTAGCGGAAGACAATTAAGTACACTTGATCAGGGAGTTGTCACTGCTGGAAACCACTTGATTAGTTGGTTTGAGGATGATTTTGTTTCAGGTGTGTATTTTATCCAGTTACGGACAGGTAATCGGAGTTGTATAAGAAAGGTTGTTTTAATCGAATGAATAAAATTATTAAAGCATTTATCTTTTTCATCCTGATTTCGACGGCTTGCTACTCACAAACAGAAGTTGTCGGTGAAGTGTCTGGAGTCTGGGCGGTTGATGGTAGCCCGTACATTGTCACGGATAATATCACTTTACCTGAGGGAGAAGCTCTGAGAATCGAACCTGGTGTTGAAGTTCGCTTTCAATGGCGTCCTGTTTATATAATGTTTCAGGTTTTTGGTGATCTCACTGCAATTGGCACAGCCGAAGACAGTATATTTTTTACCAGCAATGCTGAACAGCCGGGAACTGGTGATTGGAGAGGAATATACCTCGATGGAGGAAGCCTGGACTTTGCATATGTCGGGCTTTCTTATTTCTTCGGCGGAATTCGGGGTGAAACAGATGGAGAAATGAATATTTCGAATTGCCGATTTACCGATTATGATTTCAGGATAGATCCTGAAGGTGGGATGGTAGCAGGTATTCCTTGCGCTATAGGCATTGATGGATTACAGGGTATGATTTCTAATTGCATTGTCAATGGTGGTGACAATATTCCCCATCGAGCAATCACGGTTGGTAGACGTGCTGAAAATATATTGATTGAAGATTGTCTGCTTTCTAACTTTTCTAATTTAGCGATTCGAATGTACCCTCCAATTGATGAAAATAATCGTCTTATTGCTGAAGTTATGAACTGTGAAATTATCAACTGCCCATCTGGATTGTGGTTTGAATCTAATGGTGACCTAAGTGTTATTAACAATACCTTTACAGACTGCGATGGAGGAGTAATTAACGAAGGACAGGGAAACATTCTAATAACTGGAAATACATTTGTTGGATGCAGCAGATATGCAATCAAAGCAAAGTATATGATCAATGAAGATAATTCGATGACAATTATCCGAAACAACCTTATCTACAACTGTCAACAGGGAATAAAAATTGATGGATCACATAGGAACGCTAATCGAGCTCCGTTTTTAATCCAGTTCAATACGGTCGTGGAATCCGGAATTCCGCTCCTCTCTGATAGTCGTTATGATCCGATTATTATCAGGAATAATATATTTGCCAACAATCGCAGCGAAGTCTTTTATTCCCGAGGCCGTGAAAATCTTATTGATCAGGATTACAACCTCTTCTGGAACAATAACGAACCGGTTGATCCCGAGTTGTCAAGAGATAAGTATTTCCAGCTCTGTGAACACGATCTTGCCTCAGATCCTATGTTTACAAATGAGAACGGATTCCATCCTGCTCCCAATTCACCTGCAATTGACCGAGCCGATCCCGGTGTTAATGTTGGCAATGAACCTGAACCAAACGGTGATCGTGCAAATCTTGGTGTTTATGGAACCACAGAATCTGCTACACAGTCCCCGCAAGAACCTTTAGGAGCAATTCTAAGTTTATATCCCAGGCAATTGCATTTTGATCTTGTGCAAACAGGTGTCAGAGATTTTGAAGAGTTTTTCATCCAGAATGCGGGAGATGATGCATCAGTCATTCAATCAATTGAGGTTTCCGATCCTAATAATTTCCACATTGATGATATTGAACCTTTCCCTATACAACCTGGGACACGCTCGGAAGCAATTCCCATTCGCTTTCAGTCTCGAAATGGGGGAATATTTCAAGAATCTTTGATTGTAACAACAGATGCAGGAAGATTATCGATTCCTCTTTTCGCTCGTGCAACAGATTATCAAATCCTGAGGAGAGAAATTTCAGGCCTTTTGACAAAAGAAGGTAGCCCTTACGTGATTACCTACGATACGGAAATTCCTGAAGGTGAATCATTAACGATTGAAGCCGGTACGGAGATACTAATGACTGATTTTTGTCAGTTCCGATGCTACGGTGACTTGATTGCGAACGGAGAATCCGATGATACAATCAAGTTTACTGCATTTTCTCCTGATCCGGTCGCTGGACAATGGGGTTCAATCACCTGTGAAAGCAGGATAAGCCTGAGCTATTTCTCTATCCAATATGGCCGTTCGTTGATTGTAGATACTCGAGCCGAAAATTGCAGCATCCATCATGGCCTTATCAGTCAATGCTCCGAGACAGGTTTATTCTACCTGAATCGAGGACGCGGGCAGCATGTATTGCATAATTTGGTGATTGATAAATGTCAGACTGGATTATCAATGGAAATGGAGCATGGCGAGCCAGACATTCACCATATAAACATACTTCACAATTCGGCTGGCTGTTTAATATCCATTCGGGAGTGGGAATTTGCACCTGTGATGGAAAACTCGATTATTGCATGGAATGACGAAGCAATAATCTACAGGATCAGCGGTGATCCAGGTATTATTGAATACTGCAACTTTTTTGAAAATCAGGAATTAGGTTCTGCAATCATTCGGAACAGTATAGAGGAAGATCCTTTATTTTTTGGTTCACCGCATTATCCCTACCACCTGTCTCCTCAGTCCCCTTGTCTAAATACCGGAAATCCTGAATTTGAGGAGGATGAGGACGGAACACGTACCGATCTTGGGGCAATACCAACCAATTTCGATAACATCTCCCCTGAAATTGAAGGTTTCCAACCGGAAAGTAATTTATGTGTTATTGCGGGTGAAACTGTTACATTCACGGTAATAGCATTTGATGAAGAAGAGTCAGTTCTTGATTATAAATGGACAGTAAATGACAGTAAATTTTGGGGGATTGACAGCCTCACCTGGACATTTGACAGTCTTGGAGTTTTTGATGTCACTGTTAGAGTGTGTGATGGATACAACCTGACGGCACAATTGGAATGGACTGCGCAAGTAGTGTTAGGTGTGGATCACGAAAAAGATAAAAAAACTGACAGTTTTGCACTAAAAGCAATTTATCCCAATCCCTTCAATTCAACAGTAAATATTTTATATTCAATAAACAACTTCTGCCCTGTCAATCTTTCAATTTACGATATTTCGGGCAGGTTGGTTTACAATCTGATCAAAGAGACTCAACAAGTTGGTTTGCAGCTACATGTTTTACAATCCGGAGATATGCCCTCGGGTATTTACTTTTTAAAGGTAGAATCAGATTATAAAATGATAGTTAGCAAGATCGTTATTGTTGAATAAAGCTAATTTCAAGGGTGATTTATCTAAATAGACAAACCGGTGTGATTATAGTACTGTTGTTTTGTTTCAATCTTACGTAATACAGCCCATTTGCCAGATGGTTGACTTGCAGGGGTATAAAATGCATTCCTATTTGATAGAAAGCAGAGTATTCTGTTCCCTGCAAAACTCGTCCTTGTACATCAATCAGGTCAACACCAATCCAAGAATAATTCTCAACCCTAAATTTAACTTTCAAATCAGAATTGAAAGGATTGGGGAATAAATCAAGAAGAGTAAAGCCCTCAGGATTCCCACTCCTGCAGTGCACTCCATTTTCAGGCGCTTCTCCAATTAATTCACGAACTGCCTCAAATTTGTAATTCCTGTCGGGATTATCGACATCATCTGTCAACCCCCAACATCCGTAACGATTATAGGAACCTGCCATTTCCAGGTACATGAATAATTCACCTCCCAATGGGAACCAATTATCCTGCAGATCGTGGATCATGATTTCTTTCATTGTCGAATCCCGCTCTGCCAATATACGATTGGCAACATTCTGAGGGTTTCCTCCGCCAGTGTCAGAACCTCCTTCATATGTCATTAGTCCCCCGGGAAGCTCATATTCAATAGCTACACCAGCAATATTGCGACGCCTGTCGCGGCTATTATTACTCGATTCCCACATCGCATCGTGGATTTCTTCAACTGAACCATTTAGTAGTGTTTCTCCAGCACCAAAATATGGCGCGACAGCTATCCCATATATCATTGTATTAGGTTCACGGTAGTTATCTCTAACATAATCTAACTGACTAACAAAATGTTCATCCGGTTGCCATGCTCCGATCTGCCAACAGCTCATTACTCTAATTCTGTTATTGAGTGAGCCGTCCCCGAATGCATCTTCAAAAGTAATTGCATCCTCAGCTGTTAGATGAGCATAGGCTTCATCTGCATAATTATTAAATCCACCCAGTCCATGATCTTCAGCGTAGTCAATACACCATTGTGCCTGCTTAAATCCTCGATTCCAGACCTCGTTACTCAATTCAACATAGATATTCAACTCTTCGCTAAGATTATCCCTGAACAGAGTTGCCAGTTCACGAGTATAGTCTTCGGAGGCGGCTACCGGGATATTTATCCATACATCCTTTTGAACTATGTTAGCTAATTCAATGACTGTCTCCCAGGGTCCACCGTGCTCGGCACTAATAAAATTATTCCGCTTATATGTTGCAGCATTCAATTGACGCCGGTCATTCCAATCTAATCGTCCGGGATAATCCGGATTATTAGGATCGTTCTCCCCTGCCCCATTATTGGTATGCGTCCATCCCATGAATCGAAGTGTCGAGAATTCTGCTGAACTAACGCAGTTGATGTATTCATCGGTTATTATTTGCTCAGTCCCGAGTTCGTAACCGGGTCGAATTACCTTCAAGTCACTAAATCCGGTATTAAGATCGTGATCCCTCGTTCTACGAGTATTGGTAAATCTTAATTGAATAAATCCATAAGCGTTACCACCTCTGGGTTCTCCAACTTCCAGTTCAAAGGTCGTTTCATTCAGATCCGGATCATATTCAAGGTTTTGTAGGATGAAATCCCCCCATACTCGACTGACATCCCCTTGCCCGATAAAAGAGCAGTGATATATTCCACTGAAATCGGGACGAAACTCCTCCGGATCGTCAATATCATTTTGCCATTCAGCCACTGGCCAGCTTTCGGAGACGAGGATTTGACAATCCTCGAGTGGGTAACCAAGTGAGTCCATTTCAGCGGGAGCATTGCCGTCAAGATTCTGGAAGGGACGCGACAATTTCATCAAATCTACGAAAGTCTTTGTCCACTGATCCATACTGACTCCAGTTCCAATTTTGCCATAGTAAGGTTGTGCTTTAACTGAAGGCAAGGTAATCAAAATCAGAGAAATGACTAATGCTAATAAAACTTCTTGGTTTTTCATGTTTCCTCGATTATTTGGCACCTCATCTCGACTAAGATACAGAATGGAGATTGAAATACCAAATACCATTAACAAATTATGCTGATCATAAACCTGAGATTATATATTCAGTTCTACCCTATTCCTCAGGTACTTAGCTAAACAATATTGACCAGTTTCTAAATTTTATTCTTCTTATTTAATAATCCTCATCATAAAGCATCAACTGATTTTTCATTTATAAAAAGGACCATAATCCCTGTAATTACATTTTCAATAGGATCACACGAAGTTGAAGTATACGGAGGATGCTAAATCCAATCCTATCCATTGTTTTATTACTCCTGTTTAATTAGTTTTATAATGCAGTAAACTTCTCCGCACCGACATCTCTTGTGCAATTTAACTGCAATTCTCATCTGTAATCGATTTTTTACCTAAGGCGAGATAAATGCGATTTAATTTAAAATCTCCGACATTTCTAACAGGATTTCTTTCGTTTCTACTCATTCTCACACTCAGTGCTATTTGCATAGGAGATGAAAAGGAGAAAATCCTGACTGTTGAAGAGCAAGCGTGGTTAGCAGATCATCAGAAAATCGTTGTTGGTGGTGAAATGGATTGGGCTCCATTTGATTTTGTTGATGAAAACGGAAAATATACCGGCATTGCTCTGGATTATTTATCCATCATCAGAGAAAAACTCGGCATTGATATAGAAATTGTTACCGGTGATACATGGGATGAGCTTCTATCCAAATTGGAGAATAAAGAGATTGATGTTCTTCCTGCTCTATACTACGCAAAAGAGAGGGAGGATTATGCCAATTTTACATCCTCATATATAGAAGTTACAGACTTTGTCTTTACCCGGGAAGATGATAATTCTATCTCCGGTTTTGATGATTTGCATGCCAAGACTACCGTTGTGATTAAAGGATATACAGTTGCAGGATTACTCGAAAAAGATTATCCGGAATTTAATTTGATTTATGCCGAAGATATTCGTGATGCCCTGAACATTTTAATAACCGGAAAAGCTGATGCCTTTATTGGTGATATTATTTCTACCTCATATAACATTTCGGAATATTCTCTTTTCGGCATTAAACCGATTGTACCAGTACCCTTTCTCGAATCGGATGTCTATATGGCAATCCGAAAAGACTGGCCGATTCTAAAAACTGTAATTGATAAAGTAATTAAAACAATTTCAGAGGATGAACACAAGAAAATAAGAAATAAATGGGTCTCATATACTGAAGAGAAGATCCAGAAAGAAGCACACGATATATCCCTGACACCCAAAGAATTAGACTGGTTACGGGAAAATCCTGAAATTCGAGTCAGTAACGAAAAATCCTGGCCACCTTTTAACTTTTTTAAAAACGGTAAACCACAGGGATTATCAGTTGAGTATATGAACCTCCTGGCAGAAAAACTTAATCTAAAAATCACCTATATGTCCGGATTAAGTTGGTCAGAATTAATGGATATGATTCGATCCCGCAAACTCGACGTCATGCTAAACATTGTCAAAACTCCAGACCGTGATAAGTATATCCTTTTCACCGATCCATATGTTACGAATCCAAATGTCATCGTCAGTAAATTTGATGTTCCATACGAAACGCTGCCGGAATTATCCGGAAAGGTAGTGGCTTTACCGAAAGGATTTTTTTACGAAGAAATCCTTAAAAAGGAATACCCGGAAATCAAACTTCATTTGGTCGAAGATGTTCTCGCATGTTTAAAAGCGGTGATCACAGGTGAAGCAGATGCTACCTTCGGAGAGGAAGCTGTAATCAACTACCTGAAAATAGAGAACATGCTATCAGGGATTCATATTTCAGGTGAAGTAAGTTTAGGACATGAGGATTACCAGAATCTGCGCATCGGTGTACGCGACGACTGGCCTTTGTTATATTCTTCTCTTAGAAAGGCAGAGGCATCACTTTCTCCTACTGAAAAAAAAGAACTTTTCTCCAAATGGATCGAGGTTTCTGATTCCAAATATGTGGCTGGAATTGTCAAGTCGGAGATCCCTGTTAAACTAATCGTACAGATCACTTTGATCTTCATTGCCGTCATTATTCTATTATTTTTCCTGCTTCGATTTCTTTCCAGGCTTTCATCCAGGGATGATGAAATTGTCATGCAGCAAAAGAATTCTGTTGTTATTATTATTATAGGAATATTTCTTACAGTTACATTACTTTTAACCCTTATAGGATTGAATCGAGTTAAGAAACAAACCTTATCCTACACACAAGAATCTCTCCGTGCATCAATTATAACTACAGAGGAGACATTAAGACTATGGATCTACAATAAAATTGACATCCTTGAAGAGGTTGCGTCCGATGAGATTATCATTCAAAATATTGAAAAGCTGCTTAAAGATCCCACTGATAAAGAGAGTTTATCCAATAATAAAACACTTAGTAAATTGCGTGAGCGAATAAAGACAGCTCGCGAGATGCATGATGATACGGGTTTTTTCATAATCAATCCTGATTACATCAGCATTGGCTCTATGCGAAATACAAACCTTGGATCAACCAACCTGATTTATGAGCAGTGTCCCGAATTATTAAAGGAAGTTTTTGCAGGGAAGAGTAATTTCATCCCGCCCATCAAAACAGATTTGAGTGATGATAAAATTAAACCAACGATGTTCTATGCTGTCCCCGTTAGAAATAAAGCAGGAGAAGTCATCGCAGTCTTAACACTTCGGGATAGTCCTGCAAAGGTTATGACTCGACTGTGCCATTTAGGAGTAGCTGGTTCATCTGTGGAAACTTATGCTATCGACAAGACAGGTTTATTAATTTCCAACAGTAGATTTGAACAGCAGTTGAGAGATTTGGATTTAATAAAACCTGACGAAAACAGTATTTTGAAATTACACATCAGGGATCCTGGCGGTAACATGGTTGAGGGATATAGACCAACTACACCAAGGGAACGGTTGCCATTAACTCTAATGGCTCAGAGTGTTATTAATAAAATGGATTCAGATGATCTCAAAAGATATCGCGATTATCGTGGAGTAGAGGTTCTTGGGCTCTGGAGATGGGTAGATGACCTAAACTTTGGTGTAGCTGTTGAGATCGATTATGATGATGCCTTGTCTTCATTTTACCTAACAAGAACAATCATAATAATAATTTTGGTCGTCGTGGTCGTTTTGGCGATTGGTGCAACAATTTTCAGCATCCTGATCGGAGAGAAAACCACCAGAACTTTACAGAAACATCATAAAGAATTAGAAGAATATAAAGACCAGCTTGAAGAAAAGGTAGAAAAACGAACGGCAGAATTATCAGAACAAAAAGAAATGCTGACGATGACCATTAATTCGTTGAGTCATCCCTTTTATGTGATTGATGTCAATGATTATTCGGTTGTGCTGGCTAACAGCTATGCTAAAAAATTAGCGGCTGGTAAAGGGATCACAACCTGTCATGCCCTATCTCATCGTAGTGATGTTCCCTGTGACTTGGAAACAGATCCCTGTCCCTTGAAAGTTATCAAAGAAACTGGTAAACCGGCTGTTTTAGAGCATATCCATTTTGACGAAAATGGAAAACCATACTATGTGGAAGTTCATGGTTATCCAATATTTAACGATGATGGCATACTCGTTCAGATGATAGAATATTCCCTGAATATTGATGAACGGAAAAAAGCAGAAGCTGAGATACTTGAAAGTAAAAACCGAACGGATGCTATTCTCAAGGCATCGTTGTCTCTTTAAGAGTTATCCGGATATATGTAAAAAAAATCGCTTGTTTTAGATTCAAATTTACCGTATCTTCCATAAAATATTAACATCTTCCTGCATTGAGTCAACGCATTTACTTTTGTGATTTTTCTTTTTTTAGCGGTCCCATATCAGGAGCAATCATGGCTTTTCGTTTTCCAATTAAACTCTTCCTAATAGTTCTTGTATTAACGATATCGTGTCCTTCTTTTGTTTTTGCAGATCATGAGGAAACAGAAACAAACGTTTCAACAGATGACCTGTTCGCAATGTCGTTAGAAGACCTGACGAAGGTTGAGGTTGTCACGGCAACCAAGAAAATACAATCCATCAGTGATGCACCTTCAGTTGTTAAAGTAATAACTGCCAGACAGATCCGGGAACGAGGATATCTTACACTCGAAGAAGCTCTCGCGAGTTTACCGGGATTCCAGTTCAGGGATATCCTCGGATTTAACAGCTACGTTTTCCAGCGAGGTGTGCCAAATCAAAACAACCTGATACTCATACTCGTTGATGGAATCCAGATAAATGAACTTAACTCCGGAGGATTTTACGGAGGTGGACAGTACAATCTTGACAATGTAGAGCAGATTGAAGTTGTATACGGTCCCTCTTCCGCATTATACGGCACAAATGCGATATCGGGAATAGTAAATATCATCACCAAAGAACCTTATTCACATACCGGATTTGAAGCAAATGCCCTTTATGGCGGTTTTAATACAATTAAGACCGAACTTGGGTATGGTTATTACAACGAGGACACTGACCTCGGTTTTCGGATTTCCGGAAGGCTTTATCAAACCGAGAAAGCCGACCTTGTGGGAGAGGAAGGGGACTACAACTGGACTGATGATATGGAAAACTTCGAGGACGATCTCTCCCTCGATGCTAGACTGAATTTCCAAAAATACTCTGCAGCTATTACCGTTATTGATAAGCAGGCATCTCGCGCAACAAACTACCGCTCTGTCGACAGTAAATACATCGATCACGATACAAATCTGCATATCAGGTTTATTAACAGCTATCTGAAATCTGAAAGTGAGATCACTGGCAATGCTGTGTTTAACTCACAACTATATTATAGAAATGCTGAAATAATGAAAAATACCGTTGCCTATATCGATACTAATTCACAGGTTGGTTATTACCGTCCAAATGACTTGTTTGGCTACGAAGGTATGATTAACTATGATCCTATAGAGAGTCTCAACCTGACCGGAGGTTTTGTTTATGAGAAGGAAAATCTTGCGGAAGGATTTTCAAAGTCATACAGCAATTCGCCGGATCAGGAACCTCCTGAGCCGGATAAACCATCTATGAAAAGCAACACACTGATGAGTCTGTATTTCCAGTCAATGCACCACTGGTTGGATAAATATCAGTTAAATGCAGGTCTCAGGTTCGATAACAGCAGCTCATACGATCAGGTTCTCACGCCACGGTTCAGTATCGTCTCCAATTGGGATAAATTCAAAGGAAAGCTGATTTACGCTGAAGCCTTTCGTGCGCCAAAACCCTGGGATTACACCTGGGGAGCAGGAAATGATGATCTTGATCCCGAAACGATGAGGTCATATGAAGTTGTGTTATCCTATAATATTCAGAAAAACCTTCAAACAGAAATCTCGTTTTATAGGAACACTATTACCGATGTTCTTGAGAAAGACTCAGGCTTGAATATGTGGGTGAACGGGGAAGATTTGATTACAGATGGTTTTGAATTATCCTGTAATTACTATCTCCCCAGGTTAGAGCTTGGCATAAACTATACTTACACCAATTCCGAACATGAAGATCATGGTGATATCCCGGAGATATCAGATCACGTAGTAAATATAAATTCTAAGTATTCATTTTCTCCAAACCTGGTTTTTTATCTTGGTGGGAGGTATACCGGAGAGAGAATGAATCCTCATCTAATCCCGGTTACGAACGACGATATTATAGATGCATCGTTTGTTTTGAATTCCGCTCTGACATACTATGATTTTCATGGTTTTGATATTCAACTGATCGCTAAAAACGTCCTGGATACTGAATACTATCACTCCTCAAACCGCTCGAGTGCATCATATTCTGTGTCAAGATTTCGGCAGCAACAACGCACTCTAATGTTGAGTATTTATTGGAAAACAGGAAATAAATAGTTGAATAGCGCTCCTTTACAAAATGCAATTTAAACATGAGTTCAAAAAACATACATTTTCCTATATGAAAGATAAATACTACTTTTTGAGAGCAGTTGTTCTTATCCTGATTATAAGTTTGACTTCTGCAAATGTTGTGTTTCCATCTGATAAGAGTGCTCGGAGGAAGGAGTACCAGATTAAGGCTGCGTATCTGTATAATTTTCTGAAATTTACCGAATTCACGGAGGTCAATTCTCCCGATTCAATCAGTGAAATCAGCATCGTAATCCTCGGAGAAGATCCATTTGGAGACTTTCTGACTCCAATTCTCAATAAGACAATTCAAAATAAACCAATTCGGATATCTCGAATATCGAGTATTGAGGAAATTGGAAACTGCCATCTCTTGTATATAAGCGATTCCAGGAAAGACAGTTTGAGCTCAACATTCGAACAATTATCGGAATCAAATATATTGACAGTTGGTGAAACAAGTACATTTACTCAGCAGGGAGGGATGATAGGATTTTTTATAAATGATGGATCGGTCAAATTTGAAATAAACCTGACTGCTGCAAACCACGCTTCAATAAAATTCAGGTCACAGCTTCTATCTGTTGCGAGGATAGTAAACTACGATAAAACAGTAGACAAATGAAATCATTTGATAATCTATCACTACATCGAAAGTTAGTTTTCATCATCGTATTGATCAGCGGGATTACCATGCTGACTGCAGGTTCTTTGTTTATAATTCTTGATATACGAAACCATCTGAAAATGCTCGTCGATGATTTGACAATTGACGCGAAAATCCTCGCCCGGAACTGTAGCGCTGCCCTTTTATTCGGTGATAAAACAACTGCTGAGAATATGCTGAGTACGTTAGAACACAAAGAAAGCATTGTATCGGCTTCCATTCATGATACTGACGGTAAACTATTCGCTGTCTACTCGCGAGACGGAAATCCTGAAAATATACATATATGCGAGGAATTTGAAGGTGATTATCATTATACAGAAGGCAACATACATGTTATTCATGACATAATTCTTGACAACGAGATCATAGGCGCGGTATTCATATCATCTGATCTCGGCGCTATTATGTCGACTCTGATTGACTACCTTACGATTGGAGCTTTTGTACTGATTGGAGCAGGATTTATTTCATATCTGCTCTCCTCCCGACTTCAACGTATCATAACGAATCCGATTGCTGATCTTGCAGGAACTGCTCGAAGAATTTCTTCTGACAGGGATTTCCAGGTCAGGGCAATTAAACAGAATGATGATGAAGTTGGATATCTCGTAGATGCATTCAATGAAATGCTGAGCCAGTTACAGGAGAGAGATGCCGCCTTACGATCAGAGCATGAACATTCAACCGGAATTATAAACGGTTCCCCGAATGTAGTCATCGGCTTTTCACCCGATGGAGTTGCACAATTTGTCAATCCGGCATGCGAAGAAATTTTGGAATATTCCCCTGAGGAATTGATTGGAAAGCCGTTATTTGATCTTCTTCTCCCGCCTGATCAAGCAAGACGGTTTGCAAGGATTGTAAGGCTGTTGGGTAAAAACGAAGTTCGTGATTACGAATTGAGCATAATTACAAAATCGGGAAAGACCAAAATCATTTCCATGAATTCCATTAATTCTTATGATTCAGACAATGTACTTAAAGAGATAATAGTTCTCGGAAATGACATAACAGTAAAAAAACAAGTAGAGAAAAAAATAAGGAAAATAAACGAGGAATTAGAGAAGCGTGTTAACCAACGGACAAAAGAACTCGAATCCGCCAATTTATACCTTAACAAAGAAATAACTGAAAGAGAAAGACTGCAGGAACAGAGCAAACGATTCATGTTTATTGCTAATACGGTCAAAATGGCGCTGAGTTTGGTGGACTTGAATTATAAATACGAAGCAGTTAATGATACCTGGTGCAAGGATAAAGCAAAATCAAGAGAAGAAGTTATTGGTAATTCAGTGTCTTTAGTCTGGGGAGAGGATGTTTTCATCAATACGCTGAAGAAACATTTTGACGATTGTTTTTCGGGAAAGACAATAAATTATAAATCCTGGATTTCATTTAAGGAAAAACGTTTCTGTGAAGTAACCTTCTTCCCCTATAGGAACGAATCAGGTGAAATTACAAACGCGGTAGTTATGACCGCCGATATCACAGAACGCAACAAGACAGAAAATGCACTGAAGGAAAGCGAAGCACAACTCAGGAACATCGTCGAAAACGCAACTGAGATAATTTATTCTCTTGGTGCCGATGGGAAATTTCTTTTCGTCTCACAATCCGCCAGAGAGCACTACGGATTTGATCCTAAAGAAGTAATTGGTTATAACTTCCTCGAGGTTATTCACCCGGATGATCACGAGATGTGTCAGAACGCGTTTACGAATATGATGAAAACGGGTGAATTGATAGACTTTGACGATTACAGGGTCAGAAATGTGGACGGATCTTGGAGGTGGCACAGGTCAACCGGTGCGCCGGTAAATGATGAGAATGGGAATTTCATGTATTTCGTTGGTGTTGCTCAGGATATAACGGAAAGGAAGTTCGCCGAAGAAGAGTTGCGCAAACTCTCACGGGCAGTTGAAGCGAGCCAGGTCTCAATTGTGATCACCGATCCGGAAGGCAACATTCAGTACGTCAATCCGAAGTTCAGCCAGATTACCGGGTATACATCCGGTGAGGCTATCGGGCAGAATCCAAGAGTCCTTAAGTCTGGACACCATCCAGGATCTTTTTATAAGGAGCTTTGGAAGACAATCAGAGCTGGACAGGAGTGGCATGGAGAATTGCTTAATAAAAAGAAGGATGGGGAACTCTACTGGGAGTCTGCATCTATCTCCTCAATCAAAGACAATGGTGGCGTCATTACCCATTTCGTCGCAGTCAAGGAAGACATAACTGAGCGCAATCGAAATCAAAAGGAAATACTTCTGTCCAGAAAACGTTTGGAAAAGCTATTGCGTGTTTCGGAATTTGAAATCGTTGACGTCCAGAAGTTTCTTGACTATGCACTTAATGAAGTGTTGGACCTGACGGAGAGCCAGTTTGGATTTTTCTTCTTTTACAATGAAGACACCAGAGTGTTCACGCTCAATTCGTGGTCTTCCGGAGTCATGCCGGCGTGCAAGGTTTTGGATCAGCCAACGCAATACAATCTTGATGAGACCGGACTCTGGGGTGAAGTGGTGCGTCAGCGTAAACCTATTATTGCCAACAACTACAGTCTTGAGCATCCCAAAGCAAAGGGAACACCGGAAGGACATGTTCCCATACAGCGTTATATGAGCATCCCGGTGATTGATACCGGACGCATCGAATTGGTTGTTGGTGTTGCCAACCGAAAAGAGGAGTACGACGAAACAATTGTCCAGCAACTGAGCCTCATGATAAGTTCGGTATGGAAAATGCTCAAAAGTCACGAATACCGACAGGATCTCATTAAAGCCAAAAATATCGCTGAGGAAGCCACTAAAGCCAAAGGTGATTTTCTGGCAAACATGAGTCACGAAATCCGCACACCGATGAATGCGATTATTGGTCTTAATCATCTCCTCGGTAAAACCAATCTTGATCCCAAACAACAAGACTATGCCAAAAAGGTTCAAAACGCAGCGCAGAATCTCCTGGGTATTATAAATGATATCCTTGATTTCTCTAAGATTGAAGCGGGTAAGATTGATATAGAGACCGTTAATTTTGATCTGAACAGTATACTCGATAACATTTCGAATATGGTTGAAATCAAAGCCCGGGAGAAGGGTCTTGAATTGATCGTTGATTTTAAAAATGAAGTTCCAACACAACTTTCCGGAGATCCCCTTCGATTAGGACAGGTTATCCTTAATCTGACGAATAACGCTGTGAAATTCACCAAAAAAGGCGAGATCAGAATATCCGTTGAATTGCTTGAAGCTGAGGGAGAAGAAGCAAAAATCAAGTTTTCTGTCAGAGACACCGGGATTGGGTTAACTGAGGAGCAGCAGTCCAAACTATTCCAATCCTTCCAGCAGGCTGACACATCGACAACCCGGAAATATGGAGGAACCGGACTGGGACTGGCAATAAGCAAGAAACTGGTTGAAATGATGGGTGGTCGGATATGGATTGAGAGTAAATATGGAGAGGGTAGTACGTTCGGTTTCTTCTGTGTTTTCAAAATTTCCGAAAGAAAGAAAGAGAAACGAGTTTTACTGGGTGATCTGAAAAATCTTCGCACAGTGATAATTGATGATGATCCAACTGTGTTAGCAGTGCTGGAGGATTGTCTTGATGATTTTTCATTCAAGATCATCCTGTTTGAAAACGCAGAAGATGGATTAATAGAGATCCAGAAGCGCTCAGAGGATAAATCTGAATATGTCCAACTTGTTCTAATCGACTTTCGCCTCCCTGGTTTAGATGGTGCAGAAGCTGCAAAGAAAATTAAATATGATATGGAGTTACATCATATTCCAAAGATAATTATGATCACCGATTATGGCAGGATGGAAATCATGAAGCAGGCTGCTGATCTGGATCTTGATGGTTTTCTCATTAAACCCATAAATCGCTCCATGCTGCTCAACACTATTTTGGATTCGTTTGCCGAATCCATTGATATAACTGATAGTATGGACGATGAAACCTCTGAGTTATCATCTAAAATCGAAAATATCCAGGGCGCACATATACTATTAGTTGAAGACAATGAAGTAAACGCTCAAGTAGCCACTGAACTGCTGGAGAGCGAGGGTTTTGTAGTGTCAATAGCTGAGAATGGTAAAAGAGCTTTAGAGAATATCACAAATGAAAATCCACCCGGAACCTTCGATATTGTTCTTATGGACTTGCAAATGCCGGTTATGGACGGCTATGAGGCAACTAAACAAATCAGAAGCTATTCTCAATTTAAGGATCTGCCCATAATTGCCATGACTGCTGATGCCATGACAGGAGTAAGAGAAAATGTGATAGAGATTGGAATGAATGATTATGTAACGAAACCAATCGAATTAGATCAGCTCTTTGGAGCATTAGGAAAGTGGATTAAAGTAGATAGCGCTTCCCCAAAAACCGATTTGACAAAAGAGGTTAAGGATGTTGTAGGTTTTCCGGATCTACCAGGTATCGATATCGAAGATGGGCTTAAACGCGTTGGTGGGAATAAAGACTTATATAAAAAGCTGCTGCAAAAACTCGCGACCAGTTATTCCGGTTTTGGGGACGAATTCAATGAACTGATCTCAGCAGGAGATATTGAAACTGCCACCAGAAACGCCCACAGTTTGAAAGGTGTCGCTGGTAACCTCGGGGCTAAAGATTTGTTCAAGTTTACTGCTGATCTGGAGAAAGCACTGAAAGACAACCAGACTGAATCGGTTCAGGATTGTCTCAATGAAGTGTTAACCTCGCTAGCCGAAGTTCTGATATCAATTGGCAAACTGGATGAGCGAAAACAAGAACGGGACAAACCGACTACAAAAAAAACAATTGACTATGACAGGTTGAAAGAACTTACTGAGACAATTATTGTTGTGGTTGAAGAAGACCTGTCTGCCGGGATGGAAAAACTTGACGAATTAGGGACCCTATTATCGAATACAGTATTTGAAGGTAAATATCGAAAGATCGCAGAATATCTGGATAATTTTGATGTGGATGCTGCGAAAAAACAATTGGCTGAGCTCTCAGGTAAAATAAACGAATCGCAAGGATAATTGTATGGGAATTACAAAAGAAACTGATAGGCCCGACACCCCTAAGGAACGAACAATCCTCGTCGTCGATGATGAACCGGCAAATATACATGTATTAATGGGTACACTGAAGGATAGTTACGCTATTCTGGCAGCAACAAATGGGCAGAAAGCCCTGGCTCTCGCCGTTAAAAATCCTCAACCTCATCTGATCCTGCTCGACATTATGATGCCGGAAATGGATGGCTACAAAGTCTGTCAAAAGTTGAAGGAGAATCCGGACACCTGTGATATCCCGGTAATTTTTATAACTGCAATGACTGAAATAGGGGATAAAACAAAAGGATTTGAACTGGGTGCCGTGGACTACATCACCAAACCATTTGATCCCCGCGAAGTGGAAGTCCGCGTAAAAACTCACATCGCATTAAAGGTGGCTAAAGAGGAGATTGAACACCAGCACCTTGAATTAAAGGAAAACTATCTGGCTCTACAGGAAGCTGAAAATGCGAGGGATTCATTGACTCACATGATTGTCCATGATATGCGTACACCATTAAGCGGTATTCAGGGATACATTGACATAATTCTGATGTTGCATAAGGACAAATTAGAGGATAATATCCTCCTGGATTTGAGAAGAGCCAAATCAAATACGTCAAAACTTATCGAAATGGTTAGTTCTTTACTTGATTTGAATCGACTCGAATCGGGACAAATGCCGATAGATTTAAAAGAAAATGATCTGGTTAAAACGGTTAGGGATGCATTTGATATTCTCGGTGCGCAAGTTGATTACGTGACTTTAGTATTTGAGCCGAAGGAAGCTGAAATTTTCGGCACTTTTGATTCTGATTTAGTTAAGCGAATTATCGTTAATCTCCTTTCCAACGCAATCAAGTTTACACCTAAAGGCGATAAGGTCATTGTTGAGGTTAACAAATCTGAAAATGAACTGGAAATTTCCATTATGGATTCTGGTCCCGGGATTCCGGAAGCACTTCAAGAAAAAATCTTCGAGAAATTTGGACAGGCAGATCTTAAGAAGGAGCATAAGGGATATTCCAGTGGTATAGGTCTTGCATTTTGTAAATTAGCGGTAGAAGCTCACGGGGGACAAATAGGCGTACAAAGTGAAGAAGGCAAAGGAAGCAAATTTATTTTCAGTTTACCTCTGTAAATGCAAATTTCGAGCTGCAAATCGAGAATCATATTGCCTTTTCACATAAAATCCAGCATCAAATCCCGATCATCATCAAATCTCCCCTCGTTACTTTATTAGATATTATCTAAAAACTTGGGATTTATTCCAAAAATACTTCTGATTGGTATTTGCCTATTGTCAAAAATGCTAAATTATATATACTACTCATGTAGTGCAAACCAAACTCTGATACATAGTACTTTTTTGATCGTTTACAGGAAACAATCATGACCAAAAATACTGAGCCAGAATTACCTCTCTCCGGGATAAGAGTTCTCGACCTTTCAAGGATACTCGCCGGTCCGCATTGCACTATGCAACTTGGTGACCTTGGCGCAGAGGTAATTAAAGTTGAACGACCCGGCACTGGTGACGATACAAGAACCTGGGGACCTCCATTTGCAGGTGGAGAGGCTGCCTATTACCTTTGTTGTAACCGTAACAAGAAGTCGATAACTATTGATCTGAAAAATTCCGGTGGTCTTGATTTGATCAAAGAACTGGCAAAAAAATCCGATGTCTTCCTTGAGAATTTTACTCCGGGACTCATGAAACGATTCGGTTTGGACTATGAAACTTTAAAAGAAATCAATCCCCGTCTGATATATTGCTCAATTACTGCATATGGGCAGGATGGTCCATATATGGACAGACCGGGTTATGACATGGTGCTCTCCGCTGTAGGTGGTCTCATGTATATCACAGGTGAACAAGATGGAAACCCGTGTAAGGTTGGAGTGGCAATTACGGACGTCTTGACCGGTGTAAGTACAGCAGGGGCAATTATGGCTTCATTATTGTGGCGAGAAAGATCGGGTAAAGGTCAGTACATAGATTGCAGTTTAATGGATATCCAGGCATCCGGACTTGCGAATATTGCCAGCAACTATCTTGTCGCAGGGAAAGAAGCACAACGCTGGGGAACAGCTCACGAATCAATAGCTCCTTACCAGGTTTTCAAAACCAAAGATCATCCAATTGCAATTGCAGCAGCCAACCAGAAACTATGGGAACATTTTGCTGAAGCATTAAATAAAAAGGAATGGCTGGAAGATCCACGATTTGAATCAAATCCAAAAAGAGTTGAAAACCGGAATATACTAATTCCCCTTGTCGCTCAGCGTATGTCTGAAAAAACCTGTGATGAATGGATGAAAATTCTGGTTGATGCTGCTGTACCGTGTGGTCCAGTCAATAACATGGAGCGTCTTTTCTCCGATCCTCAAATGATTCACCGCAACATGATTGAGACCGTCCCCCACCCCACAATCGGTGATCTGAAACTATGCGGTATTCCAATCAAGTATTCCGATACTCCCGGATCTATCCGCCGTCCTCCTCCTCTTGTTGGCGAGCATACTGAAGATATACTTAGGGATGTCTTAGGCTACAGGTCTGAGAAGATTGAGGAGTTAAGAAAGAATGGAGTAATTTGACAGTATCGGATTACAATCCGTCCAACTATTTAATTGCTGCCCCTATTCTCGGGTTTGAAATCACCGACCGATAATAAGATATGATTAGATACATTTTTTCCAAAATACTCATCGTAATACCTGTTGTATTTCTCTCATATGGACTTTCAAACGGTGGAGAACTCACCCTGGCAGTCTCAAGCAATTTTACAAGTGCGATAAAGTGTATTGCTGCGCAATTCGAGGTAAAAACAGGACACAAGGTTATACTAATTTTTGGTTCTACTGGTAAACACTACGCACAAATTAAGAACGGTGCGCCTTTTGATATCTTTTTTGCTGCTGACACAATTCGACCGGAACTGTTGGAAAAAGAGAGGATTGCGATTCAGGGAAGTCGTTTCACATATGCTGTGGGTAAAGTTGTTCTGTGGAGCCCTGATGCAGGATATGTTGAGAGCGAGGGAAGCATTTTGGAGAAAGGGAGTTTTCGTCATCTTGCTATAGCAAATCCCAAACTTGCACCCTATGGCAATGCAGCACGGGAAATTATGAAAAGACGGGGAGTACCGGATGACTTAAATGAACGACTCGTATTCGGTGAAAATATCAGCCAGACCTTTCAATTTGTTAAAAGCGGAAATGCAGAACTGGGCTTCGTTGCTTATTCACAAATCAAGTGCCCCGATAAGCCTTTTGAAGGATCAATGTGGGAAGTGCCTCAGGAACTCTATACTCCCATAAAGCAACAGGCAGTACTTCTAAAACAAAGTGAAATTGCCGTTGACTTTCTGGAGTTTGTCCGCAGTGAGGAAACGCTGGAGATTATTCAAAGTTACGGATACGTCATACCATGATTTTCAGTGATGCAGATATAACAGCACTGCTGATTACGCTTAAACTTGCTATAATAACTACCCTGATTCTGTTATTACTGGGAACACCACTTGCCTGGTGGTTAGCACGCACCCGTTGGCGATTCAAATTCCTGCTTGAAGCAATAGTCGCTCTGCCATTAGTTTTACCCCCTACTGTTTTAGGTTTCTATCTTCTGGTAGCTCTCGGCCCGAATGGGCCTTTAGGTGGATTGATGAAATTCCTGGGTGGTCACCCACCAACATTCACTTTCACGGGATTGGTCATTGGTTCGGTAATATACTCAATGCCGTTTGTTGTTCAACCTCTCCAAAATGCCTTTAACGCAATCGGACGTCGACCTCTTGAAGTTGCAGCAACGTTGCGAGCATCTCCTATTGATCGATTTTTCACAGTTGCAGTTCCAATGACACGTCCGGCGTTTCTTACCGCTGCAGTGTTAGGATTTGCCCATACTGTTGGAGAGTTCGGTGTCGTACTAATGATCGGCGGGAATATTCCCGGCAAGACTCAGGTTGTTTCTATTGCTATTTATGATCATGTTGAGAGTCTGGAGTACTTGCATGCCCACTGGCTATCGGGGGGATTGTTACTGATGTCATTTATTATGCTGATGATTGTATATGCCCTCAACAGTCGTTTCAGGATGCTGCATCCTTGAGCATCAAAGCAAAATTCAATATCCTAAGACCTAACTTCTCACTGGATGTTGACCTGAATATACCCAACCGGGGTGTCACTTCGCTGTTTGGTCCCTCAGGATGTGGTAAGACCACATTGCTGCGAGCAATTGCGGGACTGGATCGTTATAAGCAAGGATTCCTGAAAGTTGGTGATACGATATGGCAGGATGAAAATCAATTCATCCCGACTTTTCGTCGCTCACTTGGATATGTATTCCAGGAAGCGAGCCTGTTTTCACATTTGACGGTGAAGGGCAATTTGGAATATGGGCTAAAGAGGATTCCAGACACAGGTCGTAGAATACCTTTAGATAATACAATAGAATTATTAGGCATCGGAGAACTACTTGAACGCAAAGCTGATACATTATCCGGAGGTGAACAACATCGTGTAGCAATTGCCCGGGCACTTGCTGTTAGTCCAAAGCTTTTGCTGATGGATGAGCCATTAACCGGTCTTGATCAAGATAGTAAAAAGGAGATACTGCCTTATCTCGAATCTTTATGCAATGAGCTTGAAATCCCAATAATTTACGTCAGTCACACAATAGAAGAAATTGCACGTCTCGCGGATCATCTGCTGCTAATGGAAGCTGGAAGAATAAATGCAACAGGTTCAATTACCGAGATGTTAACCAGGCTTGATCTGCCTCTTACCTCAGGAAATGATGCCGCAGCAATAATAAAAGTCACAGTCACCGAACATAATGAGGATTTTCATCTGACACATTTAGATTTTGATGGTGGTTGTTTTTCCGTTCCACGAAATTCTTTGAAAGTTGGCAGCAAGGTAAAATTACGGCTTGCAGCTCGCGATGTGAGCCTTACTCTCGAACGCCAAACGGGGACGAGTATTCAGAATATATTCCCGGCTACAGTTGATGAAATCACAACCGAAGACACTTCACGAGTTATGGTGAAATTAATTGCGGGGGGAGTTCCCATTCTGTCCCGTATTACAAAGAAGTCTCTTGTCGAACTTGATTTGAAACCGGGGAAAGTGGTATATGCTCAGGTTAAGAGTGTGGTTTTGCTTATTTGAGTTCTTATCAGTAAAACGTTGATTGTGTGAATGTTGGGAAAGCGGATTATTGAGCCTTGCAAAATTTTAAAAGTGATTCTTATATTAAGGAAAACAGTAAATTTAAGGAGATATCTATTAGATGTTTTAGCTGAAAAATTAGATGCTAAATTACGTGAGTGGAAACAGAATACTGCTGATGAAGTTAGAGAGCGAATTGAAGATATTATTGATTTGGCAGACAACGGAGTTCTCGATGTAATGAGGTCGCGTTCAATTGAACAAGATGTATTGGATATTTTAGATGACTCTGAACGAAACAATTAATGATAGACTACGATCCAGACCGTGATACTGCCAACCGTTTACAAATTGCAGAATTGGCACTTGTAGAGTGGAAGAATTCACTGTGCAGAGAGATTCCTGTTAGTGCTCTTTATTCTCGCAGTCCTAAAGCTCATAAATGGAAAGCAACATTTAGAAGTCTACTTTGTCGAGAATTGACGTTTTGGCGTCTCACAGATATCCTATCACAAGTCATTCTCCTAAGGAAAGCAGATCATATGCTCGGAGCAATAATTTTGCTTCGAAGTTGTTTTGAAACGATGGGATTATTGACCTACTTAAATTTGAAAATCGATAAACTCTTAAAGGGAAAAATTGATTTCACCTCTTTTGATGAGATAACCAATCGGATAATGTCCGGTTCGAAACTTGATTCTACTGATTATAAGTCGATAAACATAATAACAATCTTAAAGCAATGTGATAAGAAGTATCCTGGAATTTGGGATAATTATGAATTTATGTCAGAGTTGACACATCCTAACAGCATGGGACTTACAGATGGCTATTCATCTTCTGATCCAAATGAATTAATATCAAGTTTCAAAATTCAATTCCTTGAACACAATTGGATAGACATCATAGAAAATGGAATACTTTCTTGCATGATGACCTTTGAGGAGGAGTACAATAATGTATTTCCAAGACTATTTGAAAAGCTTGAAAAGTGGTTGGAAGAGAATGATGAAACACTCGAAAAGGAAAGGAATGTAAACATATAACTTTTGTTTTAGGTACTAGCAGTTTTCACTACTTCAAATAAATCGGCAAAGCGACTTTTGGCAATTTTGATCCGGTAATATTGTTCTAACTCGGAATAGGTCATGCCTTTTGTTTCTTCTGCAATTTTCGTCTGGATTTTTCGTTTCATCTCGATGCAGTCAATTGTCTTTCTTTTTCGATTTTCACTCATCTTCAACCTCAATCATCCCTGTCAGGTCTGCGGGTGTCAATATAATAACCATTCCGTAACCACAAGTCAGATTAACACCATTAAAAGCTCTAATTCGAACAGGATTTACTAAATGTCTAAAATTCCAGGATACAATAACATCAGCACGAGCTATCGTTGCCTGAGCAACATGGAGAGCGTCATCTGAAAACCTAGGAGTTACAACACCTACCCGCAGATATTCATTATGCAGCTCATAGGCCTCCCGTGAAATTGGGATGGTTTCCACTCGCAATTCACTAATCTCATTTAATAAATCCTGGATGGGAATCGGTGCTTCGGCAACTTCCAGGGCTAATGTATCCGATATTAATGGGATTAACTTCCCTTTACGAATACTATTCATCATACCAATTGATGGTTCTGCAAACTCCTCATCAAAAACACCACCCAAAACAGAAGTATCCAAGTATACTCGAAGTTTCTTCATATTTGTAAGCTATGTATGAATTTTGATTATTGCAAGGATTTTATAAGTTAATATTGAAAATTGATTCCGTGTGAAATAGTGCATTCTATTAATTATTCTCCAATTCCAATAATCCTTTTCTTGTGCGTAAACACCGTCGCCCGAGTCTCCCTGACAAAAGCACAAAGCGTAATACCACATCTCTCAGCTGTCTCAATAGCCAATGAAGTAGGTGCAGATATAGCTGATATCAGTTCTATCCCAGCCCGAGCGCATTTACTGACCATTTCCAGACTCACACGACTGGATAGGACAACCCAGCTGCCTTTAAATGGCAGATCCTCGAATAAACACATACCGACTACCTTGTCGAGTGCATTATGCCTGCCTGTATCCTCTGCATGAGCTAGAATCTTACCATTTTTATCTATAATTGCGACCAGATGAGTTCCACCGCTCATCTCAAAAAGGGGTTGTTTATCGGCAATTTCTTTCATTGCAGATCGTAACAAGACCTTGTTGATGCGCAGAGTGTCGTCAACCTTCGGCAACTCCGCTAATTTCCTGGGCAGTTCCTCGATACCACATGCTCCACATGAGGAGGTAATTAGCAGATTGCGTGCTGAACCGATAATTTCCGGGATTTCACCTGTCAGCTTTACTCGTACAGTGCCCGGATCATCCCTGCACTCATAAATATCGGCTATGTCCCCAAAGCTGTTGATTACACCCTCTGAATACAAAAATCCCACAGCCATTGCAAGTTTGTCGATTGGAGTACACAGTAGAGTGTATTTTTCGACACCCTCCACATCAATATGAAGTGGAGTTTCAATAATTACATTTACTTTTTCCTCCCGGGGAGGTGATTTTGGATCTGCTGTTGATAGTCGCTGAGCCTGAACCGTTGTTAGAGCGTCTGGATGCTTTTTTGATTTGTTCATTTATCTGTCTGCTTTAGAAAACGCAATTCTATATCAGTCAAAAAAAAAGGAGGACGGGTACTGTACCCGTCCAATCCTTACTCAAACATTACATGGACGGAAACATATCCCGTCTTTCTGAGAAACTTTATTGCGGTGGCATCATGCCGATTCCAGGCTTCACGTCCTTGGGTTTTGCAATACGACGGAATTGGAACCCACCCATGTTCAGGGTTGGGAGTGCACCGCAAACCAATAATGCAAGTCTCAAGAGAAAACCACCAATCAGACCAAGCAGTGCGCCAATGAAAGCAACCGTCAGGACTGCACCAAGTCCGGACTCTGTCATGGCATAGCGCAGGATCAGCATCAGCATCAGCGGTACACCAAGTCCAAGAATGAAGTAGCCGACAATAAACATAGTCTTGCGCATAATGCGCTCTACTGATTCTCGGGAATCGGGCTGCTTGTAAGCAGCGTTGAGGAAAAAGATGATTACCAGAACTTCCACAACAACCACTACCGCAGCTTCTACAGCCATGACGCTCATTTGAGATACAGTTGCTGCTCCAGCATTGAAAATCACCATACCGATCATGATTAAAAAATGTCCGGTTACGAGACCGGAGATCACAAAGACAACCGGCACGACTCCTGAACGCCAGAAGGGAATTCCCTTAGAAGCACTGAGCAATAGTCCAGTGTAACCGATTGTCATGATAGCAAACACGATACCGACAACTGCGATGATATTCATGATCGCAGCTGTTTTACTAATGTCTGTGAATTGATGGAGGACGAGATGGAGAAAGGAAAAAACCATAAAAAGGGAAATTATCCAAAATCCACGAGCGATCCATGAACTGCCCGGTTTCAAACCTGCAAGAACAGCCTTGCCCGGGTTTCCCAGGTCTGCAATCAGGAAGAAGCTGCCTATTAATAGAGCCGGGAATCCTATCCAGAGACCTACAGTTGTGGACAATTCCATACTTTTTCCAAGGAAACTGTTGATTGCGGCGATTGTATAAGCACCACCGCCAACACCTCCAAGGAACAGGTAGAGTGCAATTAATCCACCCCAATCACGCTGCAACTGGCCATTTACTTTCGGATCCATTATACCTCTCTCACTTTCTAAAAATCTATTGTTTCGAGGGATGAAATCTTCCCTGCACTTTATTACCTCGGTGCGAGGTAATATACTTTGGGATTATTACCGAGTTCCGGGTTTAAAACCTCACCACGGCATTTCCTGATTAGTATAGACACTTCACTATTCAAATCATCCAGATCACCAAACGTTCGGGCATTTGCTGAACAAGCTTCTACACATGCGGGTTGTTTGCCATCCTCTAATAAATCTCGGCAGAAATCACATTTTGTAGCTACACCGCACCCGAACTTCTCTTCCCAGTATTCTTTTGCGAACTTTTCGTAATCTGATAATGGCAAGCCATCCGGGAAGTAACTCTCCCACTTCTCTACTGAATACCGAGCTCCATAGGGGCATCCCATAATGCAGGCTTTACAGCCCATACATTTATCCTTTTCAACGATAACAATACCGTTATCTAACTGCTGTGTGGCTCCCGTCGGACATACTTCCTTGCAGGAGGGTTCCTCACAATGCATGCACAGGACAGGAAGCGCCTGACGCATTGCGTTGGGATACCTCCCTCGTTCACCCTTCAGAACACGAGCCCAGAACACGTTGGGAGGGGTGTGATTTTTTACCTTACAGGCCATGACACAGGCGTAACAGCCGTAACATCTTTTTAAGTCGATGACCATTCCGTATTGTGGCATATTAAAAACTCCAGTTGTTCTTGTTTAGTTCTGTTGCTCAGTCTGCTTTATAAACTTTTACCCGACAGCAGATATCCTGATTAAATGTCAGTGGATCGGTGTGCTCTAAATCCATTTCAACGAGGTCATTAAAGAATACACCCTTGCCTTTCGCAATAGGCATAAATTTGCCCCAGTGACCTGCCACTGCTGCGATAGCAAGGTGTTTGGGTTCAATACCTTCGCAAAGAGAAACCCAACCCTTAACCTTGTGACCTTCTGGATTCTCCAGCCAGATAGAATCACCATCGCTTATGCCTTTCTCTGCAGCGGTATCCTTGTGCATCTGAACGGCGTACACGTATGGATCTTCCTGTGCGCATTCGTCAAGATATGGATTCTGTTGCGTTAGGGAGTTGCAATGAACAACAGCACGCCAGTAGAAGGTGTTCATATCGTATTCGGGATCTTCTTCAGTATGGGTTGGACATGGATACCAGTCAGCCAGTGCCTTGAAACGTGTCCAATCGAATTCGAAGAAGTCATTGCCGTTGTACTTGTCCCACAATTTCGTCATCTTTTCACCTGAATCGATGAAATACTCGAAATAAACTGGCACTCTTGAAGGATTAAACCATTTCCAGTAAACGTCTTCTTTTCGTTTGGGCCAGGTGAAAAGTCCCCGCTTTTTAAAGTACTCAAGGTCATGTTCATCACCGAACCTGTCCCTTACGAGACGGTCACAGACATCCTCCCAGGTGTGTTCCACACTCCCATCTTCGACCAATTTGTTCTTCTCTTCCATCTCACCACCGTAGCGCATCGGTATGGTATCGTTCAGTCCCTTGTAGTACTTGCCAAGAACACCGCAGCGTTTGCTGATTTCCAGCATCACCTTATTGAAATCGCGACGTTCAAAGAGCGGTTCAACCACAGGTTGGCGTATCGTCCAACCCCAATCGTCTTCACCCTGCGGGTGGGAGAAAGTTGAGGGAAAACTGACCGCCGGTGTGTAACGCTCGAGGTAACAGGCATCTGGTAGTATTATGTCCGCAACAGCTTCCTCAAATTCAGTGACATAGAGTTGGAATGAAAAAATGAAATTAAACTTCTTGAGGAAGTTCTCTGTCACAGCTTCAGCATTACCCATAGTCATAACAGAATTAGAGCCGAAATTGATCATCACATCCGGACGGTACGGGATTTCAAACTGCTGGAGTATCTCAAACCACTTCGGACTGCAGATTGTGAATGCGTTATATATGGACGTCGGGAACATGTCATGCAGGTCAAGACGTGTCGGTGGTTTGGGCGTACGTAATGGATAAGGTATATGGTCATAAACCCATGCTTTCGCCATCAGCAAACCATCCGGGCATGGGTAAGGAATCTGGTAGGGTTTACCGGTTTTCTTATATCCGTCTTGAACAGTCGCGCCTAATCCCATAGCACTGCCGTAAGTGTCTGCAGCACCGACGATATGGTTGACCATATCAATGGATAAACAAGTCCATCCGGAATTGGTATGTCCTTGTGAACCTCTGAAGAAATGTGTTGCTACCGGTCTCCTCGGGATTTTCTTCGGACCATTGTCGGTCTCGATTGTTACTGTGGACCCGATTTCAGCAGCTTCTCCGAACTCTTTTGCAATCCTGCTCACATCTGCAGCAGGTACCCAGGTAATCTTTTCAACATACTCCGGAGTGTATTTCTTTACATGCTCCTTGAGCAGCTCGAATGACGGTTGGCAGTCAACACCATCTACATTGTATGTTCCGGTAAGTGCAACCTCGTGGGCTTCGTCTTCGTATTCGACACGTGTTACAGATGGATCGTTGTGCACCTTGGGACAGTTGTCAACTAAATCCCACACCTGTGGCATGTTTGTCTCTTTATCCCGCATATATCGACCGTCTGAGGGACGGATCAGATAAGGAGAGTTAGTCTTATACATGAGATACTCAGCATCATAAATACCATGCTCATTAATCAGGGAATTTACCAGCCCCAGTGCAAGTGCACCATCAGTCCCTACTCGTATCGGAACCCACTCGTGCCCTTTGGAAGCCTGGGCACTCATGAAGGGATCAAAGACCACATTTTTAAAGCCCCTGAACCGGGCGTCTGACACCTGCGTTGCATTCTGTACAGCAACGTGACCGGCACCGTGTCCCTTGGAACATCCAAAGTTCAGAGCATAGTTACAATTGGCGAAGTCCGGAATGATTGACCATGACACGTGCATGATACCGTTCATGAAATGAGCACCATTACCACAGTGCAAACCGCCCCCTGAAACCCAATAGTTGGGTGTACCGAAAGCTTTCATGAAACCGATCACTCCGAATCGGATCTCCGAAGCCTGAGTTGTGGTTGCCTGAAAGAACACACCTCGAGGGTCACGTTCCTGGCACTCTTTCAACTTCTTAACAATAGTATCAAGTGCCTCTTCCCAGGAAATGCGTTCCCATTTGGGATCGACTCCAAGACCTTTTTCAGGGTTAGTTCTTTTAAGTGGGTAATTTACTCGGTAGGGATCGTAAAGGAGGTGAGGAGCAGCAAGCCCTTTTACACAGATCGAGCCGCGCCCGGTAGGCGCATCAGGATTTCCCTCAACCTGTGTAACCACACCATCCTGCCGACGTACCTTTATACCACACATGCAGTAACATTGTCCACAGCATGTGGGAATCCAAACATCTTCTTTTACTTTTGTAGTATCGACCAAGGTTGACTCCAATATTCCATCGAATATGAATCACCTATGCAATTTCACAAGCGGAGCAGAGGAACGAATGAGATTAGCGAAGTTAACCGTAATCCTAAATTTGTCCGGGGGATTTTCGCTCGCTTAATGTTTCCGTTTGACGAATGCACGGTGATTTCTTAGATCCATTTTCGGATATCCGAAAATAAACTTCTTTCAAAGTAAAAACGAATATGAGCGTTTTGTCAAAGACGAGGGCTCTTGAGCCCGGCTGGCAATTCCGTTGCACAAATGAGGCGGGATTGTCATGCAAATAATATATGATAATCATGTAGAAAAGTAAACCATGATTGAATAATATTGATCCTGACCAGAATAATCATATTGGATATTTTTACTCCAGGATTCAGATTTACGTTAGACATTGCAGTCTTTTCGCAACTCAAATTCTGTCTGTTTAACCTTATCCACTACCCTACTTAAAACAAACATACTACATCTGGCTTGATTATAAAGAGTTATGTATGCCATTCTTTTTTTGTTTTTAAATTGATTCAACTGATTACAATTTAAATGACGATTTTTTGCTTCTCATAACACCTATTCAAAATAAATATTTTGCATGTCACGTCCTAAAAAAAGTTGACACTTTCCCATTTAATTTATTGCCATTACCG